>NZ_JBFNXK010000001.1:0-506165 GCF_046054165.1 Celerinatantimonas marina | reverse complement strand
TGTTGCTGTTGCTGTTGCTGTTGCTGTTGCTGTTGCTGTTGCTGTTGCTGTTGCTGTTGCTGTTGCTGTTGCTGTTGTTGTTGTTGTTTCAGTAACTGCTCTGCTATGGTTTTATTGTGTTTTGCTTGTGCCAGATTCGGATCTTGCCTCAGTGCTTGATTATAACTGTCAACGGCCTTTTTATATTGATGCAGTTGCATATAAGCGTTGCCCTGATTATAGCTTCCCTGAGCAGAGTGGTCCTGCTGAAAGGCTTCGAGTGCTTGCTGATATTTTCCGGCTTTGTACCAAGCCGAACCTTGCCATTGGGGCGTCCGATATAACGTTGCGGCTTGCTGATACTGGCCTTTTTCGAATGCGTGTTGGGCCTGTTGGGCTTGATTTTCCCAGAAAGCGGCTTGAGCTTTAGGTTGGAGCATCAAACTAGTAACTGAAGTGAGCAGCAGCACCATCAATGGTGGTGACCTAAATTGCCATAACCAGAGTAGTAATAAAGGTAGTAGTAACCAATATCCCTGATCACGCCAGCGAAGTCCTTCTGATTGCGCTCGTCGTCCCTGTTCTGAGTGATCTAAGGTTGTGAGATTGACGATGGCTTGAACATCTTGGTCACCCGCCTGAACATAGCTACAAATGCCGCTACTCATTCGACATAATGGGACGATCTTTTCAAGATTAACTTTGGGGATGACTATTTGCCCCTGTGCATCTTTTAATAACTGACCATTGCCTAATGGCACGGGAGCACCGTCAGCGGTTCCAACCGCTAGAAATGATAATCGATAATGATGTGACTTGAGTTGGCTTTGGATCGATTGCATTTGTGATGATGGAATACTATCCCCAATGACGACGATATCCCCTTGACTATAGCCACTTTGTTGTAATAACTGAATGGCTTTGCCGATCCCATCAGCTAGATTGGAACCTTGGGTAGGCATAATTTCCGGATTCAGATAAGGGACTAAATTGGTTAAAGTGGCTTCATCTGAACTGAGCGGGCTAATGACAAAACCTGTTCCGGCAAAAGCCACTAAACCTGTTTCGCCACCTTTCCAGTTTTTCAGCAAATCCAGCGCCTTATAGCGTGCTATATGCAATCGATCTGGTGAGGCATCCGTGGCATGCATCGACATCGACATATCCAAGACGACAACCCGGGCATTTCCGCCACTAATTGCTTCAACATGCTGCGCTTTAAAACTGGGACCCGCGAGAGCAAAACAGCCGAGCAATAGCCAGATTCCTAGTAGCCAAGGTAAAGATGAATGAATTTTTTGGGATTGAATCACTAATCGACTCGCAATGGCTTGCGGGAGGAGGCTCGCCCATCCTTGCTGACGCTGGGTCCGCCATTGCCAGTAAAGCCAGAGGAAGATGATGGGAATAGCCAGTAACCATTCCGGACGGGTAAAATGGAGCGGCATTAGGTTCTCCTCCTTTGCACTGGAATGAAGCGTAAGAGAGGTACGATGAGTAACCATCCCAGAGCAACGGCCAGAGGAATGAAATAGAGCTCCGTTTTAGGACGATAAAATTGTTGAGGTCCTTTAATTGGGACGAGTTTATCCAGTTGTTGATAGATGGCCGCCAGTTGAGCACTGCTTGCGGCTCTGAAATATTGACCACCGGTCATATGCGCAATCTCTTTGAGGAGCGGTTCATCCAGATCCTGAGATGGATTAATTCGTTGTATTCCGAATATGGTGCGCCGTTCAAATGCCCGGGAACCGATGCCTATCGTATAAATTGTGACCCCATTTTCTTTGGCTATTTTAGCTGCGTCTTTAGGCTGAATGAGCCCCGCGGTATTTTGTCCATCAGTCAGCAAAATCAGGACTCGCTGTTTAGCCGGTTGTTTTAAGAGCTGTTTGACGCCGAGTCCAATCGCTTCACCGATTGCGGTTTTGTTACCGACTAATCCCTGATTCATCTGTTCGGCATAATGTTGCACAGTTTGAGTATCGAATGTTAGAGGGGCTTGTAGATAAGCGTGATCAGCAAACAAGATCATTCCAATGCGATCCCCCCGGCGATGCTCGATAAACTGGGCTAGTAAATGGCGTAAGGCCACGAGGCGGGATACGGCATCCCCGTTCCACTGCATATCTGGGATTTGCATACTGCCGGATAGATCGACTGCCAGCATTAAATTTCGCCCCTGTCGCTCAATCGGGGTCGTGGCATCATCTAGCCATTGCGGCCGGGCCGCTGCAATAAGCAATAATCCCCAGATGAGCCAAAGAGTGAAAGATGAGCGGGCTTTTTGCGACTCATTAGGAGCCACGAGCAGATAGGGTAGGCTTTGATTGATTAGGGGAGCCGTAGTGGGTTGCTCTTTTCTCTTTATAAAGCGCATAAGCCACGGCAGTGGAATGAGCACCAAAATTGGCCACCAAGCAAATGTTAGGTTCATTGAGACCTCCTACGTCGAGGAGGTAAGGCTTTTTTTATCCAGCGTCGGGTTGCTTGGATTTGTTCCGCGGTTGCGGGAAATTCGCCTTGGTATAAGGCTAAACAAAGTGATTCGGTGAGCGATTTTGAAAATAGCTGATCAGTCGTTTGTTGGTTTAAAAATACAAACCATTCCTGCGCGGTTAATGATGCTACTTGATCGCGTCCCAGATAAGCCTGAGCTACCTGTTTTAGTAAGGTATTGACTGCTTGGGCCGAAGCCTGTTGTTGTTCCATATCGTTGAGTTGCTTCAGTGCAATTCGCTGTAAGCGGCGTTTTTTGCGATACAGGTAGAATGCCATCATGCTGATGATGATAACGGCAATGATAGCACCGTAAAGGATCCACCATCCGATGGCTGGAAGTGCAGTCTCGGGATGAGACGGCACTATAATATCACGCAGTCCGATAAGTGGATTAGAAGTAGGCATGCCAGTCCTCCTGAGTTGATAACGGGTGAAATGGCAGATTTACTTTTTGTGTGGCTTCGATGATCTGTTGTTGTCTGTTTTGGGCGGCCTGACGATATTGTTCCCGAAAATGTTTGGACTGACCGACTAACCATCCAGATTGCCGAAGGTTTTGTACGGGGAGTCGCCCTTTGGCATTTTGGGGTAAATCAAATTCGAACGGATCGGTTATTTGCCAGAGCACCACGCGATGGCGAGCGGCTAGTATCGTTAATTGGAGAAAATCAGGGTCGCTATAGTGATAAAAATCACTGATAAAATGCAGGTCAGCTCCTGTTGGTGCATAGTGAGTGAGCTCATTAAAGTCTTGAGTTGTATTGGTCTCACTCTGTAGATGTTCCAATTGTAAATGATATTGATGTTGTAACAGATCCAGAGATTGGAGCCAGGTTTTAGGATGTTGACTGATGGGGGTTACTTTGATGGCTTCTCCGAGTATCTGTAATCCAATGCGCTGCCGTTGTTCCACGTGATCCCAACCAATGATAGCGGCTAGTTCACAAGCCATCATGGATTTTAATTTATCACCACTGCCAAAAAACATGCTGGGTGTTAAATCGATGGAAATCATGACGGAGCGATCACGTTCTTCATGAAATAATTTACTATGCGGATGTCCGGTGCGAGCTGTGACTCGCCAGTCGATATACCGAATATCGTCTCCGGATTGATAACGTCGGACTTCATCAAATTCCATTCCTCGACCCCGATGGGGGCTGACCCAGTTTCCTGCCTGATGGGTGGACTGTCGATTTTTCCTCTGGAAAGTTTGAAAAGGAATAAAACGACATTGAATGAGTTGCTGCAAAGACAGATCAACAGGCGATGGACGTTGGATTTGAAACATCATCAGGCAACACTGACTAAGGCTAATAGTCGCTGGATCAAATCATCGCTGGTATAACCTTGAGCATGTGCTTGATAGGTTAAAAGAATGCGATGACGTAATACGGGAAGGACCAGTGATTGAATATCTGCCGGTGTTACAAAATCCCGCCCATCCAAAAAAGCTTTGGCTCTAGCACAGCGGGCTAAGGCAATGGTTGCCCTAGGGCTGGCACCGAACTCGATCGAATCGGCTAAATCGGCATCATAGGGGGCAGGATTTCGAGTCGCCAGAATTAAGTCCACAATATATTGTTTCAATGCCGGGGCAATATGCACACTCATGATTGCCGCACGCATTTCAAAGAGATTCGCCTGAGTGAGTGGCTGGGGTTTGGGTCGATTCGGTTGCCGTGTTTCGGTATCCGTGAGGTCTAGAATGGCCAGTTCATCATCCGCATTGGGATAATCCAACTGAATTTTCATTAAAAAACGATCCAGCTGTGCTTCCGGAAGCGGGTAAGTCCCTTCCTGTTCTAATGGGTTCTGGGTGGCCATTACCATGAATAGCTCAGGGAGCTTGTAAGTTCGTCGTCCGACGGTCACTTGCTGTTCGGCCATTGCTTCTAGCAAAGATGATTGCACCTTAGCTGGAGCTCGGTTAATTTCATCTGCTAATAGCAAGTTGTGAAAAATAGGACCTCGTTGAAATGCGAAATCGCTGGTTTGGGGACGAAAGATATCCGTTCCGGTCAGGTCGGAAGGTAATAGATCCGGTGTAAATTGGATACGATGAAAATTGCCTTCAATGCCTTCGGCAAGTGCTTTAACCGCTCTTGTTTTGGCTAGCCCTGGTGGGCTCTCAACTAAAATATGACCGCTGCTTAGTAAAGCAATCAGTAATTGCTCAATGAATTCAGATTGCCCAATAATTTGTTGATTTAAATACTGGCGTAGTCCTGCCATCGGTGCTTGTGCCATGACTGCTTTACTCTTTGTAACTAGATGATTTCAATCCGGATGATAATAACCAAGACCACAGTGAACTACAAAAATTCATTTTAAACAGCCTGTTTGACTATTTATTAAACAAGAGGCGCTTGTTTGCCTAGATTGCGGCAATCTCTTGCCATCAGATTGCAGAACAGATGGCTATATAATAAGTAACCTCGTGTATTATAGGTACTTTATGAAATTGGTCTGCTCTTTGCTTATATTCGTCTGAAAGTTGAAATCTAGTGTTTAAAGGGTTTCATTGATGTTCGGTTATTTATAGATTTTTAATCAAATTCGATTAAAGCATCTTGGATGAATGCCGATATGGATTATGAGCCCTGAATGGAGGATGGAGTATGACGAGGGGAAGTGTGATAGGGCCCAGTGAATTGGGTGCACATCAGAGATTAAGACCTGTATCTGCAGATCAACTTGATCGCACTATGCCTAATTCTGATCAGGCTGCTAAGGCTATTCCATCAGCAAAGGCGCCGACATCACCATCGACAGTAGTCACACTATCCAAGGACGCAGATAAAGGACAATCGCCTGATTCAGCGTTAACTTATCATCGGGTTTATCGCTCTCAACCATTTAATACACCTAATCCTGATTCGGTTAAGTATGACGTGGTCCCTGATGCTTCAGGATCAAAATCTACCTCGGCTGAGAAACCATCTGAAGGTGCTTCAGCATCCACGGATGTTGCTAAAACATCGTCAACGGAAAAATCAGCTAAGGCCGATAAGACGGAAGCTCCTGGAAAACTCCAGGCATTAGCTTATGGAGCTTTAGGTATTGATCAAGAGGAAGCCAAAGAGAAAGAGAGTGATTATTATAATGCCGGACAAGTTTTGAAAGTGGTTGGTACGGTTGGTGGCTTGATTGCTCTCTTTGTCTGATGGGCTTTCATTAATTAAAAATGCTAAGGGGGCTTTGCCCCCTTTTATTATCTCTATTTTATTTAGAGTTTGGCGGCTCTTGAGTGTTCAAAAATACTTAATCTAGGCCTATTTTCGTAAGTTATTTGAATCGGATAATGAGCCACCTAATCACCAAAGACCCTTTATATTGAATGAAGGTGCAGAGGTTAATTATTCGGGATTAGTTTTGTAGTCATCTCAGAGTGATTTTGAGCTTAATTTAGACAAAACAAACGTTGTGCTGTGGAGCGATTCTCAATAAACGACATCTCATGTTTACATTGAACCATTGTGACTGAGTGGGTTATATCACAGTAACTAGACGAGCATTTAGATATTCAAGAAATTGAATCTATACTTAGGAAGTAAAGTGAGTGGTCGGCGTGAGAGGATTTGAACCTCCGACCCCTTCGTCCCGAACGAAGTGCGCTACCAGACTGCGCTACACGCCGAATGGACGTTATTCTGTTCCAACTGAATAATGAGATCAAGAGGAAATTCAATCAGAGCGGTTTGAACGCTTAAATATTGATATAAAGTCATTTTATGTAAATATAAACTGCTCATATCGACTAAATTATATGCGCTGCATAAGAGGGGGTGAGATATAGCCTCGCAGGTGTTTAAGTTGGACTACATCGAATTGGGTCTGGATGAAATGCGATCTTGCTATGAGACGGATGGTGTCGCTAATAGATTTAAGTCAACGCGTTCTAATTTTTTGGTATAAACTTAATCAAGCTGATAGGTGTAGTCTCGGGATAACAGAGCTGCGATAGTGAGAGGAATTTCAAGTTATATATGAAGAATGACCGTGATGCATTTGATCAGACTTCAGGATTTCCGCTCCAGTGGAGCTGGGATGTTAAACGTTCTGAAATGACATGTTCGGAGCAGCTTCCTGCATTGCTGGGGTATCCTGAACAGGATTCGATTACATTGGCGCAGCTATTAGCAAGTGCTCAAAAAAGTCAGCTTCCTCACCTTAAGCAGTTGGTCAAAGAGGTTTATCAAAAACATTTGACCCGCGAAACCCGAATGATTATAGACAACGGTTCTCAGCGGTTTGTCGGACTGCTGTGTGTTTGGAATGATCCCCGCTCTGCCGATCTTATCCAGGGAACATTTGAAGTCCTCATTCGTGTTCCTTCAGCAGAAGTAGAAGCTGAACTTTTTCATTATCTGTATGTTCATGCCAAAGTTGGGATGCTGGTATTAGATGAACAGCAGCGCATTATTATGGTTAATCATGAATTTTGTCGGGAAACCGGGTTTGAATTGGACGAGTTACTCGGTGTTTCTGCAGATATTTTTGGTAACCACGAACGTGATCCCTCATTGTATGAAAAAATCTGGAAGTCTGTGGCTAAGAGTGGATTCTGGATTGGTGAATTATTAGGGCGGGATAAGCAGGGACTGACGTTTGCCCATGAATTAACGTTACAAAAAATTCAGATCCCATCTCAGACACAAACTTTTTATGTCGCCATTTCAAAGCGTCTGGATATCTCTATGAATCGCTGGTTAGACAGTGAAAATGAAGATTTGCAGACGCCATCATTATCCCAATTACCTAAAGTGGCTGAACTGAAACAGTTAATGGAACAGATTTTTTCATCGTTGCCAGCTGATCGGACGATGGTCACGTTTGTCTTCCAGCCTTATTTTTCCCGGAATATTAGTGAGTCGATGCGTCATTGGTTGATTGGCAATCGGCTGCTGGATATTCCGGATGAAATGACGATAGGTTTATTGACCAATGAATTGTTTGCCGGATGTATTGTGGTTCCCCGAAATTTAGGGATTATTCATCGAGAATTACAGTCATTTGTGGAACTGTTACATCATAAGGTGGGAGACGAAAGCGCTGAATCTGATATTGAAATTCAGGCGACGGTAGGCGTTTCTATTTTAGCAACGGATGCAGCCTCTGTGGCTCAAATGATCAGTCATGCCAGTCAGGCCATGGTGGCCAGTCGTAGCCGCGGAGAAATGTCAGTCACCTATTTTGATCACCGGATCCAGAAGAAAATGGATCATAAGCAGATTCTGGCTCGGTTATTGGATAAGGCTATCGATCAAGGGCATATCGATGTTTTTTATCAGCCGATCATTGAAATGAAGTCGTTGAAACTGGTGAAATTTGAAGCACTTTTCCGGGTGTCGCTGGATACGAAGCTTTCTTATAATATTCAAGAATTAATTCAATTAGCCGAAGAATATGGTTGGATTGATCGGATTGATAATGCGGTTACCTCCCGGGCGCTGAAAGATTTGTTAGTTTTACAGAAACATTTTAATGCTCCGGAACTTCAGGTTTCCGTGAACCGTTCGATGAGTAACGATCGGATCTCCCATTGCTGTCTGGAAGATACACTACAGCTGGTGATGGATGCTCGTATCGATCCGAAACTGGTCACTGTTGAATTAACCGAGTCTTCTTTTTTAGCTGATATCGAACGGCAAATGGCTTGGATTGAGCGGTTGAAAAAAGAGGGCATTGAAATCGCTATCGATGATTTCGGTACCGGTTATTCGTCATTTGCTTATCTGTTACAACTGCCGATTAATCTGATTAAAATTGACCGGAGTTTTGTGATTGGCCTAACGCTGGGTTCCAATGAATATATGATGATCGAGATGGTCACTTCTTTGGTGCACAAAATGGGCGGGAAAGTGGTTGCTGAAGGTGTTGAAGATGCCGAGACACTCCGGACATTGTCACATGCTAAAGTGGACTACGTTCAGGGGTTTCTGTTCAGTAAGCCATTGAGCATGACTCATATAACCTCCGGTAAAATCGATCGCTATTTTTCGCAATATGAGCGTTATTTAGTGGCAGAAAATGCGGATCGGGCTCGTGATATCATGATGCGCGATTATCCCCGAATTGGTATGGATCATAAGCTTGATTTAGCTCGTCAGCGTATGCATGAACGCCAGGTTAATTTCTTGGTTGTGCTTGAAAATAGCAGTTGTTGTGGCATTTTGCGGGAGGCTGAGTTAAATGCCGCTATTAGTCCTTATATTGGCACTGAGTCAGAACAGCAACGAGATTTAATTACCTTAAATCGTCGGGTTCATCAAGTGATGAGAAAAGGGGGCTACGACGAAGTCAGTAGCGATTGTGAAATTAGTGTCGTTCGTCGGTTATTCCAAGCCAATGCCGATACCATTGTTATTGTTACCGGAGAATCCGGGGTTTGTATCGGGATCATCACGCCAGAAATTATTTTGCAAATTCTTTGAAAGAACATCATGCTATAGCGTTTATCTGAAGTCTGAATGGTGTTTTATGTCAACCCGCTTCCATTTTAAAATTCCTTCCCGTTGGCATCATCAGCCCTTATCTGAATTATTGGTCCAGTGTATTCCTGAAAGTTCGCTACAGCAGTGGTATCTCCGTTGGCAACAAGGGCAGATTCGAGTGCAGGGCATGGTCCCTGAGTGGGTGCAATTGTTAATCCAAGGACAGCTTCTGGAATATTGGATTGATGATTATCAGGAGCCGGATGTGCCATCGGACTGGTCTGTATTATGGGAAGATGAGCAATTATTAGCTGTGCATAAGCCAGCAGGGTTAGCTGTTAGTCGAACTACCCGTAATCCTACACAACATTTGATTGGTCTGGTTCAACAAAGTGGTTTTGATGATGCTCATCTCTTACACCGTTTAGATAAAGAAACTTCTGGTATTCTGATGCTGGCTAAAAGTGCAAATTGGGCGAGTCTTTGGCAACCCCAGCTCAAAACGTTGATGGTTGAAAAAACCTATCTGGCTAAGGTATGGGGTATGCCTGATTGGCAGGAATATCATATGCGTTGTGATTTAACAACTCGGAGCGAGAGTCCGATTCGTTGTCAAATGTATGTTTGTCATGATGGGGAGCCTGGAAAATTCAGTGAAAGCTATTTCAAAGTCCGACAGTCCGATGGTGTACAGTCGCTGATCGAGTGCCGGTTATTCACGGGGCGAAAGCATCAGATCCGAGCTCATTTAGCGTATTTGGGGCATCCTATTGTTGGCGATAAAATTTATGCCCATCATGGTGAGTATTATTTAAAGCGCCTTCAAAATAAACTGACGGATAGTGATCGACAAACTTTAGGTTCTCCCCATCATTGTTTACATTCGTATCGATTAAAAATAAACGTTCATGAAGAATATTTTTACATTCTTGATACAAAATGTAATTTTTGGCCGATTATATAGCGAATAGTTGATATGAGTACTAAGCTTTTAGTATTGGGTTTTTATGATTTATACTTAGTACTTTGAGCCATGTATTATCGACTCTTTAATCAATCATAATGAAAAAAGAGTGATTTACATTCATTTGTATTTACATCTTAAATACGGGAAGCTAAATTTGTGGCATCGAATAAATACCGTGACGTCATTCCGGGTAATTGTCACAATTATTTGGTATAATTAGATTGATTAGTCGAATTGGCAGCCATTCGCTGGGAATGGATAACCAATAGTGAGAATAGGTTGAGGAAACAATATGTTGGACTTAATTACATTAGGATATATTAAAACTAAATTAGCTGTTAGTTCTTTCGTTAAGGACCAGCGAGGTGTGACTGCTATTGAATATGCTATTGTGGCTGTTGCTGTAGCTGCAATTGTTGCCGCTGTATTTGGCCGTAATGGTCAGTTATACAGTGCATTAACTAGCGCTTTTGGTAAAGTATCATCAACAATCGATAGCGTTGGTAGTGTTGCAAGCGGCAGCTAATAGGCCGGATAAGTTAAAGAGAGCTGAGGCTCTCTTTAATTTTCATCAAATATGTTGATTGTTATCATTGTACTTCTGTTATGGGTTATATATACAGATATAAAAAATAGGCAAATATTAAACAGCAGTTTATTAGCTATTTTAGTGAGTGTGATTATTTATGCATATCCAAGAGAAATCATAAATAGTTATTCATTTTTATGGGCCATATTTGTCTTATTTATTGGTGTTTTTTTATCTGTTTTTCATGTTGTAGGTGCTGGAGATAGTAAATTATTAGCTATTTTGTTATTTGGTATTAAACCCGAGAATTTGATATTAGTTCCGTTTTCACTGGCTATTCTTATCGTGATTTCTATCATTATTTTTAGAGTAGTGAGTATGTTTAAACCAGAGCATAGCGTGCGGGGTTTGCCTTTAGCACCTGCGATTAGTCTTGCTGGCTTGTTATGCATATGGCTTTAATAATGGATTAATCGATGAATACAAGGATTATTTTTGTCATTGCATTTATTGCAATATTTTTAGGTATAGCCTCTTTAAGCGGTGTATTTTCCCCTCCCAAGCCAGAACCTGTCGTTAATGTCCAGAAACCCGTCGAGCCCAAAGTGAGTTTTTGGGTGGCTAAGCAGACGATTCTGCCAGGGCAAGAAGTGCTCGATAATGAGTTCGAACAGCAGGTGATGTTTATCTCTCAGGCCCAGAAACTTCATGTTAACCGGGATCAGCCGATTCGTTTTGAAACTGCTATGGTTGCTCGGACTCGAATCGAAGCGGGTCAGGTCGTCGTTGCTTCCGATTTTTCGACACCAGACAGTGCAGATTATATTGCTTTAATTACTCCTCCGGGAAAAGTGGCTTACCCGATTATGGTGAATACAGAAGATTTGAACGTGATGTCTGTTCATCCTAACAACCTTATGGATGTGATGTTGCTTTCTTCTCCGGGAGGCAATGTTAATGAACAACAAAGTAGCCTTAATGGGCTTCATGATCTTTCGGTATCGTTGCTATTTAAATCAGTTAAAGTGTTATCGGTCAATAAAAATAAAGAGGCCGATAAAAATAGTTCAGTATTAGTTGCATTGAATCAGGATCAGGTTGCCAAGTTGATTATCGCTCGCCGTATTGGTCAAATTTATATTTATCACACCAGCATTCATGATCCCGCAACATCCAAACCATTCCGAGATGTGATGGTGAAAGATGTATTACCCACTTATAGTTCTGTCCGAGAGTTGCGCGGAGCATCCGTGACTCAAAAAGCCGATAATCAGGGAATGAGTCGATGAAAATAGGATTATTTAAATGGACACTTGGGCTGATTTTTCTGGGGTTATCGCATTTATCTTGGGCGGCAGTGATTAACTTGTCGACTGGTGGGGCACAAACACTTCGGATTGATGAGCCGGCAGATACGGTTTTTATTGCAAATCCAAGTGTTGCGGACTACCGCATATTAAATAGTCATCGAGTCGTTATCTTTGGTAAATCCGAAGGCGTCACGTCGCTGATTATTTATAATAAAGTGGGTGATACGTTAATGAACCGGCAGGTGATTGTCAGTCAAAGTATGACCAAATTAGAGCAGATTATTGCAGTTCATTATCCAGGCTTGGCGATTAATATTTATAACGTTGGTGATCAGATTATACTCAGTGGCGATGTCCCCGATATTGAAACCCGGGACGGTATTTACGAGATGATTGCCACTTTACTGAATAAAAGTGCTAATGAAACGAAAACGGTGAAATTAAGAAATTCTGGTTCTGTATCGTCAACCGGAGGATCTTCAGGTTCTGGTGATGAGTATGATATTGATTTTCTGAAGAAGCGTCATTATTCAGGGATCATTAATAATTTAAAAGTAGGCGGAGTTAAACAGGTGAATGTGAAATTGTCGGTTGCAGAAGTTTCGACAGCCTACATTGACCAGTTGGGGGCTCGCTGGGGATCCGTTGTGGATGACGCTTTTCAGGGCAATGGCCAATTTTTTAACTATTTCCAGCATTTTAATGCCAGTAATATTGCCACGTTTATTGCTGCATTGAATAATGACACGGTTGGGCAGATTCTAGCTCAACCTAATTTATCGGTTATTTCAGGAGAAACTGCGAGTTTCTTGGTGGGCGGTGAACTGCCCATTGTCACGAATTATGATAATTCTTATCAGGTGACCTATAAGGAATATGGGGTAAAATTGAGTATCGGTGCGAAAGTGATGAATGATCAAAAGATCCGTTTAACACTGGCGCCTGAAGTGAGTGCTCAGGATAGTTCTTATCAATCAGCTTTGGCGGATATCCCTGCATTTCGAACCCGAAAAGCCACGACAACCGTTGAGTTGGGGGATGGTCAAAGCTTTGTTCTGGGGGGCTTGTTAAGCCGAGACGAGCAGGAATCATTGCAAAAAGTCCCTTTTATTGGGGATTTGCCGATTCTAGGGGCTTTATTTCGTTATACCACAACGACTCGCCGTAATTCAGAGTTGGTGATCGTTGCAACCGTGAATTTGGTGAAACCGATTGCCTCGGCAGATGTCCGGCTACCCATTATGCAGCGGACACCGACGTTGGCCCGCTGGTTTGGCGTGGATCCTAAAATAATCAGTCGTGATACGCAGGCGCTGTATTCACAGGGAGGGTTTAAACAATGAAATACTTCCTGATGATATTAGGTGTTTTGATGTTATCGGCCTGTGGTGTGCATCCTTCGCATGGACCCGTTTTTGATCTCAAACCCATGGTTAAAGTATGGCATTTTGATCAGCCAGAAAGCCATCAGGCGTGGCAATCTATCCAAAATACATTGACACCATCGTTAGCAAAATTTCGGGTCGATTCAGTTACTATTCAAGGAAATGAGCAATATCAGGCTCGGGTACAAGCACTCTATCAGTGGTTGATAAAAAAAGGCGTTCCTAAAAACCATATTCAGTTGCAATCGCAGTCTGTTACAGGGGTTACGGTATCTATTGTGAGTTATCAGGCTGTAGCTGAACGTTGCCAATCCCCCAGAATTCTCTACAAAATAAGTGATACACATCAGCATGTTGATCCCTGTGAGGTCTCTGTATTGCGGTGGGAATCAATGGTCCATCCTGAGCATATGATTAAGGCGGGAGAGTGATTTATGGCCGTACTTGAATTATCTGAATTGCTCAAAAAGGAGAGTATTCCTGAAGCGCCTAAAAATATGGCGTTAACGGTTTTGTTTTATCAGACCAATGAATGTGCAGAATTTGTATCGGAGGCTTATCGGTTTGAAGGGTATGAAATCCCAGAGATTCTAGATAATCGAGATCAGGTTATTGGCCATTATGTTGAAGAGAATAATCCTGAGATTGTTATTCTTGAATTGAATGATAGTCGTAATGTGGCTAAAGATGCTGAGCGGATTAGCCATATGCTGCCGAACCATAGTTCAGTGATTGTGATTGGCCAGGAAGATGCCATTTCGACGATTCGAAATTTAAAGGAACTGGGGTTTTATTATCTATTCTGGCCAGTGACCAAGCAGGAATTGATCGATTTTGTGGTCGGTGTTTCAGATAACCGGCAGCGACAGCGAGGGCCGGGGCAAAACCGAAAAGCGAAATACATCGGTGTCTATGGCGCTAAAGGTGGGGTCGGTGCTTCATTGATTGCTTCAGAGATATCGTATCTGCTAGCCGATCAAAAAACAGCAATGTGTATTTTAGTGGATCACAATTATGAAGGCGGAAATTTAGATGTCATGTTGGCGCGGGATGATCTGGAAAAGAGCAATTTGCAAACCGGATCGATTGCCGCGTCCTTAGATAGTACGGCTGCGAAAACATTATTGAGTGATGTGACTGAGCGTTTGAGCTACTTGGGGTTAAATGGTGAACAGCGCTCTCATGATGAAATGCGAGATTTAACCGATAACATGGTTGAATTAGTGGCAAAAGATAGCAATTTCGTGGTTGAAGATCTTTCTGCGAGTGTCGATTTTAAACGAAATATAGATTGGATGTTAAATCGTTACGATAGCCTGATTGTGGTTGTGGAACCTTCGGTTTCTTCAATCCGGGAGGCGAGTAAAGTCGTGAGTGAAGTTCGTAAACAGCGGGTTGAATTAGAACATCCGTTTCGGTTACTGATCGTCGTTAATCAGCGCCTTCCTGAGAAATTTAATTCAGTGACCCGTCAGGAAATTGAAAAATATTTAGGGGCTAAGGCCGATGTGGTGATCCCGTTTGTTCCACAAGTGAATCAGATGAAGCTGTATCAGAAGCATTTGTATAACACGAAGAACAAAGCTGCAAAACCATTGCATCGATTAGTTCAGTTGATTATGGGGTCACAGTCTATGCAATCATCTCCATTGGCGAAGTTAAGTCATTTATTTCATTTGAAAGGTTAGTATGGCTTCATCCAAAGAGATTTATAAGCAGCTTCGGAGTCGAATTTTTGATGTTATCGATGCTGAAGCATTGGCTACTCTTTCAACGGCTCAATTGCAGGATCAATTGGGTCAGGCCATTGATTTACTCATTACTCAGCAGCGGTTACCGATTCCCCGGTTAGTTCGTAACGAATTTGTGACTAATTTAAAAGATGAATTAGTCGGGTTAGGTCCTATTCAGCCGCTTATGGATGATGAAAGTATTAACGACGTTATGGTCAATGGTCCGGATCATGTCTTTATTGAGCGTAATGGGGTTGTTGAAAAATCAGACATCACGTTTGTTGATGAACAACAAGTTTTAGAGATTGCAAAGCGGATTGCTGCTCGAGTGGGGCGCCGTGTGGATGAATCGGTTCCGATGTGTGATGCCCGTTTACCTGATGGAAGCCGTGTCAATATTGTGGCTCCACCGATAGCCATTGATGGAACTTCGATTTCAATCCGTAAGTTTAAAAAGCAAAAACTGGGGCTGGAAGATCTGGCAAAAATGGGATCAATGAGTCAGGAGATGGCCCAGCTGCTAGCGATTGCGGCTCGTTGTCGTCTGAATGTGGTGATTTCAGGAGGAACCGGTTCCGGTAAAACAACATTACTCAATGCGCTGTCGCAGTATATTTCGATTAAAGAACGAATTATTACCATTGAAGATGCCGCCGAATTGCAACTTCAGCAGCCTCATGTGGTTCGTCTTGAAACCCGTACCGCAGGAATTGAAGGTTCTGGAGCGATTGGTCAGCGTCAGCTTGTGATTAACTCTTTGAGGATGCGTCCTGATCGAGTGATCGTTGGGGAATGTCGTGGTGCGGAAGCTTTTGAAATGCTGCAAGCAATGAATACGGGCCATGATGGTTCGATGACCACGCTGCATGCTAACTCGCCACGAGATGCAATTTCCAGGATTGAAAGTATGGTCATGATGGCGACGTCTTCTTTACCTTTGGAAGCGATTCGTCGGACGATTGTCAGTGCCGTTGATGTGATTGTGCAGATTTCCCGATTGCATGATGGGAGCCGACGTTTGATGAGTATCAGTGAGGTCGTCGGTCTAGAGGGAAATTCGGTCGTCATGGAAGAAGTTTTTCGTTTCCAGCCAGATGCGGTTCAGAATGCAGAAGGGAAGGTTTCTGGGCACTACGTTACATCCGGATTAATGCAACGGTCCGTTTTAGTCGAAAAGGCACAGTTTTTTGGCTTGCAGCATGAATTAAATAGTATTTTTGGGCGGAGTTAGCTATGTCATATATCTTGGGAATTGCTGCTGTCCTCTTAGGCATTATTGCTCTTTTTTCACAGTTTCGGAATAAGCGTAAGAAATTGGATTTTTTTTCATCCAAAGAGGAGACTTCGCTGGCCCCTGAAATGATTGATCAGAGCATTATCGATTTGAGTGCCTTGACTCATGTTCCCTTAGTTCGCCGCCTCCAATCTTATTTCTATAGTATCGTTATTCCTCTGGGCCGTGCCGCCAGCGTTAAAGTATTGGGATATTATCTGGTGACGCTGATACTGTCCGTATTGCTGAATCATTATTTTTTACATATGAGTTTATGGCTGTTTTTGCCGGCCGCTTTAATGGTGATGACCGTTGTGGGGATTGCTCTTTTACGCCGGTTGGCGAGTAAACATTTTAATGAACATTTCCCAGATGCTTTAAACATGCTCGCCAGTGCTATTACTGCGGGCGAAAGTTTAATGCATGCCATTATTTATGTTGGTGAACAGCAATCCGATTCAGACGTCGGACGAGAGTTTAAGCGAATGGGAGAACGACTTCAGATCGGTGAGCCCCCTCATAGTGTGTTGAGTCGAGCCTGTATTCGGTTTCCATATCCTGAATTTGTCTTTTTTTCCATTACCCTGCGGGCCAATATTGAACGCGGGGGACAACTCCGGGATATTATTCAACAGCTAAACCGGGTCATGTTTGATGCCCGAGCGTTGGAGAAAAAGAAAAATGCAATGACGGCTGAAGCGAGGATGTCAGCAAAAATCGTGTTTGCAATCCCCTTCTTTTTCTTGCTGGTAATGCGTTTTATGACGCCGGATAATTTTAATTTTATTTTTACGGATTCTCGAGGGCAATATATTCTTTATTATGTATTGGCCAGTGAGTTGGTCGGTATGGTGATCATCTCGGCACTTATGCGGGGGATCAAATGAATTTAAATCGAATTCAGTTATTGTTCATTGCGTTTATTATTTCGGTGATTCTCGCTGTCTTAGTGACGCTTTCTTTGAAGGCCTTCGCCCGCGAACGAAAATTAAAAAACTTTATGGGACGGCGTCAGCGTGATTATACCTGGCGTGATAAGTTATTGGATTTCAGTCGTCAATTTACTCAAATTAGGCATGATGAGTTAAGGCAAAAATTAGTTGCTGCGGGATTTTATGATGAGCGCTATGTTGCATTATTTTTCCCTTTGAAATATGGCTTCTTTGCGCTGTTTTCATTAATTGCCTTTTTTTTCAGAGATTTCTTTGGATTATCAGAGTTTCAGCATTTAGTCAGTGTGATTGCTGTCTTCGCTATTTTTTTCATTATGGTTCCTGATATTTATTTAAATCAGCGCAAGTCTCAATTAACTCGAAAAATATCGTCTAACTTACCTTATTTAATTGATTTACTTGGGGTTTGTGTCCAAACAGGGATGACGATCGAAGCGTCTTTTATGTACATTACTAAAGAGGTGGCTAGTTTTGATAAAGATTTAGCCTATATGATCAAAAAAACGACGGATCGGTCGAAGATTGTGGGTTTACCGAAAGCGCTTTCAGAACTTTTAGAACGGGTTCCCAGCAATGAAATGCGCTCATTTGTGAATACGATCAATCAGAGTCTTCAATACGGAACATCGATTTATAATGTGTTACTAACGCTGTCAAAAGATATTCGAGAATTACAGATGCTGACTCTGGAAGAAAAAGTAGGGAAGCTGTCTGCCAAGATGTCTATCCCTCTTATCTTATTTATTATGTTGCCGATTGTTGTTTTAGTCGCCGGACCGGGTGTGATGAGGTTATTTTATTATGGTTTTCAGTAGAATATGCCAGATTAGTGTCCTTTTCACCTGTATTTTTTTAGCGGCTTGTAGTTCTGACCGGCAGGCAGGGCATTTTGTCCCGGCTCGCTCATCGGTGTCAACTGATACTGTTGGAGATACCACTCCGTTAAATGCCCGAGAGAAAGAACAGTTAATGATTAAGGCTGAGAATTATCCGGGACTCATTGAGTTATATAAAAAGAAAATAGAGCAACGTGATTCGAGTTCGGTACGTTTGAAATTAGCTCAAACTTACTATCGTTCCGGGGATACGGATTCGGCTATGTTTCAGATCCAGTATATGAAGCAGCATGAGAAGCCCAATGCTGAAGTTTTTTATCTGGAAGCGCAATGTTTGCATGAAAAGAATAAAGATACCGAGGCTTTAAAAGCGATTAGCTCAGCTATTATGCTACATTCAGATCAAGCCAAATATTATAATTTGCAGGGGATTGTAAGTGCTAGTCTGGATGATTTTATCTCGGCTCGACGGGCATTTAATAAAGCTCGATCTTTGATGTATACCGATACGGTAGTATTAAATAATCTAGCGATGATTGATATTTATCAGCAGCGTTATCAAGATGCGATTGATAAGTTGATGCCGCTTTATCGAAATGGTCAAGCCGATAGTAAGATCCGAGCGAACTTACTCGTAGCATTAGCTAAAAGTCATCAATATTTCTTATTTAAAGAAGTGTATGCCGAGGGCGAGCCTGGAAAGGCCAAAGCCGTATATCAACAGCTAGCCATGATGACGCATAAGGATACTGAGTGATGCAAAAGCGGGGCTCTCATCACAAAGGTGTTGTATCCATTGAATTCTCCATGGGATTCTTTTTCTTCATGGCGTTGTTCTTCGTATGGGCTCAGATTGCTTATATGGGATATGTGTCAGGCGTTATTGATTATGCAGTCGCCGAAACAGCACGCAATACTCGAGCTAGCATCCCAACGCATAAATCTGAAGATGATACCAGTGCGACGCTCTCCTATCAGGCTCAATTTCGCTATTTTTTGATTAAACAGGCGGGGGTTTGGGGAAAGCTTGTTGATCCGGATAAATTTTCGATTCGGACCTATTACTATGAATCAATTCAGTCACTTGCGAGTAATTGCAACACAGAAGATGAAGATAACACAACGACTGATTGTTTGTCTCAAGGTGCGGTGTCTGAAGAAAACGACGCTCCGGTAGCCGTTTATCAGGTGAGTTATCACTTTAGCCCATTGTTTAATTTGTTTAACGCTCAGGAAATCAGCCTTAAACGCGAAGTTTTTGTGGTCCAAGAATATGAACGTAACAAATTTTACAACTAAAACTCAATGTCGGGGAGTCTTTACGATTGAATTAGCGATTATCGCTATATTTATGAGTACTATTCTCGTTTTTACATCGGATGTGGTGATTAAGCAGTCGATTCAGGGCATGTTAGATCGCATGAGTTATTCGGCCGTAAGTGTGATAAAAGAACGGACACAGCTATATACCGATGCTGATGCAACATCGACTTCAGCATTTCGTACTCAATCCGCTCAAATTAATCAGATTGTGCAGAAATCTTTAAAAAGAACCATGAGTCATTTTGATAGCGCACGCTATGCCGTTGTATTTGAGCGATATCACTTTGAAAATAACGATACTCAAATTAGTAAAATAACCTATCAGGCTGGAGATAGTGTGACCTGTGGTTCTCCGGTGAATTTAACGTTAGTTAAGGCCAAGAGTTTATCCCCGGTTACTAATGAAGATAGACGAGCCGATATTTATCAAGTCACCGTTTGTTATCGAACTGATAACTGGTACGGACGGTTGGTTGATCAGGACTATGAATGGGTTCGTTCTAATTCTATCATGATAGGGCGTTGACGATGAAAAATCCGATTCACCAGCGCGGTGTAGCTGCCATTGTCTTTGTAATTATATTTCCCTTTTTCTTTGGCTTTTTTGTATTGGCGATTGAAGGAACCCGCTATTTAACGGATAGCGCCCGACTTAGTGATGTGGCTGAAAGTGCATCATTAGCCGTCGCAGCTGCCGTTGATCATAGTGATGATAAAACGCGGGTTCAAAACTATATTGCTGCGACTATCCCTGATGCAAATATTGATGCGAAAAACATTACAATAACGTCTAAAACTTGCCAGCAGATCTACGGGAGCCAGTGTGGTATTGCCGGTGTTTATGATAAAGAAGGGCTCCAATTTAATGAATATAATGTAAAGATACAAAGTTCTTTTCTGAGTTGGTTTCCTGGAAGCGATTTGATTGCGGGTTTTGATGCGAATCAAAACTTAACGAATAATGCCGTAGCTCGTAAGTACCAGCAAAAATTTGTTGATGTGGCTTTCGTGACTGATATGTCAGGGTCGATGCTGGATGGATTTGGAGAGCAGAATAAAGCAAAATATGCTGGTGTGATCGATATTATTGAAAATATTTTAGATACATTAGCTAGCTATAATGCATTAGCTGAGCGCTCTAATCGAACTGAGCGGAATTCGATTGCTATTGTGCCTTATAGTAATTATAACAAAACGATTGATAATCAGACGATTAGGGATCGTAGCTTTACTTATAGCCGATATAATAATCCCCGAATTTATGAACGTGATAATTTAAATTCCATCTATCCTTCATTTACGGCTGATGATTTTAATGCGGATAATATCAATTTACATCGGGATTATCCTAATGGTATTCCTACATTAGGCTCTGCGGTTCCAGATAAGCAAAGATTACAATATTATTTGCATTGGTCATTGGGTGAGCGTTCTGGTTCTCGGCAAGTATGTTCTGGGGGATGGTGGAATTATCATTGTGAGTATCAGCCTTACTCATATGACACTTGGCCATATGATCAGTGGTCTGTAAATTCGAATGATTACTCTTGGTGGATACAAAATTATCCTGATGAATATAATCGTAATCTTAAAATTCGTAATTATATCGGCTGTAGTAATTATACCTCTCGAACTGATTGGCGCAATAATTGTACTTCAATTGCACAAAATGGTGATGCTCCCGGTTATACCGGATATTCATATACGATCGATTTGACGGATAATTTTTCAACGATAAAAACAGATATTGAAAACTTCTTCCCCAGTGGGGGAACGGCTTCTAGCCAAGGTGTTATTCCGGCGGCACAACTATTATTGAATAAAAAATCATCGAATACAGATAACTTAATTATTGTTCTTTCTGATGGGAAGGATACCGATAGTGTCAGCCGTAACTATTATGATGCCGGGCTTTGTGATTATTTAAGACAACAGTTTACGAATAAAGGCCAGACGCTGAAAATTGCTGTGATTGGCTTTGATTATAATCCCCAGGAAAATCCGGGATTAGCTGAATGTACCGATTCCAACAGTATTATTGAAGCTAAGGATTACAGTGCTATTTATAATAGTATTTTATCGTTGATTACTGAAGAAATCGGCCATCTTTATGAACATAATTATTCAACGGATTAGATTTATGCGAATTAAACCGCTCTATTATATGGCCTCAGCTGTTTTTGTCGTTATGGGATGGGGGACAAATATAGCTATAGCGTCTTCCTGTCATCCGATTACGGTGCAATCGTATCGGGTTGGGGAGAGTTATGAAGGCTATGAAGTCAAAAAATTAGGTTCTCATTCTGTTCTTGTTGATACAGCGTCTTGCCCGGGAAAATCAGTGTTAATGGTTCATTTTGGTTTTAATCAAGTAGGATTGAGTTCTTCTGAAAAGGCCAAAATAGATAGGGCTCTTCAGGCTGTAAAACAAGGTACTGAACTAAAAATTCATGTGACTGGGTATACGGATGCAATCGGCCCCAATAGATATAACCAGCAGTTAGGAATGAAGCGAGCTCAGATGGTGAAGGCTTATCTATCACAACATGGATTGGCCGCCGATGCTATTATGATATCTAGTGCGGGGGAGACACTTCCGGTTGCAACAAATCAAACAGAACAGGGCAGAGCGCTAAATCGTCGCGCCGATATCATGTTGCAATAGAATGGAAATTATTCTGACTTTCCTGCACAAATCCCTCGATAGATATTGAGGGATTTTTTTGTTGAGCTCCAGCCAGACTCTGCTTTTCCTTTGGAAAAGAAGGCAAATGGATGGGATTTTTAAGTCTCTGATGTCCCGTTTGTACAGGCCCTGAGATTGATATCGGGCAATCCATTGATCGACCGTAGGACGACTGATGAAATACTGTCGAAGACAGTAACCTTTTTGAATAATGACCAGATAACCAGTCGGCAATCAGTTGAATTTTTAAGTCCATTACACAAGTTTCTTTCCAAGTCATAGCCAGTACCTCCGATTATGAGTGTTAACGTGTGTAAACGATGTCTCCAGTTTATTTTGTAAACCATGTCCTCGGTCTGTACACCCCCTCTAGCTCCCCCTTTTTAAGGGGGGAAGGACGGATTGGTGCCACGTCCTCTGATAAAAGTGAAGGATGGGTTGGTGTGAGTTGTTAAAATATGAATATCGTTATTCACGTACCTAATTGGCAAGAGAGAATATTTTATTTCCTCCCCTTTTTAAGGGGAGGTCGGGTGGGGTTTTTTAGATATCTTAATATTTGCCAGACAGGGCGAAGCTGAGTGTTAAATACAGCGAGCAGGCTTGGGGAGCCCTGCAATTTTTGTGGCTTGCTTAGCCGGGCCTTTTGGGAACAACCGATATAGGTAGCGGCTATTGCCTTTTTCCGGTCCGTATTTATTTCCCATCGCTTTAACCAAAGGACGTATCGCGGGGGATGTATTGTATTCCAAGTAAAAATTGCGGACGAAATGGACCACTTCCCAATGGGGTTCGGTCAGTGTGATCCCTTCTTTTTGTGCAATGATGAGAGCTAAATTTTCACTCCATAATTGGCTATCTAATAGATAGCCTTCTGGATCGGTGTCGATTTGAATGCCATTGAATTCAAGCATGATGATACTCTGTCGGGTGTAGTTCTGGAACGTGTAAATGGGTCATTAGCAATGATTGTATCTGTTCGAGATTTTCTGTCATCTGCTGCAATTGGTAAGCGATTAATAGCTCATCCCCATGCAGATCAATAATGAGTTGTCGGAGTTGTTCGTTAATTGTTCGAATAATCTGTTGCATCGGTTCCATATCGATAGGTTGTGGCTGACTGATGACGCTCTCAATTTGACTCAGTGTTTCCATTAAGGTTTGATTAATTTCTCCCAACAACGAGATGGAGCGTGGAGAAATGGTCCGGTTTCGGTAGAGGGCCAACGCAGAAAGGTGTGATAAATAAGCATGAAAGTGACCGGAAAGCTGATAGATCAGTGATAATTGAGTTCGGCGGGAGACTGGTTCTGAGAGTAATCCCCGCCAGTGATTCATTAATTCGGCTTCCGCTGTATGAGCATGAAAGCGGGCCATACGATAGGGTTCGTCTTCTAGGGCTTGTTGTTTCTGATAATGGTTGAAAATACAATTTTGATATAGACGGATCTGTTTTAGCAGTTGAGTCATAATTGCCGGAGTATGGTTACCTAACCAATCCGGCCAGATAAACCGAACCGCCAAATAAACCAGTAGTGCACCTAAAAGCGTTGCCACGACTCGGACCGAAACTGTCACCAGCGAATCGACCCCGAGTAAGTTGAGCGATAAGGCCACAAAAATGGTAATCATGATCACGGCGATGTCATAACGATAACTAAAGTACCAAAAAAATAAGAAACCGCTCAGGGCGGTGATAATTAAAATAAGCATGGTCGGCATATGAATCGCAACTAAACCACTAGCTATTGCAATCCCAATTAAAGTTCCGGCAATACGCTCGAATAATTTTTGGCGGGTTGCCGAGTAATTCGGTTTTGTGACCAGTAATGTTGTTAATAATAGCCAATAATCTTGTCCGTGGGATGGACCGGGAATGAGCAGAATAATGCCATATCCGGCTAGCATACACAGAGCTTGTCGCAATGCATGTCGAAACAGACGGTTTGTTGGGTTTGTTAGTCGCTGCCACAAGACCTTCCAGGTTAAAGCCTCAATCGCTTCAAATTGAAAATCTTGGGTTGGAAATGGGGTATCCTGACGAGTAATTTTTTCCATTTGCTTCAGATTCGCCAGCATATAACTTAACTGATTATATTGGACTGGTCCTAATGCTTCTCGTAAATGGATCTCACCTCTCAAACGGGTGGCTAATCTGGCGATTGTATCGGCTAATGTGTTTTTAGCTGAGAGCACTTCAGTTTGTCTACTGATCCGTTTAGCAAGCTCCAGCATAATAAAATGCAATTGTTTAGGAATATCTGTGTCGATCAGTTTTTGGTGGAGTGCCGCATAGTCGATATGGCTGGAAATTATTCGTTCAGATAAGAGCTGTGCTTTAAAAAACAGGTTCAAATAACCAGACTTCTGATTGGCAGTACGTTTTTGTGCTTGTCGTATCAACAGTAAACGGCGCATTTGAGCCAGGGCAAGAGAGGCCTGACTTGAAAGCTGAGCTAATGATAGTTGCAGTTGTTCCGTATTGGTATGCGCTTTGAAATAACGGGCTTTTTCTGCCTGATACTTGGCTAACAGAATAAACAGCTCTTTACTATGCTGGCGTAGACTTTGATTCGGTCGAATGGCATGGATAATAAAAGATAGCAGGATATAACTTAATGCCCCACCCAGTAAAAACCAAGGTTGCTGCCAAGGATCTTGATATTGAGCGTAACCTAGCATGGTGTATATCGCTGCGATCAGAGCACTCATGGCGATAGGACCAAACCGAGCTTCGAGGGCTGCTAACATTACAAATAAAAATGTTGAGCTAAAAATACCCACGGCAAAAAACACCGGATAATGGTAAAGCCAAGTGACTGAATAGGCGGCGAGGCTAAAACTAATGAGCATAATCCATAGGGATTTTAATGGATTTACATAAAGGGCTGGATGATCAGCTAATGCCGCAGCAACAACCCCTAAAGCCAATGTAGCGACATAAATAATGGGAATTGAAAAGTAATAGCCACTTAAATAGCAAATGATTAAAAAGGCTGCTTTACTAGCAATTAAAAACTGGGGGTTATGATAAGACGGTGGAGACAGATAATGCCAGATTTTGTTCATAATGACCTATAAATGCACATAAAAAAGCCCCGCTGACCGGGGCTTTTAGCAAGGCCGTAGATTAATCCCGGGAAGCCGTCAAAATGTTGAGAAGGCTAATGAAAATATTATACAGAGAAACAAAAATTGTGACAGTCGCTGAGATGTAATTCCGTTCGCCACCATGAATAATGGCACTGGTTTGCATTAGTATTGCCCCGGATGAGAACAAAATAAACAAAGCGCTGAGAACCAAGTTAAGGACTGGCATATGCAGGAACAGATTAGCAACCATGCCCACTAATAACACAAAGAACCCGGCGGTCATCATCCCACCTAAGAAAGACATATCTTTACGAGTAATGAGCACATAGGCGGACAAAACGAAGAAGGTCAGTGCAGTTCCACCTAAAGCGGTAAATAGGATTTCAGATCCCCCTGTTTTAAGTAGGAGATTGATAATAGGCCCTAAGGTATACCCCATAAAACCCGTTAGAAGAAAAACAAATAACAGCCCTAAAGCGCTATTTTTGGTTTTTTCAACAGCAAACAACAGCCCATAAAAACCAACAATAGTAATGAGGATCCCTGGATAGGGTAATGCCAATGTTGCGGCCGTCATGGCTACAATAGAAGAAAAAGCTAAGGTTAATGCAAGCAATAGATAGGTATTACGGAGTACACGGGTGGTTTCATCACGCTGAGCAACCGCAGAATAACCAATGCTACGATTCTGATTCATAATTTACTCCACATTTAAGGGGTTAATACTGTCTCTAGTATACATTCTTTTGTGCGGTTGTATAACTATGTAGTGATCAACGCTAATCTTTGTAAGATTTTAGAGCCTTCCGTATACATCGATTGCCGGAGAGATTTTGAAAAAGATATGGAACATTTGAATAAAAAACAGCCTGTCGCATGCTTTTTTGAAAAAAAATGTTGCGTTTTTTCTGTGAGTCAGTATTATTCGACCCCGCTGCGGAGGGGTGGCAGAGCGGTTGAATGCACCGGTCTTGAAAACCGGCGTGGGTTAATAGCCCACCGAGAGTTCGAATCTCTCCTCCTCCGCCACTAAATTTTAGAGAAGGGCGTCATCATTGTGATGACGCCCTTTTTGCATTTATGAGCATATTTGAGTGGAAATACTGTTGTTATCCACATCTTCTTCATGTTTTAACGTGGTGTTAATGTTATTGTTATTGATTTAAAAGTTTGAAAAAACAGCATGTTGAATAAAAAAATAGCAAATACTCTATTTTTTAGAAAAAATCATGATTTAACTATTTACAACAGATAAAGCTCCCGATAGTATTCGCTCCACTGCTGCGGAGGGGTGGCAGAGCGGTTGAATGCACCGGTCTTGAAAACCGGCGTGGGTTAATAGCCCACCGAGAGTTCGAATCTCTCCTCCTCCGCCATTTCTTTGTAGAAAAAGGGGTTATCGAAAGATAATCCCTTTTTTTATACCCGGATCACACCCGTTATCAATGGCATTATTATTAACTGCTTCTGATCGCAAAATTTAAATACATTACGGTGTAAATAATAAAAGAGCGAGTCATTGAGAGCTTTTAATTAATGTCCAGATAGGATATAACTCAATTAATTGCTTGAGTATGTGACTAGCAATTGTCTATTGGACCTGTAAATAGGTTTTTTTAAGTTTTACTGTGCGGAGATATACGCTTGATTAACGTATTTCTAGTTGATGACCATGAGTTAGTGCGCACAGGGATTCGTCGCATTATTGAAGATGCACGCGGAATGAAAGTTGTCGGAGAAGCCGAAAGTGGTGAACAAGCGGTACAATGGTGCCGTCAGAATCACGCTGACGTTATTCTCATGGATATGAATATGCCAGGGATCGGAGGATTAGAGGCAACAAGGAAAATTCTTCGGTATGATCCCGATACGCGCATTGTTGTGTTAACCATTCATACTGAGAACCCTTTTCCCAGCAAAGTGATGCAAGCTGGTGCATTTGGGTATCTGACAAAAGGTGCAGCACCGGAAGAAATGTTAACGGCTATTCGAACGGTAAGTTGTGGGCAGCGATATCTGTCTCCTCAAATCGCTCAGCAAGTTGCCTTAAGTTCTTTCTCGCCTAATAGCGAAAATCCTTTTGCACAACTTTCAGAGCGAGAGTTGCAGATCATGCTGATGATCACTAAAGGTGTGCGAGTCACTGATATTTCAGAACAACTCAACTTGAGTTCGAAAACGGTCAATAGCTATCGTTATCGTTTGTTTAATAAACTAAATATTAGTGGTGACGTCGAATTAACTCATCTAGCAATTCGGCATGGTATTTTGGATGCTGATAAGTTGTAAATGAGCGAGTTTGATGCCTCTGCATTTTTAGCAAGGGCGCCTGTTCAACCCGGTGTCTACCGAATGTACAACAGCCGTGATGAAGTGATTTATGTTGGTAAAGCAAAATCACTAAAGAAGCGGCTATCCAGTTATTTTCGGAAGCAGGTTGATCGCCCTAAAACAGCAGCCTTAGTCCGGCAAATTTGCCGGATTGAGACGACTATTACTAATAGTGAGACCGAAGCACTTATTCTTGAGCACAACCTGATCAAGAAATATCGGCCTCGCTATAATGTCGTATTGCGTGATGATAAATCCTATCCTTATATTGTGCTGACTGCGCACAAGCATCCCAGGCTTGCTTTGCATCGTGGACGAAAACGCGATAAAGGCAAGTATTTTGGACCTTATCCGAGTGGGAAATCAGTTCGTGAAAGCCTGATCCTGCTGCAGAAAATATTCCCGATCCGTCAGTGTCGCGATAGCGAATATGCCAACCGAACTCGACCATGTCTTCAGTATCAGATCGGCCGTTGTAGTGGCCCGTGTTGTCATAAAGTATCGGATGAGCAATATCAAGAGCAGGTTGATTTGGCCGCTTTGTTTTTATCCGGTAAAGGTGATCAAGTTATTAATAATCTGGTCGGCTTAATGGAGCAGGCCAGCGGTGCATTAGAGTTTGAACGGGCGGCCCGCTATCGTGATCAAATTCAAGCCTTGCGTCGTATTCAAGAACAGCAATGGGTTTCAGGGACCAGTGCGGCACAGACCGATGTGGTTGGGTTTGATTATCGTAATGGTATTGCAGCTATTCACTTAATGTTGTTTCGGGATGGTCAATTACTGGGGAGCCGCAGTTATTTCCCGAAAGTTCCGGCCGATACTGATATGAGCGAAGTGATTCATGGCTTTGTGACGCAATATTATTTAGCCGATCAACGTGATGGACAGCTCCCTAAAGAAATTATTGTGACCCAGCAATACTCGGAATGGGATATTTTGCAACAGGCTCTGACGAGTAGAGCAGGGCATCATGTTGAGATCCATGTTCCCAGTCGCGGTGATAAAGTTCGGCTGCTGCAACTGGCTAATGCTAATGCTCAAAATGCAGTGACTTCGAAATTACAGGAAGCATCAACTGCGGCGGTTCGGTTGCAGTCTTTGCAGCGATTTCTGGAGCGTGATGAGCCGATTCGACGTATGGAATGCTTTGATATCAGCCATACTCAGGGAGAACGGACCGTGGCTTCCTGTGTTGTGTTTAATGAGCAAGGCCCTCAAAAAAGTGAATATCGGCGGTTTAATATCTCGGGTATTACCGGAGGGGATGATTATGCAGCCATGAGCCAGGCTCTCAAAAGGCGTTATGGTAAACAAACCGACGATATTAAGCTCCCGGATATCTTATTTATCGATGGGGGAAAAGGCCAGTTAAATGCAACTTTTGCCGTGTTTGATGAACTACAACTTGAACATGAACCGCTCATTGTGGGTGTTGCCAAAGGTGTGACTCGAAAACCGGGCTTAGAGACGCTACTCATTGGTCGGGTAATGCGCCCAGTGCATCTGGAAAAACACGAAAGTGCATTGCATCTCATTCAGTATATCCGTGATGAAAGTCATCGCTTTGCGATTACCGGACATCGAAATCGTCGAGATAAAGCCCGGCAACATAGTTTCCTTGAAGAAATCCCGGGAATAGGTGCTAAACGTCGGCAATCATTGCTGAAGTATATGGGCGGCATTCAGGAGGTGAAACGAGCTAGCGTTGATGAGTTGACAAAAGTTCCTGGAATTAGCCGTGCGCTTGCACAAACTATCGTGGATCGATTGCAAGAGTAAGCGGAAACGGGCAACATACAGCTATTGATGCAAACTCGATACGCTAATGAATACAATACCTAATATACTGACTTTTTTTCGATTGATCCTTATCCCGTTTTTCTTAGTTGCATTTTATTTGCCGTTTGAATGGGCCTATTTCGCATCAGCAGCAATTTTTGTGATTGCTGCAGTTACTGATTATTTTGATGGCTACTTAGCAAGGCGTTTAAAGCAAACATCACCCTTTGGAGCGTTTTTGGATCCTGTGGCCGACAAAGTCATGGTAACCACGACACTAGTCGTTTTGGTGGAACACTATGACTCGGTTTGGATTAGTCTACCCGCCATTATTATGGTCGGCCGAGAAGTCGTTATATCCGCATTGCGGGAATGGATGGCTGAGATTGGGAGTCGGGCGAGTGTAGCCGTGAATAAATGGGGAAAATATAAGACGGCTTCACAGATGTTAGCGATTACAGGTTTGCTTTGGCAATATCAGCCGTGGATGGTTTTTTTAGCAAAAATTTTGCTGGGTGTTGCAGCAATTTTAACGATTTGGTCTATGGTTACTTATCTAAAAGCTGCATGGCCATATCTTAAAGGTGAAAATAGCGACGATTTGACTAGAAAATCATAGCGATCGATTATTTTTCCAGCGAACGATTCAAAAGATTAAAATTTATTGTTGA
Organism: Celerinatantimonas marina; assembly: GCF_046054165.1. Taxonomy (NCBI): domain Bacteria; kingdom Pseudomonadati; phylum Pseudomonadota; class Gammaproteobacteria; family Celerinatantimonadaceae; genus Celerinatantimonas; species Celerinatantimonas marina. Next base: position 476,375 of record NZ_JBFNXK010000001.1, on the reverse strand, counting down.
CGCCTGCGCTCACATCGCTAAAATGCTCAGCACATCGACGGGGACAGCTACTAAGGCTTACAACGTTGATGTGTTATCTAAGGCGCGGCACTAGCTCAGTTGGTAGAGCGCAACCTTGCCAAGGTTGAGGTCACGAGTTCGAACCTCGTGTGCCGCTCCAGTTAGATAGGGCGGGATGGCAGAACGGCTATGCAGCGGATTGCAAATCCGTGGATCTCGGTTCGACTCCGGGTCCCGCCTCCAAAAAATTGTATTGCCCGGGTGGTGAAATAGGTAGACACAAGGGATTTAAAATCCCTCGAACGAAAGTTCGTGCCGGTTCAAGTCCGGCCCCGGGCACCACCTCACTTCTTTGTATATTACACCAGTTCTTATATTTTCTTCTCATATCAAGTATTTGCGCGCTTTCTGCGGTATATTGATTTGGACGAATCTTGGCATTTCTTGCCATATTTTCGATATTTTTACACCAGTTTTACACCACTTTTTACACCAGTTTGGTGCCAGAGGCGTATATGGCACAGATATTTAAGCGGGGTAAAAAATGGCGTGCTCAGGTTCGCGTAAAAAGTCAGTCCCGCTCGCGTAGCTTTGATTCGAAGATAGAAGCATTAACCTGGGCCGTCGAAATCGAACAACAGATGAAAAATCCAACCAGCATTATTCATGGCAAAACGCTGGCGGATGCTTTTATTCGATATGCAGACGAAGTCTCTCCTTCCAAAAAAGGAAAACGGTGGGAGTTAGTGCGGCTTAACAAACTGCTGCGAGCGCCGATGGCTTCGATATTGCTTACCGACCTTACACCCAATGATTTGCAGCACTGGATCAATACCGAACTCAAACGGATTCAGGCCTCATCGATTAATCGGGAATTAAACCTGATTGCCGCCGTTCTGGAGACCGCTCGCAAACGCTGGCTTTGGATTGAAACTAATCCGGCCCGAGATATTGAGCGCCCGAAAAGCCCCAGACCCCGTGATCGACGCATTTCTGCCGAGGAGATACAGCGTATTTTAGATGCTCTGGAGTATATTCCTGATGAACCGGCCGAAACGCAACGTCAGGAGATAGCCATCGCCTTTTTACTGGCCTTGGAAACCGCGATGCGGCAGGGGGAGTTGTGGAATTTGCAGTGGCAGGATATTCATTTAGAGCAGCGTTATCTGCGGCTCAATGAAACCAAAAACGGCACTTCCCGTGATGTCCCGCTCTCAGCACAAGCCATTAAGCTGCTGGAAATGATGCAGCCGAAGCACCAAGGCGAAGTGTTCCACTTTCCGCAGCAGTCCTGTGGCGTGATTTTTCGGCGAGCATTGCGCATTGCTGGCATTAAACAGCTGACCTTTCACGATACACGACATGAAGCGTTAACGCGTTTGGCCAGAAAGTTGGATGTTTTGGATTTAGCCCGAATGGTTGGCCATCGTGATCCGCGTTCGTTGATGATCTACTACAACGCAACGGCAACCGAGATTGCAAATAGATTGGGCTAGAGTTTTCTAGCCCCAGTCAAAGGCTCCAGAGTTACAAAATTGATTGAATCGATGCTCTACTAATGTTTGCATCTCGAGATATGATTGAAAACTATCACAGATCCAAGCTGGGCTTTTACTATATCTAGAGCTCATTTCATTCTGTATTAAGGTAAACATATTAAGGAATATAACAGTAATGCAGCTAGTGAATACTCGCTTCCCTGATGCTCGTTCAAGTGTTAAGAAGTAATCATCGAATTTAGCAAAAGAAAAGAGTTTGAGTCGTTGGAATTGTTTTTTTATTGTTGATGTATCTGGATCAATCAATCTAACGTCATTTTTATTAGTGATCAGCGGTTCTTGAGGATGTCGAGAGTGATATTCCTTATCTTGCATCTGAGCACGTCTTATTTTTTTGTATAATGCCGCATTATTAGATTTTTCCCCTGCCTCAGTAAGGTACTTATGTCTAGTGTTTACGATAAAGCGTTCATTCGTTGTTATGAGCCTACCTTTTTTGCCTAAACAAGGTAGGCTTTCTTCGAGATGAAATGATTGCTTAAAAATATACTTATGCCTCAAACTGAATAGAGCTGCCCAGTAGCAAAATATTCGAACACTAACATTTTCCTTACACTTTTTAGTATCAGAAGTTTTAAAAATTTTCTCCTGTAAATTTTCAAAAAGCTTTTGATCCATTCTTGTTTCGGAGATCTGTTTAAGGAGAAATTCTTCATGCTGAAAGTGAAAATTTAAAAAAGCATAAAATTTTTGGGCTCTAGATAAAATCAGCGGACATTTCTTAAATATTGAAAGAGTTTCCTGATAAAATTTTAGGTAATGAGCAATTAGCTCCCAATTGGCTAATGGTCTATTTGAACAGTCTAAATCCGGATTTTTGATATTATTCTCTTGATAAAAATTAGCTAATTTATCAGTAAATTTTTGCTCGACGTATTGATAATCTTTCGCTCGTAATTTCCTAAAAAGTTGCTGATCTAGAGTGATATTGGTGCTGTTGGTCAATATCATCATTATTTTTCGAAAAAAATCCTCTGATGATTTTAGATCTGGAATGCTTTCCAAAAATGCGGCGATGAATCCTGAAAATATAACACCTGGACCGTTCCCTTCCTTGGTCAAATCTTTCAATGAAATGTCCCTTACTCGGAAAATTTTTCTGGTTAATATCTATAGCGTTAAAGCAAAACTACTCTTTCAATAATTCTGAGGAGAATTATATGCCACAGCGTAACAAAAACTGTTCAGTAGAACACAAGCATACTGAAGAAGAGAGGATGAAACGTTTAACTTCAGAAGCTATAGCACGGATCATGAAAGCTAACATGACTGAAGGTCAGAAAATACAAAAGGGGAGTTATGTCTCCAAATTTCAAAGTATATATGATAAGCAGCAAAATCATAGATAGTTGTGCCGGTAGGGTATTCCCTATCAAAAAAGCCGAGTTTCCTCGGCTTTCTTTTCTACTTCGGTACTCTTTTCGTCGGTTCTCGATGTCGCATCACCCATTGCTTCACTTCTTGGGCTAACCAGCGGCGGCTGCCTAAGCCGGTTTCCGAAGTGGGGAGGCGCACGGCTCGGGGGAAGTTTTCGCGGCAGATAATCCGGCTTTGTACCGTGGATTTGGACAGGTGCATGTACCGCGCAATATCGCCCGCATCCCACAGTGAATCATTGCCGCGCCCCTGATAGCGCAGCTCTTCCAAAATCTCATCTATTACCTGTTTCATAGCCTTGCTTCTCCTTACTGACGGAAAACCCAGCACTTCACGGTGCGCGAGCGGATGGAACTATAAACCGAGCGATTGGCATCCACGAACGGATGGCTTCGCGAGTCTTTGAGTAGTGAACGCAGCAGCTTCAAATCCGGCAAATTCTGCCGATGTTCGGCTGCGGCCTCATAAAAGTGGTTAAGATTGAGGGCAATCACTTGTGGATCACTGGCATGGTTCAGTTGCAGCGATGGGGCGAGCGTGGTTAAGTAGTCATACACTTCCCAGAACTCTGCCACTAACGGATGATCGGCACTGATGGCTTGCTGGCGTTCCTGCGCCATCTCTTGCAACGAGCGTAGCGTTTGTTCGCGCTGTTCAGTCGAAACCGGCATGATTAACGCCAGTGCATCGACCAATGCCATCATCTGAGCGTGGTTTTTAATAATTCGTTCGATACGAATCGTGCCCAGCTCGCGCAGATAGCCCTCATAAAATGAAACCCGGTCGTCAAAACATTGCAGGATTTTTTTCTCTGCCCGACATGCCTGAATTAAAAAGAAGCTCAGCTCTTCAACCGAGAGTAAATTCAGCCGGTCAGCACTGGCGCGGCTTTCGGTGGTTACATGTGGGCGGGTGAAATGCAGCTTTACAATACGCGTTAAAATCGCTTCGCTGGCATTCACTGGCGCATTCTGGCTGATGCAAATCGTGCCCCGAAAGGGCGGCTCATAAGTTTCGTTGCCTGCCGTTTTTACCCCACGAGTTCGCAGTGTACCGCCACCAAAGAAATCTTTAAGTTCATCCCAGTCAAATGATTTAGCGTGAATGCGGTCCGGTTCGTTACGGTCGCCTTCAATCAGAACGATTGGCATGGAAGCCACTTGCCCCATATGGCGAGCGCGTCCGGCGGGGCTGGATTTGGATGGGTCAAAGCCTTCATAGTCACGGCCAAACAACTTCCATAAAAACTGAATCAACGTCGATTTACCTGCGCCGGCTTCACCGGTTAACTCCAAAAACGGAAAGCTTTTATAGCGGGCGCGGATCTGTTCCGCAAACAAGCTACCAAACCAAAAACTCAACGCCACAATGCCGTGCGTGCCAAAGCAGCGCCACAAATCATCCAGCCAGTTATCCACGTACTCCGCGGGTTTGGTATTCAGGCTCAGCCGCACCGATTTTTGCGTGCTTTTAACCCGTTTACGGCCAATTTCAAAATAGTCTTCCTGATTCACATTGAGCAACTGCCCCTGATAGATGGCATGATCGCCCAGTAGATAAATTTGGTGCTCACGCGAGAACCCCAAAAAGTCGACGGTTTCGACCGTACGCAGCGCAAAAAGCTGCTGTTCAATCAACCGGTCCAGCTGTTTACTGGAACCGGTAAACAGCGCACCACTGGCCGCACTTAACACCCGTTTTTTAAACTCCGGTGCTGCCGAAAGTTGCGCGCCGGTCAGTGTGGTTTTCACCGGCTCGCCATCATGCGGAAAGTCGATCTGATAGTAGTACCAGGTTTCCTCGGTGTTCGGGTCGCGCTGAAAGTACAGCGCATGCGGATAGCAGTTGGCGATTTGCGTCACTTTGGCGTACTGCTGCAACTCGCTCACATCCAACGCATCATCAAACTCGCGCAGTTGTTGCTGCTCAATGCCGGTATTACGGCTCATCTGTTCCGCGTCTAACTTCCACCAATACAAACGATTGTGGAATACAAACGGAAACTCCAGCTGTTGCGGGCTGTGGCGAAACATCAATGCCGCCTTTTTCGCCGGCGTTTCGGCCAGTAACAAACTGCCACGGTAGAGTGATTGCGCCAACTCTTTAGTAAAACTGGCTTCGGCTAGCTCGCGCTGCTCGGAGAGCAAGCGCAGATGCAGGTCATTCCAGTCTGTTTTTCGCTGCCCGATCACAGGTGGGACCGCCGCCAGCGAGGTAAACCCTAACTGCTGCGCCTGTTGCGCCCATTTCTGGGTATAACGGCTGGCGTCGGCATCCAGCGCCCAAACCAATGCCGGTGTCGGTTTAGCCGCTTCGCTATAACGCATCCGCAGCTGTTCCAACCACTGATAAGGAAAGTTATTGCAGCTCATTAAACTCACGGCGGTAATCCCATGATGGGCGAGGGCAATCGCATCAAAAATGCCTTCGACCAACCAGATTTTATCCACTTTAAGCCAGTTCTCGATGGGCAGATGCCACACCAGCCCTTTGGTGGATTTACCGGGGGTAAAGCGCGCTTTCATCTTGCCAAAGCGTGCCGGATGGTCGATGAGCCGTTCCCACCAAAGGCCATCGGCCAGCGGAAAACGCACGGTCGAAGAACCTTGTTCCAGCTGAAAGTTCCAGTAATGTTCCTGATGCCATAACCCTTCGATGCGGCTTAAATTAAACCCGCGGGCCTGGCTTAAATAAGCGCGGGCAGGGGCATCTGGTTCGGTTGCGGTCGGCGGTGTTCGCTGTGACCAGTTTTCAAAAAGGTCGGGGTAAAGTTCGCGTACATGCCAGCTTTGCCCGCATTTGACCTCACGGCCACACCGCAGTACCCACGGCGCTTCATAACTGGCATAAAGTTCGTGTTGGCCACAAGCCGGGCAAATGCCTCGCCGTAACCACTTACTATCACCACGCGGTAAGCGCAGCGAATAGTCCTGCATTATTCGCTGTAAAATATCGTCGCGAAGATGAGCCTCCATCGTGAGGCTCTGTTCTAAATTGAGTGCCATTACGCCCCCTAAGAGACCGCTTTAACAGAGGCGCGCAGTGGTCGGTGCAAACAGGTTTTGGCAATCGCGGCCACAGGCACAGCATAGTTTTGGCCATCGGGCCCCACCACGACCACAACATCACTATTGGAACTGCTTAAATCCATCCAGTAGTCAGATTTTTGTTGCCGTTGTAGCAACTGGCTATAGGCGCGGCCAACAACGCGGTTGGCTTCGGCAGGTTCGGCTTTGAGCGAGTTTTCTAAATAGAGGGCGGCTGATTGCATCAGCAGGCCATCATCGTGCAGATATTCCGCCTGATGGCGCTGCATAAAACTCAAGGCTAATTGCTGCATCTCATCAAAGTAGTCGTTATGCATAAGTCACCTCCTCCGGAACCGGCAGGCATAACTGCGCTTCGGGGCGGTCTTGCATCGCTTCACGGCGAATATTCTCGTTCGCCATTGGCAACATAATTTCAGGGTTCGGCATCGCCGAAGGGCTCAGCTGATGGGTGATCTCTAAAATCGCGCGGTAGGTGCCGCCGCAGGCTTCATTGGTGCATTGCAGATACATAGTGCGCACCAGTTCGCTGATGCCTTCACTGGTACGAACGCGCATCGTGCGATGGCAATGGGGGCAAACAAAACGATAAACACTCATAGCTCTCTCCTTTGGTGCAGCATAATCACAGCGCGGATCTCTTCTTCCCGAGCGGCTAAATGGCTTAAATGGGCGGCCTGAATCGCCGCGGCCTCAGCCTCATCAATCACGCCATCTTCCAGCGCTTTGGCAATCAACTGGTCAACCCGGCCCCGCTTGGCACTGGTCTTGAGGGAATTGCTGTACAAATCGAGGGATTCGGCGTCGGGTCCTGGTAATGCCACAAACACACCGCCATATAAGCGGCAGATGTAATCGGCTAAAAAGCGACTGTGGATATCCTGCTCCAGCAAGCGGAGCTGCTCATCCGAGAGAGGCGAAGCCCCATTATTGCCATAAATATGATTGTCCAACCGTTTTAAGGAGAGCCCAAGGCGCGCCGCCGCACATTCACGGCCGCCGGGATAGGCGCAAATAATCGCACTCATCACCGCCCGGCGAGTATTAAGAAGATCACGACTCATCTTCTGTTACCTCCTACCGCACTCCCTTGGCTAAGCTCACAAATGATGGTGCGTAGCCGCAGCGCTTGATCGTGGATCAAATAAGCCTGTCGGCGGGGTAATTGCGGCTCACGTGCCGTAATAAACCCTAAAATGCGACCGAGCCGTTCATCACGGGTGTGTGGATGAGCAAGGGAATGGGAAAGTGCCTCACCGAGCCAATGTTGCAGCATTGGCTCTTCTTTTATCAACTGTGCCAACTGCGGCGTTTGCGACTTTAACTGAGTCGCCAGTGCGAAAGACCACATTTAAGCCTCCTGTAATAAACCCGGGATGATTTCAGCCTCGATGGCCCTGGAAAGGTCGACTAAAATCTGAAACGTTTGCCGGCCATTGGGCAGGTGATCCCGACCGGCCCATCGGTCAACCGCTGCCAATACCATCCGCGGCTGGTAGCCGTGGGCTAGTGCAAAATGGCGGAAGTTGGAGCCCCGTATGATTAAACGTTGATAAATCTCCTGCTTGGTCATGGTTGTCCCTCTGTGGATGGGATAAACTGTACTCACTTTGAATACAACATAGATCCTCAAAACTAGTATGTCAACGGATAATACTAAATTTGTTTATGCCTCTGCTGTCGATGTTTTAGAACGTATGTCTTCGGTTTTAGGTACAAAAACGAGCAACGAACTCGCAACAGCTCTGGGATGCAGTCCTCAAGCTGTGAGTGGCTGGCGTTCGAGAAACAAAGTTCCATATTCAAATTGCGTAGAACTCTCTCTAAGAATGGGGATTTCGTTAGATTGGTTGCTGACAGGGTTAGGGCCGGTTCGTCGTTCCCCTGATGTAACTGCTGAATTGTTACCGGACAATCTTAATGCCTTTCCTGAAAGGGCTGATGAACTAAAGACTGCTCATCATAAACCGCTGACAGAGCTATCTGAGCATGAAAAAGAGTTGCTAGATGTCTACCGATCGCTCGATGATGCAGATCAGCAAGATGTGTATACCAACGCGCTGCACCGCAAAAGGTTGAGAGATCTTGAACAGCGGATGGATGATTTGGAAGGGAAGTAGCGGGCTAAGCCCGCTATAACTTAAGAATTAAAAAATTCCATATTTACTAATTTTCTAAGGGATGGTTGAAACCAATATTTTGAAATGTCTTTATGGTTATTGGCATCATCTAAACACTTTTTAAGATGATCGTGTAAAGGTGAAAGGTGCGTAGGAAAAGAATAATTATCTGATTTTGGTATTGAATATTTTGAATCATCTCCTTTTGGGCTATAGCAAGGATATCCTAGATCTAAAGTAAGATTGGGGTCTGGAGATATCAATTTTAAACATAATTCCAAAAAATTTTTCAATCTTAAATCCTTTAAAACATTTTTATCATTTTGAATCATCATTTCAATATTCAATGATGAATCTTTATCCAAAAGAATATGAGTTTTAACCAATTCGATTAATAAGATCGGATAACATATATAATTAGTTTTTCCATTTGATATAATTGTGTTCATAATTCTTATGAATATCTTTATTAAAGAGTTAACTTCCCTTAAGGATAATTTCAAAGATTCCATTATTGAAGATAAAACGACAATAAAAGAATATTCTTTTTCCTTGTTTTTATTATCTTTATTGTAACATAAAATTGGAAACATTTCGATATTATTCATTAATCTAAATAATTCTTGATAATTTGAATGGATGAAATCTTTTAAATTTATTCGTGGCAAAATTACACGTCTATCAAAGAAGCGTCTTAGATAAGTATCTGATTTAAATTCATTGCCGTAGATGGCTTTGATCGATGCACATAATTGTTCAGTATCGGTAGCAACAAGAAATACGAAATTCTTGGTGCTAAAGAAGTGCTTAATCACTTCAAGCATTTCGATGGCATAAGTGGGGCGACAACGGTCGAGCTCGTCGATTAAGACGATAACGGGTAATTCCGCATTATAGCCAGAAACAAGTTCATCGGATAACTTAGCCAGTTCAGTTCGAACATCTTTGATTGCATCAACTTGATTCTGGTGATTAGCGGATAGGCCATTAATGAGCGTTTCTGCATCTTTATCCGAGAGTTTTTCGACAAAATCGTCGAGTGCTGTTCCATCCCTAAAAATATGACCTGCAACTATTTTTGTTCCGACTATTGCCGAACCTTTTAGCAATTTACCCAGACATGATTTTACTTTTTTGGCCGTATCACTTTCCATGATTGATTCATTGAATTTTGATAACTGTGTCATCAATTCACTGGACACAACAGTCAATGGATCGTGTGAAAAATCGCTTTCCCAGGCATTGATATAAAGTACCGGATGGTTCTGGTCGAGAAAGTGGTTATACAGCCGTTTGAGGAACTCAGTTTTGCCTGTCCCCCAAGAACCGTTGAGATTCAGTACAAAACCATCTTTTTCACCTTTTAGGTAGTTGGCTAAAAACTCGCCGTATTTCCTGCGGCTAAAGCCTGTTTTGTCGTCGTTCGCAAATGTGCAACCTGCAAATTCTGAACGGTATTTTGCGTTTTCTTTGTTGAGTTCTGCCATTGTTTACCCATCTTTAAAAAAAGAGAAAGAGCCACTGGCAAGCAGTGGCTCTGAGTTACGAGGTTTAGTGTTTCTTCTTACGCACAAGGATTTTCCATGCGTGATACCCATATTCATGGGCATCTAACATCCGCTGGGATGAGCCTCGAACTTTGCGAAAACGACAGAAGATCCACTGATAGCCATCAGGGGCTGGATTGGTATTGATATGTTTAAGCATAACATGCTCCTACATTACCAGGCGCAGGAGAAATACCTTGATAAATATCGAATCCAATCCTAAAGTAGGCGGTGTGAACATTCGAAGTTACCAAGTTGATGATGCCCTGCGTACTCATCATCAGTTCTTCATCGAGAGGGATGGGGCCAACCATCCCTTCTCTTCAATTCCCTATACCTTGTGTTTTGATCTTACATAAACACTAGATATAGTGGTTATTTAAGATTGCAATATTATTGATATAGATCATTATTTAGACATCGATATTTGTTGCCATAATGTCAAGGCGTGATGATTTCCCCTACGGATTCATCATCCAAAAGCCCAGATGAGCGTCAAATTATCTGGGCTTTGTTTTATCTGGTTTATGGTAAAGCAGGTTCTTGAACGTGATCTGCCATCGGTTCTGCATCGCTGCTCAATAGCGCTTTGAGCTGCTCATATTTCTCCGGCGTTAACTTTCTAAAATTCTGCACCACATAGGCCGCTGCTTCTTGCGCTTGGCTATCTTCCGGTACCACCAATTCCAATACGCCATAGGTTTGCGCGGCGGACATATACAGATGCCGTTCCATCTCTGGTGGTGCTTTGTGGGCTTCAATGACAAGGCGGGCGAGGTTAGGGCGGATTTCGGTTCTGCCGGTTTCTAAATTATTCACGGTGGGGGTGGTAACGTTGGCATTTTTTGCCACTTCGCAGACGAGCATTTCCAGATCAATACGGGCTTTACGCAGTTCTTTTCCTAATGGTGTCATTTTCATTGCCTTTTATGTTTGATTGCCAATATCGCTAATCTAGATAAAAAACAACGAAACCACGGGTGGTTTTAGCTGTAGACCTAGAGCTTACAGATAAAGTTTCATTTGGAGTGGTTGGTCGGAATGGCGAGAGTGAATCAAAGCGCAGGATAGGTAACTATAGATAAATGAGTCATTTATCGGTACACTCCCTCTCATACTTAATGCTTAAACCTTATGGGTGATTTGTGTGGACCCATGTAAGGTCGAAAAAATAAGGATGTGTGTTGTGGCAGAAGTCGCTCCAGAAGATGTCGCTGAGGTTCAGGCTCATGCGAACGCTCTAATCATGCAAGCTCATACTACTATTCGTGAAGAGATTCCTGCGGGCTCTATTCAACATAGTTTTTTATTCTTTATTGAAAATGTTACAAATCAACTCATGCAACAATTTGCATATTATGGTCGTTTAACGAAAGAAAAAATTATTGAAATGTACGATTCGACAAAGGCTGCATTTGTTAACCATGAGTGGCGAAAAATTTTAGATGCTGTCTTCCAGGGAGGAACTGGTGTTTCTTCTGTGTATATGGGGCCAACAATTATAAGTTGGCTGGTAAAGCCTAGTGGTTTAATTGGGTTTCTTGGTGCCGGTGAACTCTTTGCCGATACAATAGCCGGTGGTGGGGCTGTGCTTTTTTCCCTTGAAGGGGCAGTTTTTGTAATTATGGTCGTTTTAATTATCGCTGCTGTTTTATTTATTATCGGACATGTTACTAATAATTTGCAGGAAACATATTATTTCTTCATCGATGGGGATAAGGAAACTCCCGGATATTTTAGAAAGTGGCATGAAGAACTATTCGGTAATATTTTAGGGGATAATATATATAATATTTCAGATTTGATCATGTCATGGAGGGGCTTAATGGCGATCAAGTATCTGGAGCCAGAACGGTTAGTTGAATCATGCGGTCTTACTATTCAACGACTACTCAATAAAACCGAACGAGCTTGGCGTAGTTTAAGTCAGTCAGCCTTTACTGCTGAACTTTTAGCTGATGCAGGTACAATAGAAAAGTATTTCGAAAAAGGAATTTCCTATGTAGAAGAGCATTTTCCTTGGAGCGATGATAAAGAGAAATCTCATGAATGAAAGTATATTAGCCATTAGTGTCGGCGTCATCGGATGTATCGTATTTTTATGGTGCTACTTCTTACGTAGTCAATATTTAAGATATGGAAAGCCGTTTAAGATTTTCTGTTGGGTCAATTGGATCTATTGGCTTTATGTCGATATTCGGATTTGGCAGGATGATTCACTTGCTTATCCTTATTCTCTGTTAGTGAAAGGGGAGTTATCGGATGGGTTTTATATCATCGTCGCTGCAATTGTGGGGATGGCAATCATGTCCCAAGGCCCGTGCTTTATCAAAAGGCGCCGATAAATGTACAGAGAGTAAATGAATAGAGTGTTATATGGCAGATATCTTGGTTGCTGTTGGCTTACTTATTTTTGAAATCGTACTGTTCTTTTGGTGTTGCTTTATTAAACGACGCTTTCTTAATCTAGGTTTTATTCTAAAAACGTTAAGTTGGATAAATTGGGTTTATTGGCTGATGTTTAACATGATTATTTGGCAGGATTTTAGATTTATCTTTCCATATGATTTAATCTCTGGCCGCGACCAAGCTGACGGTATTAGTGCTATGGTTGCTTTTATTTTCTCTTTTATTCTCTTTTTTCAAGGCCCAATTGCTGTTTATCTCAATAGGCGCCGACGATTTTAGTAAGCTTTTTAAAATGATGCAGAATACGGTTATTTCAATCGATATCGACCTGATAGGGATAGCAATGTTTTGTTGTTATTGTATGACATTGTTATACAATAGCTATCAAACCAATGGAGGTTGATATGAAAACTGAAATGCTATCTGCACGTTTAGATGCGCAGACTAAAGCCGCATTTACGCAAATTTGTGATGAAGTGGGACTCAGCCCTTCGCAGGCCATTAAATTATTTGCAAAAGCGGTGATTAACCACGGGGGTATCCCATTTGAGTTGAAAGCTCGTCAACCGAATGCAGAAACCATTGCCGCGATGCAAGAGCTGATAGAAGGTCAGGGAACGTCTGTTGGGTCTGCGGATGAACTCATCGCAGAGTTGAGCAAAGGGCAACTCCCGCATGTATAAGCTGGAGTATTCATCGCAATTTAAGAAAGATTTTAAAAAAGTGGTTCGTAAAGCCATCCCAGATGTTTTGGCTGTTGGCCACATCATTACTCTGATTCAACGTGGAGAAGCTATTCCCGCTCGTTGTGTTGATCATGTGTTATCGGGGAATTGGAATGGCTTTCGTGATTGCCATATTCAACCCGATTTGGTGCTGATTTATCGTATTGTGGATGATACGGTGCAACTGGCTCGTATCGGTTCGCATAGCGACCTCTTTTAACCCTTCAATTTTGTCCATTCTCTTCGGGCCGCGCGTTTGGCATTGGCTTCGTTGGCATATAAGTACGTCAAATGTTTGTAGTTCGGGCCCGCGCCGGCGGTGACGGATTTTTGCTGGTCGTGGTCATCTAAATACCAGGCGATGACGCCGCTATAGTGCTCGGTTTGGCTATCGACTAATGATTGTGGAATTTGGGTGGTGAGTGAGAGTTCGGTGGTGTAGGCGCTGGCACTGAAGTGATGGCGGATCTCATCGCCGAGCCAGATGATGGCGCTGATATCCGATTTAATTCCGTTTAACCGAAAGGTCATCTCTGGCAAGAGGTCGGCGCGGCCTTTGGCTAAGGTGTAGGTTAAGGTGGCACTGCCTTGCTGTAATCGTTGCCATTCTGCTCGAGCGGCGGCTAGGGCGCTTGGTTGGTCGGTGTAACTGTGGCGCAGCTCTTTGTAATCATCCCCGCGACCTGCAATGGCCTCTAACCGTTTGGCTTGGTCAGGGCGGTAGTAAAACGCTTTAACGCCGGTATAGCTGCCGCGTTTAGCCAACAGATAACGGTGCTGGTCGCCATCGCTGCGTTGTAAGGTGATAGTGGGCAAAACGGTGCCGCTGGCGGTGGTGCTTTCGCCTTGGGGCATAAACAGCAGATAGTTATTTTTGATGTTGGCGATGGCACCATAGTGGCGGCCAAGGCGGCTTAACAGGTTGGCATCGCTTTCGCTGGTTTGGTCCAAGTGGTCGATGACGATGCTGGCTAAGCGGGCGGTAATCGCCTGTTTCAGATTATAGCGTTGAGCCATCAGGCTTAAAATCGAGCCCAGGCTGACACCGTGCCAGCTCTGTTCTCGTTTGGTTTTAAAGGCGCCGCGCAGGTCGGCACTACGGGCGCTGATTTGCAGTTGATCGGGGGCGCCGCTATGTTCCACTTCATCCACAAAAAAGCTGCCTTTGTAGGTCAGGCCGCTATCACTCCAACCGAGCCAGAGCTTTAACGTCGCATTGGTGGGCGGAATCGCCAGTTGGCCATCTTGATCGGTTAACCGAACGGAGAGTGTATCGGCGGTGAGGTCGCGGTGGTCGGTGAGCTCTATGCTGATTAACCGGGCAGTGACGGCTTGGGTGATATCGCGGCCATCAACGGTGAGTCGACAAACGGGGTGCGGGTTGGACAGTGGCATGGGGCTCCTTAATTGACGATCATCGGCAGCAGTTGGCTGGCCTGAATGAAGCTGCCGACTAAGTCGGTGCGGTCGTCATCAATGCGCTGCAAGGTGAGGTCAAATTCGATATGGCGGGCGCTGCCGTTGCTGATAAAGACCCGTTTGGTTTCGGTCATATTCTCCAGTACATAGATGCCGTAAATGCGGCCCGCACCTTCAACTAACGGGTAGGCTTTGCCGGTGTTGCCTATCATCCGCAATACATCCAAACTGGCGGCACTGCCTTTAAAGGTGGGTAGCAAGGTGCCATTGAGGGTGATGGTATCGTCGCCTTTGCCCATAAACTGGCGCGCCGGATTGGTGCCAATGCGGTTGGTGGTGCCAAAACGCCACTGGGTTTGGTGGCGCAGTTCCTGATAGGCCAGCGTGGAAAGGGAAAACACAAAGCTACCAAAGGCCATCATCATGGTTGGTTACTCCTCATCATTTAGGCGGCTGCGCGATTGTGCGGCCAGTTGCTGCTGAAACAGGGCCAGCTGGCGCTGCACTTCACGGCCAATGGCTTGGCTGTCCATCCCCGGGGCGGCATGAATGTTCACTTCAAAATGGTTTTGCTGGGTGACGCTGCGGCTCGCACGTGGGCGCAGCGGGGCGCGCGTATCCAGCGTGGTCGACAGTCCGCCCGAAAGTTCCAGTTGCCCTTGTTGGCGGAGTTGGTTGGCAAAGTGGCGCAGGGTTTTAAGTGGCAGGTTGGTTTGGCGTTGTAAGCCTTGGTTATAGCCTTGCAGGGTATAAGCGCCGAGTTGAGCAAAGACGCGGCTGGGGGAGTGAATGCCGAGTTTTGCTTTAAACCAGCCGACGACTTTTGAGCCCATTTCGGTGATCTTGTCTTTGAGTTTGCCAAGCCCCAACCCGTTAATGAAACCATCGATGAGCATGCCTGCAAAGCCGGTAAAGTTTTTCGGCAAGTCGACGCCAAAGTAGCTCATGACACCGGCAAAGGCTTTGTAGAACAGCCCTAATGGGCTGAAGTTGAGGATGGCTTTTAAGATGCTGCCCAAGCCGCCATGAAAGGTGGCTTTGACGTTATCCCAAAGATTACCAAAGAACTTTTTAATCGGCTCCCAGTAGCGGTAGATCAAGTAGGCGGCCACGCCGATGGCGGTGATGGCGAGCCCTATCGGATTGGTGAGCATCAGTCGCCCGAGCCAGATGAAAGTTTTACCGAGCAACGGCAGGACGGAACCGGCTAAGCGGCCGAGTACTCTGCCGAACGTACCAAAGTGCAGGCCGACCATGTTGGCCATAAAGCGCAGGGTAAACAGTGGCCCCAGTAAGCTGGCGAGCGTGAGTGTGAGTGCGCCGCCAACGACCATCACGGTGGTGAGTATGGCGGCTAAGTTAAACAGCATTCCGGCTAAGCGCGGATTGGCGTTGATCCAACTTTTGATGGAGCGAACGATATCGGTAACGCGCTGGACGGTTTGCCGCAATGGGCCATCTTGCTGGGTTTCGATTTCAATCCCTAAATCTTGCCAGCTGCTGACTAAGGTTTTTATGTCGCCGCTGAGGTTGTTGGTCATCACCTGGGATACTTGCGCGGCGGTGCCCTGATAGTGGCTGACTTGATCAATGTATTTTTTGAGCCCACCCACTCCGGCCTGATGAATCAGTTCGGCCATACCCGCGGCGGGTTCTTCACCAAAAATAGTTTTTAAAATGCTCAGGCGTTGGCCATTGCCCATTTTTTGGGTCGCTTTGGCGACATCTTGCAAGACACTAGGAATGGCGCGAACCCGACCATTAGCATCGGTAGCGCTGATACCGAGCTTTTTCATCATTTTGCTGGCGCCTCCGGTAGGGGCCGAGAGCCGCAGTAACATGGAGCGTAGTGTGGTCCCGGCTTGGCTCGCTTGGATCCCGACGTTGCCGAGCAGCCCGGCCATACTGGCGGCTTGTTCCAAACTCATCCCGGCGGTGTTGGCGACAGGTGCCATGTATTTGAGCGTATCCCCCAGCATTTGCAGGTTGGTATTACTGGTGACGCTGACTTTGGTAAGAATATCGGCGACGTTGGTCATTTGCTTGGCGGGTAGGCTAAAACCGCTGAGAATGTTGGAGGAGATATCCGCAGTGGTGCCTAAATCCATATGTCCCGCTTGTGCCAAATTTAGCATGGATGGCATGGTTTGCTGAATGGCTTTGGGGTTAAAGCCCGCCATGGCTAAAAAGCCCTGGGCATTGGCGGCATCTACGGCGGTAAATTGGGTGGTGGCGCCGAGCTGTCGGGCTTGGCCGCGCAGGGCTTTGAGCTGGGCGCTGTTCCCGTCCAGCTGGGAGAGCGCCTGCACTCGGCTCATCGCCTCGCCAAAATCAATGCCCGGTTGCAAAAGCCGCGTGCCCGCATAGAGGTAGCTACTGCCGGTGGCCAGTGAGCCCGCGCCGTTGGCGGCCATGGTTCCGGCAAAGCGTTGGTTGCGGCGGTAGCGGTTTTGGTAAGAACTCATTTTCTTCTGCTGTTGGCCGAGTTGCTTGAGCCGGTTTTTCTGGCTGGTGATAGCGTTGTTGGTGCGGTTGATGTCATTGCGCAGGCGGCGTTCGTGGTCGCCAAGTGAGCGGGTATGTATTCCGGCATCATTCAGGGTTTTGCGCAGTTGTTGCAGCTTTTGTCGTTCCTCGCCGTACTGTGTTTTTAACTGGCTGGCGGCTCGCTGGGCGCGCTCAAAGTCCCGTATTTGGCTGCGCGTGGGCGAGCGGGTTTGGCGCATCGCTTCGGCTAATAGTTTGACCTTCTGCTGCGCTTGCTGAAATTGTTGCTCGGTGGCTTTGAGTTGCTGCGACTGACGGCGAAAGGCGCTGATGTTGTTCTGCGACTGGTTGAGCTGTTTAAGCACTTGCATATTGCGTTTGAGCTGCTTGGACAGCTTGTCAGAGCCTTGGGTGATCTTACGAATCGGCTTGAGCGCTTTATCGACTGCTTTGAGGATGATTTGGACTTTGAGATCATTCGCCATCGGTTTGCTCCCAACGCTCACGCGCTCGTTCTCGCCACGCCATGAGATCACTTAAAGAAAGCGGGTCCAGTTCGGATGGCCCCCAATGAAAAACCAGTGCTAAATCGGCCATCGCGTCTTCTACTCGTCGGGGAATTCCTGCAGACGCTTCGGCACTAAAAAAGAGCAGACCGTCGCGCCAATCTGCATGAGATCGGCCGGTGCCAGTTGGCGAACTTCCGGCTCGGTTAAGGTGGGCTGGGTGACGCGCGGCAACAGCCGCCCCATGGCGATCACATCCATCTGCATGATGTCGACCAGCGATAGGCCGCGTAGTTCGCCGGAGTTGGGTTTGCGCACGGTGATGGTGGTAATGGTTTGGTCGCCGCGGGTGAGCGGTTCATCGAGCTCAACGGGTTTTAAAATCGGTTCGTTCATGAAGACTCCTTAAAAGAAGGGGCTTATAGCCCCAAAGCGCTGCGAATATCGGCTAAGCGGTCATCGCCATTGACGGTGAACACCATGTTGACCTGGTCGATCTCGATGATGTCGCTGCCATCGATGGTGAGCTTGTAGTAGCTGCATGAGGTGGTGTATTTGTGCTCGGTATCGTCGCCCGGTTTGGCATCGCCCATGTCGATCTCTTTGTGAAAACCGCGGACGTTGATCTCAACGCTGACGATTTCGCCGGTATCATCCCGTTGCAAGGCGCCGTTAAAGCGCAGCGGAATGGCACCGGCCTGAGTTTGGCCAAACTGGCCGAGGGCCTGGGTATCCCAACCGCCGAGTGTCCACTCCAGCGAGATGGCATCATCCGATAGCCCCATATCCACATCGACCGGCCCGGGCATACCGCCGCCCCGATAGCTCTCGGTTTTAATCGAGAGTTTGGGTAGGGTGATGGAGGCGACGACGCCCATGTAGCTGTTGGCATCGTTGAACAGGTTAAAGTTTTTGAGTTTGCGCGGTAGAGCCATAACGATTCCTTAACTGCTGATCCGGCTGGAGAAGTCCGCCAGATAGGTGTCGGTGATCCGCTGGCGCAGCATTAAGTTTTCCAGCGGCGGAACGGGGGTGTAGTCATAGTCGATATACAGCTTGCCGGCTTTGAGGGTGTCCTCGGTATTGATGCTGTCGTCGTACCAGGCACTGCCGCCGAGCAGATAACCCAGCGAGACCCATTCCCGGAATTTGGCGTTGATACCTTCTAAGATGTCGCGCACCAGTGACGGATGCAGCGGTTTGTCGACCGCCCAGAAGTGAGCATCGGCCATGGTATCCATGATGATCTGCGCGGTGCGGGTGTAGTTTTCGAAGAAGAAGGTGTCTTCTTCACAGGTGCGTGAGCCCCAGAAGCGGAAACCATCGCGACGAATGAGCGTGGTGATGCCGTTCTGGTTGAGCAGGTCGGCATCGGTGCTGGTACTTTGCAAATCCCAATAGACATCTTTGCTGATGCCATCCACGCCGTTCACTTCAACATTTGACAGAGTTTTGTGCCAGCCGGTTTGTTCATCAATTTTGGCGCGCAGCCCCAGTGCTCGTGCGGTGGCGTAGGCGGTCACTTCGGCGCTGCTGGCGGTATCCCAACCGGTGAAGTCGGGCCAGAGCAACATCAGTTCACGCGCACCAAAGTTTTTGCGGTAATCGATGGCATCGCTGATGGTTTCGGCGCCGTTGCAGCTGGCGTAAGCAAAGCCGCGTAGTGACTGGGCAAGGCTAACGAGGGCGGCGGTGACGGGCTGCGTATCTAACCCCGGAGCGCCCAGAATCCGTGGCTTCACGCCCAGTTTGGCTTCGGCCGTGAGCAACGCTTGCAGGCCGGTGTATTGGCCGTTGGTATTGCCGCCGATGATGTTCGAGGTGGTTTCGTCGGTGGTTTCCCCTTCGGGAACGCGCACCACGACGGTGACGGGGCTGGCTTGATCGCTGATAGCATCCAGTGATTTAGCGAGCGTGCCTTTTTCACCGGCATTGCCGAGCGCACTTTTAACGTTGGTAAGTAGAACGGGTTTGTTGAGCGGAAAGACGTCTGCATCCGCATCATCCCCTGTGCATGCCATGCCGATAATGGCCGAGGAAACCGTGGTGATCACTCGGTTGCCCTCGTTAATTTCGGTGACACGCACGCCATGATGATAATCAGTTGGCATGAATAGCTCCTGCAGGAAGATTAATTCACTGGCACCTTGCCAAGGGGGCTCCTAATCGGCAGCTGGTTTTGGATGTAGTCAGTGGGGTTACAGTGCATCAACACGCTCGAGCAGAAATGAGCGAGAATTTTGAACTGAGTCATGGTTGCGAGCTTGCAGATTACGGGATTTTTCCCATACTCAAAGTAGACCGTAGGCGTGAGGGAGGGCTGAGTTGATAGACGAAATACAACAAAATGGTAATCCCTGTAAAACCTTGATGACAAGGTAATAGAACTGATGTTCCTTGATTGACGCACGAAAAAGAAGGGCTGCTATGATGCAGCCCTTCTTTTATGGAGTCGCTTATTTGCCGGTAAATTCGGCGGGTTGCTGCGGCCATGTCACATCAAACGGAAAGCCTGTTTGTTCCGGAACATTGCGCAGCGCTTCGCGATAGGTGCGCCAAGCGCTGGCATCTTCGCTTTTATCTTCCAAGCGGTTGATCTCGCGGCTGACGCGCTCGACGAGTTCGTCACGCTGAGAGCGGAGGGTGGCTGATTCAGTCGCGCGTTTTTGGGCCGCTGTGGGTGCAAGCGCTAATTTATAGGTGTCTTCTGATATCGATGCTAACGACACTTTCCATTTTGTTGCACATGAATCAATATAATCCTGATGAACATCATCATCGAATCCATACAATTTATTATTTTCATCTCTGAAATATTTCATTATCGTAACTCAGTCCATATTATCGTTGCTGCTGTATCATTCAAAACTAGTGAATATGTGTCGCCGGGTTGAATAATTGCTACAGAAGTTGCATTCGAATGACCACTGCTGTCATCAAATCGGGATACAACATATTCGTTATTTATCAATATGTATGATATTGAAAGAGCTGCATCGTTAAATATTGATACTAAACGTGGACGATCTGATGAATTTATATATTGTGTATTAGGTTTATACGTTGAACTCAAATCAACCCATGTCTGATTAAACCCTATAGATTTATTTCTGATTAAATCAACTACTTGAGAAATAGATAGTGCAGAAGGTGTTGTTTTGTCTGCCTGGGATATGTCATCAGGGCTGGGGATCGGCATCGACAAACTACACCATTGTTTTTTCCAATTCGACCAATTACTGTTTGGATTTCGGCGTTCAACGGTAATAAATTGGGATGAATCAGTCATACCCGTTACACGCTGTAATATAAAATCTCCTCCGTGATGAATGACTTCTAAATATCCCCAATCAGTTATTTCTTCCGGCCAATTCAATAATTGTTGTTTTTGTCCCGAGTACCAACCAGATAGCTTAATGTTGTTAACATCAGTCTCTTGAGCTAAAGTCAAGTTATAATTTGAACCAAATAATCCAAATTGGTCCATCGATAGTTTGAGTTGTTCAGCGCTCAAACTTCCCGTTCCCGTACCAGTTTTTGCTTGCTCATCATTAGCCTTTTTAATTCCCCCAATTTTACCTGCCGTGGCCTCTGGCAACCTTTCACTCGCCACGGTTCCTCTTTTCAAATTCCCTGCATCTTCGGCATAGTTTTTTGCATCACTAAGGGCTTGATTGGCTTTGGTTGTCGCATCGCTTTTAGCGCTGTTGAGGGCTGAGTTGGCGGCACTATCGGCATGACTGTTGGCACTTTTTAGTGTGGTTGCATCCTGCGTATCCGCATAGCTTTTAGCATCTACTAACGCCTGATTGGCCTTGGTGGTTGCATCGTTCGCCGCTGCGGTTTGAGCGGCATTGGCTTTTTTTGTCGCATCGGATTTAGCGGCGGTTTGGCCGGCTTTATCCTGAGCGTCGATGTAGGCTTTTAAATTATCATCTTGGCTATCGACATATGCTTTCAGCGAGTTGTGCTGGGTATCTACGTACTGGTGAACAATCAGCGCTTGGCCATCCACGTAATCGCGTGTTGCCAGCACCACGGCGGGGTCGATTTTTAGGGTGACAGCGCTGGTGTTGCTGACCGTGAGCACCATGCGGATACGTTGCACACGGCCGGAGCCTTCGGAGAGCATCGGCTTATAGGTGGGCGGGCAGTTGGCGATGGCCAGCATATCACCGTTGGTGTCGAATAACCCCAGCTCGCGGATCCAAAAGCCGCCTTGATTCTCGGGCACGACCAATTCGGCAATAATCTGGCTGGGGTTGTCGTCATCGACGCTCAGGCTATTGAGCGTGGCGCGGTATTGCTCATTCAGTAGTGCAGTTTGGCTCTCGTTCGGCGTGGGTGTTTCGCCATTGCCATCGCCAAGTGCCATTTGGGTAATCGCGACCGGTTGATCCAACGCGGTCGCGTTCGCCAGCTTGGCTTGGCCAATGGTGGTTAAAAGTGCAAAGTATGTGCTCATAAATCACCTTGCGGTTGAATGGTTAAGGTATCAATGTGGTGGCTGCTGCCGCCACTGTATTGCGGGCTGGCGGTGGTGACGCATTCCGGCATATAGGCATACACCGTGAGATCATCGCCGCAGTAACTCGCTACATGGGTATTGAATGCCCCGTCAACGGAGAGCGAGAGCATCAGCCCCTGCATCTGTCGGCTTAGCGGTTTGGTATCGTCAATCATCAGCTCGAGCAGTTGATAAAGCGCGTCGGTGATGCCTTGATCTTTCACGCCAATAACCAGCCGAAATGTGCCCGGTGTGGCATCTTCTTGCCACCATTCAATGACCTCTAATAGGAAACCGAGCGGTTCCACCACGCGCCGCAGCGCGGCAATGGTGCCTTTGTGGGCGTGGGTAAAATAGCTGTCGGCGAGGGTCTTACGTTTGGCGGATTCCTGCCAACGGGTATCCCAGCGGTCGACGCTGCGGGCCCAGGCTAAATAGGGCATTAGTTCGCTCGGACAATCGGCCGGACGATGAATGCTGCGGATGGGTACCTCAATGGCATTGAGATCTTGGCACAGCTGCGCCAAGCGGCGCTCTAAGGTTTCGGCATTGGGCGGCAGTAAGCTCATGCAGCCACCTCAATTTGGATATCGGTGCAATAGCCACATTGCGCCGGCGTGGGGACGATGTCCTGCCAGTTTTGCAACGTGACTTTGGCCACGCCTTCCACATGCAGCGCCGCGTAAATCGCGGAAGCGGCTACTTCAACGCCCAGTCGGCGGCGTTGATTGACGATGTTTTGCAGGTTTTGCGTGGCCGCATCGACAATCAGCGAGCTTTCCGCGCCGGTAGTGGCTAGCTCTAACGTGGCCTGAACCGAGTAGGAGAGTATTTGTGCCGATTGCACGGTAAGGCGATCCCCCAACGGTCGGCGTTCCTCATCGCTTAAATAGTGACGCACGGTTTCGAGCAGATCATCCGGTGCGGTGCCCGGTTCGGTGGTGGATTGAATGGTTACCGTAACCGCTGCCGGTGACGGGCTAACGGCGGTGGCATCAGCCACTTGGCCGGCAGCATTACGGGCGTGAAAGATGTAACTATTGCGCGGCCCAGCGGTCGAAAGCCCTTCCCACGCCATTTGGATGCGCTCGCGCAGCGCCTCGTCACTTTCCAGCTGCGCTTCGGTGGTGTTGGTGGCTTGGGTGATCACCAACCGTTGCAAGTTCACATCCGCCGCTTTCTGGTCCAAGTCATTGCCTGCGGCAAACGCCAGCATGGTGGCCTGAGCCGCTTCATTCACCCGTTGGCGCAGCAGCATCTCACGGTAACTCAGTAGCTCCAGCAACTTCGTGAGGGGCTCCGATTCCAGCGCTAAGGTATCGGCCACCTCGGCTTGCTCATCATCCGGATAGAGGCTGATGAGATAATCTTTGTTGTTGGCCAGCAGCGTTTCATAGTCGATTGCTTCGATGACGTTGGGCGTTGGCAGAGCGGAGAGGTCGATAGGGGTAAAGGTACTACTCATGCCGCAGCTCCTAAGCGCACGGGGATGCGCAAGTTGGTTGAGGCGTTGGTATCGGTGCGCGTTCCGGTGATTTCGACGATGTATTGCCCCGGTGACGCGTCGCTACGTAAATTTAATTGCGAAATTCGCATGCGTGGCTCCCATTTCAACAGAGCGGACGCAATAGCGGAGTAGATGAGCACGGTAGTGGCCTCGTTCGCCGGTGCATCAATCAAATCGAGCAACTGGCTGCCGTAGTCACGGCGCATTAACCGCGAACCGACGGGCGTATTCAAAATATCGGTGATGGATTGGCGCAGGTGATCATCGCCAGTTAAGGTGCGGCCGCTTGCCGCGGACATGCCGATCATTTCACGGGCTCCCCTGAGGTATCGCTGCCGGAGCGCACGCCGGTATGGTGGTGATGTAGCAGGCTGACGCTCTGCGCTTTAACGTCGTTATCCGCGCTGATGGTTTGCTGTGAGTGAATGGCTCCGGAGGATTCCATCTGCCCCACGGTTGAAAGATTTCCTTGAATGGTGACATTGCCGGTGAGCAGAAAGCCGCCGGATGCTGTGGCGGTGACCGTGCCGCCCGCCGGCAGCGTGGCCGTAAGCGCATGTTTGGCCGTGTCGTAGTCGATGATGGCGCCGTCACGATACTGGCGGCGATGAACCGTGGGTGAAGTCGATGGTGCAGGGCGCTGCTGGCTAAACAAAGAGGCCACAATCACACCCTGTTCCAACGTACCGCAGGGGCAAAGGATAATGACCTGTTCGCCCACCTCATATGGGTCATGCTCGCCATCTTGGCCCGCACGAACACTCGCCAGCGGTAGCCAATTGGTGAGTAAATTGCCGCAGCGAACCCGCGCACAAGGGAAATCCGCACGCTCAAAATTTAGTTGGTCGATGACGCCAAGGCGGATGAGGTTATCCAGCCGACGATTGATATCTGCAATGTTCATAACCCGAACGCTAAAGAGGGGCGTTCGGTTCGTCAGCTAACAATGGGTGTAGGCGATAGGTTTACAGAAACGAGAAAAATGCGAGCCGGTTATTCGAAAGTGTAAGCCGTGGATTCCCCCGCTTGCTTCTCATCGTGGGCCATGATGGCTTGTTGTACAAACGCATAAGGGAGATCGGGATTGTCTTCCATCATTTGACCAATCTGGGCCCAGTGTTCAATCTGTTGGGATGGTGTGCGTTGGGTCGCTTTTGCGGCGGCTGTTGCTTTGTCGACCAGTGATTGCGCGATCTGAATCGTTGCTGTTTTCATGATATTCCCTCTGTTTGAGTGACTGTAGCGAATCGGCTTAAGGGATGCAATTCGGTTTAGACTCAGCCTCTTTTATTATTGATAAAAAGATCGATTAAGCGTAATTTTTACCGATTTGATAAGAAAATAATGGAATATGTATGGATACAATATCGATTGGTAATGAAGAGGATGCGCTTAATCTATTAAAACAACTCATTGATGGCTATGAAATTGAGCATATTGAAAATATAGAGCTAAAATCATGGCCAAAATTTGTGATTCATATTCAGGGTGAAGATTTTAAGGGAACCATCCCGACGCGTATCATGCCAGCACTATTGAACCTTCAAAAAGAGGTTCATAAAGTATACTGTATTAGTAATTACGGCGATGATAACCTTCGCCACCTGACGAAAGACGATCGGGAAAAACTGGAACTCGTCGTTAAGGTCAATGACGGCTCCTCGATTTTCGAAACATTACTTCAGGATCCAATTCTCAAAACATTGCAGGATGCCGTAGGTAAAATGACTCCATCAGAGATTACACTTGTGTTGATTGTTTTCGGGGTTTGCGCAACCAGCGTGGTTTTTTGGCGGTCATGGCTCGCACAGAAAGGGAAAGAAAAAGAGCTGGAGCAAACCATTGAGCTGTCACAGCTTGAGAAAGAGAAAATGGAAATTGTGCAGAGAGCCGCGAAACACAATCCCGCATGTGATCTGATTATGCAAGGCCTTGGCGATTTAAGATCCGACATCCTCACGAAGTTACGCCCGCAGGACAAATTAGAAGTTTCTGCGGACACCGCCGATGAAAACCTTCCAAGCTTTATGATTACCGGTGACACCGCCAATGAGCTGGTGAGTAAACCGCGAGAAAAAGCCGTTGAGCGGAAAATTGAAGGGGAATACTTCCTAAGAGCTGCTGATTTTTCAAAAATAGACCACGTGCGTTTAGATGTTGAAGATATCAAGACCGGCTACCAGTTTCATGCTGATGTTCCCTTAGGTGTGCTGGGGGCTGACCAAGAAGAGGCATTAAAAGATCATAGTTGGGAACGACATCCGATTCAATTAGCCATGCTTGTCAAAGAACGGCATGGTTATTACTCTTCGGCCAAAGTTATCTCAGTGGCATTAAAATCCTAAACCCCAGCGGTGTGGTCGGGGTTATCTCGCCCCAACTGCATCGCTCTTTCCTTTGCGCTACCTCAAAACATCCCCAGTTTAAGCCATTTGTGTTATTGATGGTTGAGTTAGTTTGAGCTAAGTTGTTCTCATCATTTCGCCATGAAAGGCTCGTTCGTGAAAGACCTTTTCCCCGGATACTTTCCCAAAACCGGAGCAGAGCTGGAAGCTCTGTGGAAATCAAACGATACGCTGTTTGTTTTTGATACCAATATCTTATTGGGCCTCTATCGATACACGTCTGCGACGAAAGACGCTTTCCTTACCACACTGGATAAGATTAAAGATCAAGTCTGGTTGCCTTATCAAATTGCTGAAGAGTATCTGCGCAATCGTGCTGGTGTTATCCATGAAGAAGCAGGAAGTTATTCAACGCTGCTCAAACAGCTTGATGACGTCAAAAAGTCACTCAATAACCAACGAAAAAATCCATTCATTGCGGATAAAACGCTTAAACAAGCGAATAAACTATTTGAGCAGTTAGAAAAAGAGTTAGATGAGGGGAAAAAGGCATTTACTGAACGCTACCATGCTGACTCGATTTTGGAACAAATCAGCACATTATTTGATGGCAAAATTGGCCAAAATTATACTGACGAACAAATTACGGAAGTAATTAATGCGGGAACTGACCGCTATAACCGTAAAGTGCCACCGGGATTTGAAGATCAAGCGAAGCTGAATGGGGCGCAGACTGACAAAGAAAAACTAGATGCATTGGGGGATTATGTTCTTTGGCGGCAGATCATTGAGTATGCAAAGGACAAGCAGAAAAATGTGGTGCTAGTGACCGATGATGTGAAACAAGATTGGTGGAGCAAGACGAAGAATATTGACCGTAACTTTGGTCCCCGTAGTGAGCTTATTCTTGAGTTTAGGGCCGCTGTTCCAGAACACGATGTCTATATCTGTCAGTCGACTAAATTTTTACAATTAGCCAAAGAGTATTTGGATACCAAGATTGAAGACGATGTTATTTTAGAAGTCGAATCCACTAGTGGTATTAATTTTCAAGAGGGAAAAACAATAGAACTAAATCCATATTTTTATGCTTTCGATAGTCAAGAACAACAGGTATTGCGGGCGGATTTTGAAGATGAACTTGATAGTGATATTTTAGTAGATAGCATTAAAAGCAATATATTCTCGGTAGAGTGCGAAATCAAGGGACTAGAAATTGAGAAGAAAAAATTGTTTCATCGTATAAATAATAATGATGGCCTTTCCTCCTCAAGAATGCACTATCTTAAAAGTCGAGTTGAGGAAATTGATAGAGAAATATCAATTAAGACTAACCAACTTAAGGCATTTAAAGAGTCATACGATGAATATACCGAGAAGAAATACTTTGAATGGATGAGAACTAAAACTAACTAGAGCAGCTTGCGCTGCTCTTTGAAAATTAGTGCTTGGTGTCGTCTGGGTTGCCGACGTGATCGAGGATGTCGGTCATTTGAGACGTCATGGTTTTTAAGAATGCGGTGACTAGGGCTGGTTCGAGGAAGTAGTCCTGACCATTGGGAATATAAGCGGTGGCGCTTTGGGTCAGGGTTAAGCTGTCACGGATGTCACAGAGTTTGCGATAGTCATCTTCACTAAGATGATAGGGATAATTTGCCATGGTTGGCTCCTTGTATTTGCTGTCACACAAAAATTATTCGATGCCCGTTAAGGGTGGTCAGGAGGGTGACAACGGCTACAAGAGACCGCTCTGCCTATTCCCCGAAGGTGTTGTATTCGGCAGAACTCCCGACCATAGAAATCGATCGGTCCCACAAATTTTGGGCACAAAAAAACCGCAGTGCTATCGGGTGCGGGTAAACCGCTTGTAAGAGGTTGTCACGCCTCGTAAACAGAGAATTTAGTATATACAATTTATATTGTCAATACGTGTTTTGGGATTGAAAGTATCATGAATTTAGAACGATTGATTGATTTTTTAAAGAAAGTCAAGCGAGTAATCTCTATTTTTAAACTTCCATTTGAAATAAAGCTGGCAAAAATAAGTGCTGCAATGGCAGTGCTATTAATAGTTGGTTCCCAAGTAGGCTTGAATGAAGTTTTACTAGTTTATGTTATAGAGAAAATTTGGGGGAAATCACCATTATTAGAAAACGCTATAAATAATGGTGGAGATGCTTGGTTAGGTGTGCTTTTATTGATTTTAACTATGGTGTATTATATTTTAATTCATTCAGCAGATAAATTTATTGAAGGAATTTTAATTAAATATGAGAATAGACCTGTTTTAGAATCTGATGTATTGGATATAGAAGAACAATCATTTAGTGATAATGTTATTCAGATTAATAGAATTAATATACTTACTCCAAAAATTGATACTGTTCCTGACTATAATGAATTTAACCCAAATAGTTCATTTTTGAACATGGCTGTTTTTTCGAATGAAAATAATAAAGATTTTTTTAGGCGGAGAGCTGCTTTTTTAGCAATTTATGGCGGTGCAGAGATTATTTTTTTTAAGATAGAAAATAAAGGTAAAAAATTAGGGACTGGTATTTCTTTAGAAGTTGAGTTTTTTTCAGAAAGTAATGAAGAATTATCTGATATATTTTCATGTATACCGACAGATGATTATAACCCTGAAGTGCCAGAGAAAAGAGATATATCATATATGTATGCAAATATATTGAACTCGCCATCAGAAATAAATTATGTAAGTATGCTGAAAAACCCAACGTTTATAAAAAGATGGAATATTGGAGAATTACAGGCAGGAACATATTGTAGAATACCTGGAGCGATGATAATAAATGCTAAAGAAGCTATAGAAATGCTTATTACTATATATTGTAATGAATTTGATAAGCCCATATCAAGAGAATATAAAATAATTCCGTCAGAATATAAGTATAGTATTTCTATGAATGAAATAGAAAATGATGAAAAATTCAATCAGATAGTTTCTGATTATATTATAGTGGACTGATTTTACATGAGTGGATTTCAATTTATAATTAGCACAATATATATTGTGCTGGTTCCTATTTTGATTTTTTTAATAAAAAATTCAATTATCAATAAAATTAAATCAGAATTTCAGCAGTCTGGATTTAATAAGGCGAATAACAAAAATTTTCCGATAATTCGTGAACAACAGGAACAGTTAGCAAGGTCAATCGAAAGTATAAAAAATAATTTAAGTAAACCAAATATAGATTACCGAATCAAAAAAGAACTATACACTCAAAAAGTCATAGAGACTTTAACGAAGGTAAACGAATTAGTAGCTCGAATCGGCGAGCGTTCGAAGCTAGAAATTAGGACTCCAGATCAAAAAATTGAAAATGTATCAGATAACGAATGGGCTGATGATGTGTATGAATTTTTTACAGTGATGAAGCAGTCTAGACCTTGGATTCCTGTATCCATTTATGATTTTGTCTTTAACCACCTAAAGGATGTATTCTGGGAAATAAGAGATTTTAAGTTTGAGCATGATGAGATAATGTCGACTCAAGATTATTATTTCAATAATCCTAGTGATAAGAAGAAAGAATTCTTACAAAAAGAACGAGAACGGTATCGTACTGTGTTGCATAACATAAATACTAAAACATTTGAAAAAATTGATTATGTTTACGAGCACTTATCTGAGCAAATTCAGGATTACTTTAATAAGTTGTAAGTAACCATGTTGTTTAGGTCTATTTCCCCAATCCCCAACACCTTCCTCTTCTGATACCGAATCGACCGACTCTTCGGAGCCGGTTTATCGGTGAGTCCATACTGATGAATTCGGGCAATGCGTCCCACGCGGCCGCTGTAGCCGACGCTGACTGCTTCATCGGTCACTTCCACCTTCATCCATTTTGACTGCTTGAGCTTGGTAAACATTTTGCGCTTGATGCGGCCTTTGCGCGGGGCAAAGGGCGTGCCATCGGGGTTTTGCTGGGCGCTGATGCGTTGCTGTTGTTGTTTGCGGATCTGCTGGCCCAGTTGGCGCAGGCGTTTGCGCCGTTCGCGCGGCTCTAACTTATTGAGAATGGGGGCGGCCCAGTCTTCAAGGGCGGTGAGGTCATTCTCCATGATTGTTCCAGGTGGTAATCGGTTGGCCGGTGTTGTCGATGAGCGTCAGTGGGCTGTCGCTGGGCAGCTGTTCCTCGAGCTGCGGTTCGGCAAGGTGTTCGACCTGCCAGCCTTGGTCGGTTTCGGTGACGGTCACGGATTCGGTCAGCGGCAGTTGCAGCATCAGGTCGACGTGCTGGTTGTCTAGGATTTCCGCTTCAAATTCGATGGCTTCGCGTTTATCGCTGTTGGTCATCAGTTCACTCTGGTTGACGCGCAGCCAGTCAAACAGGGCGATGGTGAAGGCATCTAAGGAGCTGGCAAAGTGAGTGATGATCACGGTGGCGGTGTAGCGGTATTCAAATGATCGGCTGTAGTGGGCGGTAGCGCACAGATGGCCGCGTTCGATAAACAGTAGCAGTTGCTCGGGGTTTTGTTTCAGCTCCGGCAGGCGGCTGAGTAGATGGCGGCGCAGGTCAGTGAGTTTTTGCATCGGTGGGTTCCTTGGCGCTGGGCTGCTCGGCTTTTTGGGCATCACGGATGATGGCGTCGACTTTGGCGGCGCACTGGCGTAGCGCGCTTTGGCTGGCCAGATAGGCTTTGAGCAGGTCGCCATTGGTTTTTATCGCAGGCGAGGGCCGCTCACACGGCGCGACGCTGGGCGCGGCGTGCATCACCACGATGGGCGCTGGGGTGACCGGGGGCTCAAAAGAGCAGGCGGCGAGCTGCAGCAGGCAGAGGCTGGTCAGCCCAATGTTTAAGTTCGGTGTCGGCATGAAGGGCCTCGGTCAGTTTATTTTGCTGGTCATTGGCGCTTTGTTTGAGCGTGGCCAGTTGTTGGTTGAGCTTATTTTGCGCCTTAAGCTGCGCCGCCATCTGCTGTTGCATGGTGGTGATCACCTGTTGTGCCTGGTTGTAATTGGTACTGAGGGTTTGGGCGCGCTGCTGGTAGTGGTCGGCCTTGGATTGGGCGGCGGTAATGCGCCACTGTTGCAGTGCCAAAGCCACGGCGGCCAGCAGTAAACCGCCGATGAGGTATTTGTTGATCATGCGCGGATGCTCGTCAGGTAGTGGTTATAGGCGCGCGCCAGTTTGGCATCGTAGGCGTTGCGCTGGTAACTGGGGCCGTTATAGCCTTTGGCGAATACCGCCCAATGTTGGCTGCGCAGGGCGGTGAGCAGCGGATGGTTGGCTTTGATAAAGCGGCTAAAGGCAAGGAACTGGCTGGCTTCGCTGGTTTGCATCTGAGTTTGCCAGTCTTGCGCACTGTCGTAGCCCAAACGCTGCCAGTGTTCACCCATAATCTGGAACAGGCCCCAGCTGGCCGCTTCGATGGCGCAGCTTTCATCGATTTGTTTGGCCTGTTCTAAGCGCTGCCATTCATCTTCCCCGCCTAAGTAACCGCCGGCTTCGGCGTTGACTAAGTTGGGCTCTTTGGCGGCCAGTGCGTCGAGCTGTTGCTGGCGCATGCCTTTGGCCTGCAATCGCCGATACATGATGTGGCGTTCAAATAAAATCACTGGTCGGCCTTTGGCATCAAAGCCGCAGCCGCGGGATTCGACCTCGTTCACCGCTAGCACTGCCGCTAAGGGCACGCCCAGTTGACGCGCCCCCTGTCGCAAGGTGGGCAGCTTGAGGTATTTGTCGGTGTTGCCGCCTTTCAGCGCGGTAAGGGTTTTTGCTCCGGCGCAGCCGTCTGGCACTAAATCGTGTCGTTTTTGGTAGTGCAGCACGGCCTTTTCGGTGTTTTCGCCATAGTCGCCATCGACTTTGAGGACGAATCCGGCTTGTTTGAGCAACTGCTGCAGTTGGCGCACATTGGCGCCGCGGTCGCCTCGTTTCATTTTTTCACTCCCAGTTTGTTGTTGATGACGGCCAGCGCCAGTGTGCGGCAGGTTTCGATGCCGAATAGCCCCACCAGTGAGGCTACGCCACCGGCTGCGGCACTCGGCAGGCCAAGGCTTGTGAGGGCGTAGGAGCTGGCAATCCCCAGTAGCCCGCAAAGCGGCGCTTCAAAGGTGTATTGGCGCAGCTTGCCGCCGCTGTAGCCGATGCGCATCAGAGCGATTAAGAAGGCTAAAATCCCCGCGTAAAACGAGGGCCAGTTGGTGTGTAAAAAGTTGGCGAACCACGCCCACTTTTCGGGGTCATGAGACATGTTCATGCGGTGTTTTATTCCCATAGTTGAACCTGTGCTGTTGAGGGTTGGACAACCCGCTCGGGCAAGGTAAGGGTGAGTCCGGCGGGCAGGGTTGGGCCGTAATCTGCCAGGCCGGGGTTGGCTTGGAGCACGGCTTCGGTCACGGCGCTCGTGCGGCCATAGTAGCGCCAGCACAGCGCATCGACGGTGTCTCCCTGTTGGCTGCGAATGGTGGTCATAACAGGTCGACCGTAGAGCGGGGCGCACCCAGTAGATCGCGAATCGCCCAGCGGGCATCGCGGCGGTATTCATCGATGCTGTAGCTCAACACTTCGGCTTCATCTAGGCCTTTACCGGAGGCATCGTAGCTGCGGTAGTGCTCGGTGAGTTCGGCGGCTGCGGTGCAGTAAACGGCGCGGCGATAAAGCCAGATGGGGCGAGTGGTGCCGTTGATGGGCGAATCCGGAACGGCTTTGAGGTTGCTGTAGCCGTTGGCTTGGGCGTTCATGGCGTAGCTGGCCAGTTCGTGGTTTACGCTGAGCATGGCGGCGACGATGGACTCGGTGAGTCGCTCATCGCTGATGGCGCTATCAAGGCGCATGGCGGCGCGCATGCGGGCGCTGTTGATATCGGGAAAGAAACCATCATTGGCGATGGTGGTTCCGCTGGCGTTTTGGTCGCCGTTGGCTATTAACGTCATGCGCTACTCCTTGTGAGGTCGGCGGTGACCGAATGAAGCCGGTTGGGGTTGCCATGTAGGCTTGGCCAACGGGCTCATTCGGGCCGCCGGGGTGCGTGAGTCACTCGGTTTAGCGGCCGAAGTTTTTGAGTAAACGTTCGGCTCGTTCTAAATCTTTTTTGCCACCGCAGCGGTCATGCAGGCTGATGGCGGTCGTGAGTTCATCAACAGCGGTTTGCAGTGCCGCTGCATCGTTTTGTTGCTCGCCCTGTGCCAGCCAGAGTTTGCCCAAGGCCAAATGCAGTTTGGCGCGGACTTCATCCGGCATGTCATGGCTGTGGGTGATCTGCTCGGTTTGCTCGAGTAGTTCGCGGCTAAACGGTTGGCCCTGTTTGAGCTGGTTAAGGGCGGCATCGCTGACTTCTTCGGCGACCACGCACGCGCTGGTTCGGGCGAAGCGGTCGGGCATTTTTAAGCCATGCTCCAGCACGTATTGGGCAATGGGCAGAGCGCTTGGGTAATCACCGGCGTCGATATGCCAGAGCATGATGGTGGTGACGATTTCATCCTGTGCGCCGGTGCCGCTTTGTAGCACGCCTTGGATGTAGGGCTGATAGGCGGGCAGCAATTTGGCTTTGAGTTTGGCTTTGCCCTGGGCGGATTGGATCTGTTTGAGCCGCAGTTGATCTTGTTTGAGTTGCATCAGCTGCAGTTCGTACGGGGTTGCTCCGTCCATGATGGGCGCATCGGTGGCCGCCGCTTGGGCGGCCTGTTTGCGGCGCTGGTTACGTTGAGCCAGTGTTAACATCGGTTAGGCTCCTTGTTCGGTAGTGGCTTCGCCTGCGCTGGCTTCACCGTTGTCGTCGAGTTGGTCCATGCGCTGGATGTTTTCGACGACGGCGCCGAGGCCAAAGTCTTCAATCACGTAGGCATCGTTACTGGATTCATAGGTGGCGATGCGGTCCCACTCCGGTTCCTCACGGATTAAGCGGCGGCGCGCACCTTCCTGCCAGTAGATGGAGAGGTTTTTGAGGCTGGTGACCATGACCACGCCATCCGGGAAGTGCGGCACATCCACGTAAGGCAGGCCGCCAATGTGGGTGCGGGTGATGATCTCGTCGGCGGCGAGTTCTTCACGGTTGCTGGCGGCACCGCGTTCGATGGCCGCCAGCATTTTGCTGTGGATGAGGTTGCGGTCGATGATGGCGACTAAGTCGGGTGATTTGCGATACCACGGATCCAACATCTGCACGGCATCATAAACGAGGGCATCGAGGTTGGCGTAATCGCCGCCATCGCCTAGCAGGATGTTGCCGGATTTTTTGTCGCCGCTATCGAGCACGCGGTCACTGGCTTTGCTGCGGTACTTCTGCAACCAACCGATGTTCACATCCTGCAACAGCGGGTTCTTTTCCCGGTCGGTATCGGCGGCGGCCTGAGTCCCGTGCCAGCCGACCATGATGCGATCGAGCGCCTGACGCTGAACGATGGCGTTGGAGAGCCGTGCCTGAAAGTCAGGAAATTTCGCCCAGGCATCGAGCAGGGCGTAGGTGACGTGGGTGTCGTAGTCGGTTTTTTTACAGGTGTAGTCGTCGCTCGACAGGCTGGCGACATCACGGGTATTACGGCGCGCTTTGGTGGTGTCGGTACGGCTGGCGATGGTGCTGCCCACGCCTAACATCACGGAGGCGCCGGATTGTTCGGTGACGCCGAGCATGTTGATGCGGCTTAAAAAGGCCGACGATTCCTGCATGGCGGTTTCAAGGCGCTGCTGAATGGTCGGTTCGACGTTGAACTTCTGGGCGGCGCTGCCAATGTGGTTGAGCTTGGCTTGCTGCGCCAGATACTGGTTGAACTTGTTGCGGGTTTCGGTGCGCATGGATGCTCCTTTTAGAATTGGGCCAGCTCTTGGTCGCCGCCGGTAATGGCGGGGCGCTCTGGGGTGTTTGGGGTTTCGGCCAGTGAGGTTTTCAGGGCATTAAATGCCTGGCTCAGTTGTTCATGCTCGCTTTGCAGTTGGCTTAAGGTTTGCGAAAGCTGTTCGCTTTGGTCGTGCTGGGTTTGGGCGCATTCGACAAGGTCGGTAATGGCTTGTGCCAGTTCGGCATCATGCGTGCCCTGTTGCTGTTGGCGGTTGAACAGGGTTTTGAGCTTGTCGGTCAGGTGGGCAAATTTGCCGCTCTCATCTTCCACTTCTTCAAATTCCAGTTCGGTTTCGGCCAGTTCACTAAACAGGGCATCGGGGGCTGATTTACGGCTGCTGAGAGGGCTGGCCTCTGGGTTTTGCTGAGCAAAGGTGAGCATCTCGGTGCCGAGGCTGGCCGGCGAGTCAGTCACGCCAAGGCCGGTGAGGTAGGCGCTGGCGGTTTTGGCAAAGTTCGGTTGCACTTCCATGCTGGTATAGATTTTTTGCCGACCTTTGACCATGGCGATGAGCTCGTGGGTCGGTTCGATTTGGGCGAACAGGGCGAGTTTGTCTTCACCATTGATGGCGACGGTTTCGGCTTTGACGGCGCAGACGTCGCCATAGGCGTGGAACGGGGAGTCGGGCAGGATGCCGCGAATATGTTCCAACCAGACGCGAGCGCCGTAGGTTTTGGGGTTGTAGCTTTCGGCCATTTGGCTGATCCAATCGCGTTCGATGGTGCGGCCATCGGTGGTGGCGCCTTCAACGGCAACGCGGAACCATTTGGAGCGGGTTTTCTTCATGCTGTATCTCGGGTTGGCGGCTGTTGCGGTCATGGTCGATAGCGGGGGCGGATTCGGCAACGCGCTCTGAGTGTAGTGATCTGCTTTACAGCGCCAGGCAGTAGGGCGCGTGGGGGCGAGCCACCACTATGGGCGCATGAGTGAGATGACAATAGCAGCCGACCCTCGGCGGCAGGCGCGATTTTTGTACTGGCAGGGCTGGACGATTCAGGCCATTGCGGATTATTTGGATGAGAATGCCAAAACGGTGAGCTCATGGAAGCGGCGTGACCTGTGGGATGAGGCGGATGCGGCAGAGCGCATCGGCGGTGCGTTGGAAGTGCGCTTGATGCAGCTGATTTTAAAAGAGGGCAAGAGTGGTGGTGATTATAAGGAGATTGATCTGCTGCATCGCCAGTTGGAACGGCAAGCACGCATTCAGCGCTATCAACAGGGCGGCAGTGAAACCGACTTAAACCCGAAGCTAGCCAACCGTAATGCCAAACCGAAGGAGAAAGCGCCGCGTAATTTTATCTCGGAGGAGGAAATCGAGCAGCTGCAGCAGGCGTTTATGGAGGGCTGCTTTGATTATCAGAAGGATTGGTACCGCGCCGGCAACCAACGGACGCGGATGATTTTAAAAAGCCGTCAGATTGGGGCAACGTTCTATTTTGCCCGTGAGGCGTTGATGGATGCGCTGATTACCGGGCGCAATCAGATCTTTTTATCGGCTTCTAAGGCGCAGGCGCATCAGTTTAAGAGTTATATGCAGGCGTTTGTGCAGGAGGTGACGGGCCAGACGCTGACCGGCGAGCCGATCATCTTAGGCAGTAATCAGGCGGAGCTGCACTTTTTGGGGACGAACTTTCGCACGGCGCAGGGGCGTAGCGGCAATTTCTATTTTGATGAGTTCTTCTGGACGCAGAGTTTTGATGAGCTGAACAAGGTGGCCTCTGGCATGGCGTTGCATAAGCGCTGGCGCAAAACGTACTTTTCAACGCCATCGAGCATGGCGCATCCGGCCTATAAGTGGTGGACGGGCGAACGGTTAAACCGTGGACGGCCAAAGGCGCAGCAGATCCAGATTAATACGGAGCATGCGGCGTTGGCCCAGGGGCGGTTGTGTGAGGATAAGATTTGGCGGCAGATTGTGACGATTCTGGATGCCGAGCAGCGCGGCTGTGACTTGTTTGATGTGGATGAGCTGCGCTTTGAGTACAACGCGGAGCAGTTTGCCAATTTGTTGATGTGTGAGTTTGTGGACGATGGGGCCAGCATCTTTCCGCTCACCATGTTGCAGCCGTGCATGGTGGACTCATGGGAGCTGTGGACCGATTACAAGCCGTTTGCGCTGCGCCCTTTGGCGGACCGCCCGGTGTGGGTAGGCTATGACCCGGCCGAGAGTGGCGATAGTGCCGGTTTGGTGGTGGTTGCGCCGCCGCAGGTGGCCGGGGGTAAGTTCCGCGTGATGGAGCGGCAGCAGTTTAAGGGGATGGATTTTGCGGCGCAGGCCGAAGCGATTCGCCAAGTGACGGCGCGTTATTTTGTCACTTATATCGGTTTGGATGTGACCGGTATGGGCGCTGGGGTGGCGCAGCTGGTGAAGCAGTTTTTCCCAGCACTGACGACGTTTAGTTACAGCCCGCAGGTGAAGACGGCGCTGGTGCTGAAAGCGTATGACGTGATCAAGAGTGGCCGTTTGGAGTATGACGCGGGCTGGACGGATTTGTCGCAGAGTTTGATGGCCATTCGCAAAACGGTGACGGCTTCGGGCCGCCAGTTTACTTATACCGCAGGCCGCAGTGATGAAACGGGCCATGCCGATTTAGCCTGGGGCTTGTTCCATGCCCTACACAATGAACCGTTGGAAGGTCGCACGCAGACTAATAGCGGCTTTATGGAGATGTTCTAATGAGCGATAGCGTTGAGATGTTTACCTTTGGCGAGCCGGAACCGGTGCTCTCCAGCCGCGATATTCTGGATTACATTGAGTGTTGGAAGAACGGCAAGTGGTATGAGCCGCCGCTATCGTTGGGTGGGCTGGCCAAGTGTACCCGCGCCAGTGTGTATTTGCAGAGTGGGCTGAACTTTAAGCGCAATATGTTAAGCCGTGCCTTTGTGCCGCATAGGTTGCTCAGTCGGCAGGCGTTTGAACAGTTTGCGATGGACTGGCTGTGCTTTGGTAATGCCTACCTTGAAAAACGCGACAATATGCTGCGGCAGAACTTGGGGCTTAAACCGGTACTGGCGCGCTACATGCGGGTTGGGGTAGAAGCCGATCGCTTCTTTCAGGTGGAAACGTTCCATGATGCGCATGCGTTTGCCAAAGGCAGCATCTGCCATGTGCGTGAGGCGGATGTGAATCAGGAGATCTATGGTCTGCCGGAATGGCTCAGTGCCATTCAATCGGCGCTGCTGAATGAGGCTTCGACGTTGTTCCGCCGTAAGTATTACCAGAACGGCAGCCACGCCGGTTTTATTTTGTATATGACCGATGCGGCGCAGAACGAGCAGGACATCGCCAACTTGCGTGAGAAGATGAAGCAGAACAAAGGGCCGGGGAATTTTCGCAATATTTTTATGTATGCGCCGAATGGCAAGAAGGACGGGATTCAGTTGATCCCGATTAGTGAAGTGGCCACCAAGGACGACTTTGCCAGCATTAAAAACATCAGCCGTGATGACTTGCTCGCCGCGCTACGGATTCCGCCGCAGCTGATGGGCATCATCCCCCAGAACGCCGCCGGTTTTGGATCACTCCAAGAAGCAGCGCAAGTCTGGGCGGACAACGAACTCGCCCCACTGCAAGCCCGTTTAAGCGTGGTTAACGAGTGGGTGGGGGAAGAAGTGGTGAGGTGGGGTTAATGGTCGCCTGCAGTTGAGTCGCGTTATTCTCTTGTGCCAGTTCAATCACGGCATGACCTAATTTAACCAAGGTGCCAAAATTCGGTTTGGTTTTGGAATCTAATGAGCGATAAGCACTCGTCCGGCTTTTAATCCCGGCCCGTTCTGTCACTCGTTTGTGGCCTAATTGCTCAACATAAGCCCGTAAGGCCGCTTGTAAAATATCAGGGCGATCTTCTTGCATCGATTCCCATGCCGCTTGCTTTAACACGGCTTCCATCTCTTCTACGTTGACCACGTTTGATATGGGTTGTAATTCACCTTGAGTGATAGCCCGCAAGGTCGTAGCTGATAATTCTGCATCATCCCAACGCAATGCACCTTCTGCGGTTAGTGCAAAGCAGATAAAGTCACTGATTTGGTCAAACGGCGGTTTTTGGAAATAATCGGATAAATCGGCTTTTCCGTGAAAGCCGTCGTTAAAAGTCAGTTCTAAAACATGGTCATGTAACCAATCGACATCGATTATTTTAAGCATGGTTATTTCCTCAGTTTCTCCGGATGTTCTCCGTTGACGGCTTTATGCCACATGTCGAGAAATGCTTCTCGATGTTGAGCGATATGCTGTTCGGCGCGTTTACGCTGCTTGCTTGGCAGGTATCCCTCTAAACATTCACCAGTTTCAATTGCGATAATCAGTTCATAGTTGCCATATTTGACATGCAGGTGTGGGAGTTTGTGCTGTTGGTTGTCAAAAAAATACAGATAAAACGTTAACCCCAACAGGGTTGAAATCACCGGCATATCGATCTCGAACAATTGACTTAGTTGAACTATAGCATTGTCTCTTAAAAGAGACAATGCTATCGCTATTATTCAAGAAAGGTACGGTTTTTTAGTTAAAGAGGTGAGAAGAAATACTACGCTTTAGCCGGCATGTCCTTACCCATCAACCCTTTAATATAGGCATCGCTATCGCACCATGTAAAAAATACATTGCCGTTTGAGATTAATTCAGAAATATTGAGATTCTTTAATTCATCTTTAGAACTAATA
Organism: Celerinatantimonas marina; assembly: GCF_046054165.1. Classification (NCBI taxonomy): domain Bacteria; kingdom Pseudomonadati; phylum Pseudomonadota; class Gammaproteobacteria; family Celerinatantimonadaceae; genus Celerinatantimonas; species Celerinatantimonas marina. The sequence goes on along the minus strand of NZ_JBFNXK010000001.1, from coordinate 437,345 downwards.
ATTTCTACTTCGATTTTCACGGGGTATTTTTCTTCCATAGCTTTAGCTGCATTGCTAACTTGAGTATTTTCGGCTTCGGAAAAGGCTTCTTTGAAGCTACCTTGTGGGCCCATTGTATCATTATAACCGTAACCATGAAATCCAGAATAAACTGTAAAGTTTTCAGTGGCTTCCAGAGCTGTTTTTAATTCTCCATATTGCTCTATTTCTGTAATAAAATTAGCAACATCACTTTGACCGTCATGAGTAAATACATTGTTTTCATAGCATTTAATAGTCATTTGTTTATCTCCGATATTAGAATGTTTATTTATAATATCGGAGATGAAAATAACTAATCTGGTTTATCAGTTATTTTTCCGTTGAATATATGGTTATTATTGATGTCTTGAGTCATTGCCATCCGCATGCTGGATCACATTGGTCACCTGATCATTCATCAGTTCCAGAAAGCGGGAGAGGTTTTCGGGGTTCACCTGCAGAACGTCACCACGAGCGGTGCCGTCATCCAGCATAAAGCGAATGAGCTGCAGTGTGCCCTGGAGTTCTTGCAAGGTGTTGAGATCAGCATCGGAAATAGCGTATGAATTGGACATGATGTCCTCCTGTATATTTAAGTTACAGGCCTTCCAGTTAGTCGCTGGAAAGCCGGGTCTCAACTAAAGCCATACAGAAGCTCCGGGCCTATTCCCCTCGCGGGTGTTGTATTACGCCTCTCAACCCGGCCATAAATAGGCTAGGGCGTGCTGCTATAAATTGCAGGCACAAAAAAACCGCAAGGCTCACGGGTGCGGATAACCGCTGTATTTTTTTAGTAAGAGAATCATAAACCCCTTCGACAGCACGGTCAAGGGCAGCCGGGTTTCAACTAGAGCCATACAGATGCTCTGGGCCTATTCCCCTTGCGGGTGTTGTATTACGCCTCTCAACCCGGCTATGGGTAGGTTATATATTCGTTGGGAAATCAGATACTATTTAATTAGTTTTTTGTCGGAAATATAAGATATAAATATCTAAGTGAAGCATATAAAAAAAGCATACATATAAAAATTATAAAATATCGAATGCTATAATCACTATTAATAATTTGAATCAAGCTAGTGGCAGCTAAGATTCCAAGAATGGATTGCCATAATATAAAAAATCCATTCAAAAAACCTAATGTATAATGCGCAATAAAATAAAGTGTGCCATTCTTTAAACTATGATTGTTTATCCAATAAATAAATCTACCTACGATAAAAATTATCAAAAAATATACAGATATCTCAGGTAGAGGAATTTGGCTTTTTTCAAAATTTACTATGTGTAGATAATCGTGATGTATAATGTATAAAATAATTGAAGGTATGAATCCATATAACATAAAACCTAAAATATCACCGAAGATGATCTGTTTCTTAGTCATGTTGGTGTTCTCTTATTATTGATATTTCTTACAGTTTTTAGAATTGTTTATTCGACAGTCATCGACAGGTAAAACTATGAAATCTTTATTTCCCACAATAAATTGTACCAGTTTACTGTAATTGGACCCTGGTTTTGCTAATGAGAATAAGAGAGAAAAAAGAAACACAAAAACAGTAAATGCAAACGAACCAAGTGCACCTTTAAGGATTGATACCCACCATCCATCCTTCTGTCTTCCAATTTTTTTTATAATTTCACTATCTTTAGCTTTTTCTTTTTCCTCTTCAATTCGATCTTCTGCATATTCAGCTGCAAATGAGGTTAAAAATAGCGCAGCATCATCTTTCAGTTTTTGTAGTCTTTTCTCATTATATCCGAGTAAAAAATCAGCAACATTTGCTACAGGAACATCGTTAACATTATGGACCTCTCTGTAAGAAGCCTTCCAACGATATTTTTCGTCTTTATAATCAGCATAGGCAATCATACCAACGAGCCGCTCATTAGAGAGCGGCTCGGTACCCATGACTAACTTTTCGAAAATGTGGTTGTATTGGTATTGAACTGGTTGTTCTGATTGACCGCTAGACTTTGGTTGTGATTCCATCGGCTAAAAATTCCCGTTCCCGTTCTTCAAGCTGTTTCCGTCGAACCTCCATAGCTGAACTCAAGGCCGTATTGATCGCTTCGACGTCAACCTCTTTGATTTTCCCATTTATTTTTACTAAACGGTACTCACGCCCATTACGTGTAATTGTCATTTTACGCATGCAGCACCTCTTGTTTGAAAATCAATTCAATAAATAACTGAGTTAACTGTCATTTATTTGTGTTGAGATAATATTATCCTGCAATTGGTTAACTTTCAATCTTCCAATAACGCATTTGTGTGAGGCATTCATACAATGAGTATAGACGTTTTGTGTAGAAGGACTGTGTTGAAACATCTTTAATGTGAGTTCAATTGCTCTTTCTTATGATTTTGACGGTGATTGTATATCTGATTTAGCTGACGGATGATTTCTGCTTCGACATGGGGGTTGCGAAAACTGGAGGTAATGAAACCATCGTTGTTAATAAAGAATTTGTCGCGATTATCACGAAGCACTTTTGCTAGATGGTCTAGCTCATCGTGTTTACTCATGACATTCACTCCATTAGGTACACTTTATCTTATTTAACCTTAATCACTTCTTAGTGAGTTGGCAAGTAATAACTGTATAAATGTACAGAGCTATGCCTCCCACACCCTCTGTTTGATCCCGCCGCGCGCAGTTGACTCCCCGCCACGCCTGCGCTCTAAATGTGTTGATTTGGATGCACCCCTGCATACGGCCTCAGCCAAGGCGCTATCTGGGCTGGCGGGCGATTCTTACTGCAGAATTAGGATGCGGATCCCTGCACACAAGCCCCTTTTTTGAATACGGGGAGGAGAGGTTGTTTAAAACAGGGGGATTATTGATAAATCAATCGGATTTAGGCAAATAAAAGTAGATGCCCACCGGAAAAAGGTGATGTGGTGATGAATACGGTTAAAAATCGCTGGAGGCCGCGTCAGCTCTGGTCTGGAGAAAGGTGATATGAGGGGTGAAAAAGGTGATGTGGAGGTAATGAATAAGGTGATGAAATTATAACTTATTGATTTTACGGTAAAAGAATATTACCTCTTCAGTGCAGTGGATCACCTTACAAAGAGGTGATGACATCACCTTTTTAGCACCGATTTCTCACCTTTTTATAAATCTATAACTATATGAATTATATATAATTATTTAACTATTTTAGAAGACCTAACCTACATCACCTTTTTCCGGTGGCCATCTAATAATTTTCACCCTATAGATGATATATATATCAATATCCGTATTATTCTCTTGTTCAGAATTATATCACGCATGTTCTGGTTGCCGTGTATCATACGCGTCTCTACGCTCGCTAAGCACTAGGAACGCCCGCTAACTTTTATTTAGCGCAAGCAGCGTTTACACCAGTTTTACACCACTTTGATGGTAAGTTGTTGAAATGTATGGTTCATTCAAGTCCGGCCCCGGGCACCACCTCACTTCTTTGTATATCACACCATTTCTTATATTTTCTTCTCATATCAAGTATTTGCACGCTTTCTGCGGTATATTGATTTGGACGAATCTTGGCATTTCTTGCCATATTCTCGATATTTTTACACCAGTTTTACACCACTTTTTACACCAGTTTGGTGCCAGAGGCGTATATGGCACAGATATTTAAGCGGGGTAAAAAATGGCGTGCTCAGGTTCGCGTAAAAAGTCAGTCCCGCTCGCGTAGCTTTGATTCGAAGATAGAAGCATTAACCTGGGCCGTCGAAATCGAACAGCAGATGAAAAATCCAACCAGCATTATTCATGGCAAAACGCTGGCCGATGCTTTTATTCGATATGCAGACGAAGTCTCTCCTTCCAAAAAAGGAAAACGGTGGGAGTTAGTGCGGCTTAACAAACTGCTGCGAGCGCCGATGGCTTCGATATTGCTTACCGACTTTACACCCAATGATCTGCAGCACTGGATCAATACCGAACTCAAGCGGATTCAGGCGTCAAAGGTAGAATTTTCTCGTACCATATGCACAGGAGATTCTTTATGAAAACATCAAAATTCACCGATAGCCAAGTCATGTCGATCCTTAAACAAGCTGAAGCCAGCGCCAGTTCCAGAACTGTGTCGCGAACATGGCATGAGCTCTGTGACGTTTTACAAATGGCGGGCTAAATTCGGAGGCATGGATGCATCACTCATGGCCCGACTAAGAGAGCTTGAAGCTGAAAATACTCGTCTTAAAAAAATGTATGCCGAAGAGCGTTTAAAGGCCGAAATCATTCAGGAAGCGATGGCAAAAAAGTGGTAAAGCTGTCGCAACGTAAAGCGATGGCGCAACATGCGGTTGCCAATCGCCAAGTGACTATTCGCTTGGCCTGCGCTGCATTTTTTATCAGTGAAACCTGTTACCGATATCAACCGGTTAACGATGATAAAAATACGCAGATCGCGGATTTACTTGTTGAGTTAACCGAGAAAGAAACCGATTGGGGCTTTGGGCAGTGCTTTCATTACCTCCGCAACGTCAAAGGTTTTGGTTGGAATCACAAGCGTGTATATCGAATTTACTGCGATTTGGCGTTAAATCTGCGGATAAAGCCCCGCGGAAGATTAAAACGAAACGCACCAGAGCCGCTGAAAGAGCCAACTAAACCGAACCAAGTTTGGTCGATAGATTTTATGCATGACCAGTTAGCAGATGGTCGAAGCTATCGGTTATTTAATGTCATTGATGATTTTAAACGAGAAGGTCTTACGATAGAAGCCAGGTTCTCGCTACCCGCGGTACGGGGAATTCGGGCGCTCAATCAACTCCTTGAATGGCGAACAACACCAAAGGCGATCCATTGTGACAATGGGCCAGAGTTCATCAGCCACGAATTTACAGAATGGGCGAAAAAGCATGGGATCCGAATTGATTATATTCAACCTGGCAAGCCTCAGCAAAATGCCTACATCGAACGACATAACAGAACGATGAGATACAGTTGGGTCAGTAAACATTTATTTGATACGCTTGAAGAAGTTCAGGACTACGCCACTAAATGACTATGGTTCTATAATCATGAACGGCCACACAAAGCCAATGGTGGAAAGCCACCTTTGATGGCTGCTTAATCTCTACTTTTAACTACGGTTAAAAATGGGAGGATTACCCCCCTACGGATTTATCATCCAAAAGCCCAGATGAGCGTCAAATTATCTGGGCTTTGTTTTATCTACTTCACGACATTAATGCGCTATTCAACTGCGCATATTTTTCATCGGTTAAATACTCAAAGGTACGGGAGAGTTCAGCGGCGGTTTGTTTGGCCGCGTCGTTGGCGGTTGGTACTTTGAGCAGAACGTAGCCGGTTTCTTCCAGGGCCATTAAACGCAAGCGACGGTTGTCCTCGGGCGAGCAAGGGAGTGCGCCTAGCATACTGTGAATAACGTGATCTTCCATCTTGCGTTGTCCTCGTTCAGTGTCGGTCAGCACATAAGGGCTGAGGTTGGCTCGCTTGGCGTGGTCAATCAGGGTCATTTCTAAATCAACACGAATTTTGCGAATGGTCCGGCCGAATGGGGTGAGTATCATGGTCTCCTTGGGTGTGTGTCGTGGATCGGTCTATCGAGGAATACAGTTTATCGAGACTGATATTCAGTCGTTTCCCCTTTTCGTTGTCGACCTGAGTTTTACAATGAAATCGTGGGTCAGGGCACTTGACCTCAATTTGCACTCACGACACCCGCATTTCTTCTATGGATAAATGAGTCATTTATCGGTACACTCCATTTCATACTTAATGCTTAAACCTTATGGGTGATTTGTGTGGACCCATGTAAGGTCGAAAAAATAAGGATGTGTGTTGTGGCAGAAGTCGCGCCTGAAGATGTCGCTGAGGTTCAGGCTCATGCGAACGCTGCAATTATGCAAGCTCATATAACGATTCGGACAGAAGTTCCCGCAGGGGCACTGCAACAGAGCTTTATTAATTTCGTTGAAACGATGACTAATCAGATTATGACTGATTTTGTCTTCTATGGCCGTTTGACGAAAGCAAAAGCGATTGAACTTTTTCAGCAGATCTCAAATGCATTAAATCCTCAAAAATTAAGACTTATCTTTGATTGTGTGACGAATGGGGGAACTGCTATATCTTCCTTATATATGGGGAAAGAGATTATTGGTTGGATAAAAAGACCAAGTTTATTATTAGAATTTTTAGGCGCGGCACAATTATTTGTTGAAGGGATGCAATTAGGTACTGCGGCCACAATGTCCATAGAGGGTATTGTGACGGCTGTTTTAGTGGGAATTATTGTTATCTGCTTATTATACATTGTTGGACATGTAACAAATAATTTTGAAGAGTCTTATCTGTTCTTTTCGGATGGTTTGGAAAAGCATACTGGTTATTTTAAAAAGTGGCATGAAGAGATATTCGGAAAGGTTTTGGGTGACAGCATTTATGATGTTCTCGATATGGGAATTTCAACACGTGGTTTGTTGCAAATAAAACACTTAGAACCAGATAAGTTAGTTGAGTCTTATGGTTTAACAATTCAGAAATTACTCGATAAGACTCACCGAGCATGGCAAGATCTGAGCAGTTCGGCCTTCGTTTCGGAGATCGCCGCCGATGTAAATACGGTATCCGGATACGTTGAGAATGCATATGATTGGGTAAAAGAGCCGTTTTCATCGAATCAAACAGAAGATAAGAAGCATGGGTGATATTTTTGTAGCTTTTGGTTTACTTATTTTGAACATCATACTGTTCTTTTGGTGTCGTTTCATCAAACGGCGTTTCCTGAATTTGAATTTTCTGTTGAAATCATTGAGCTGGTTTAACTGGATTTATTGGTTGTTTTTTAACTTGATTATTTGGCAGCATCAAGGCTACATCTTTCCATATGATGTGATAACAGGAAGGTCTCAAGCTGACGGTGTTTGTATGCTTATTGCGTTTATTTTTACATTCGTTTTGTTTTTTCAGGGCCCCATCGCTGTCTACATGAAAAAATGCCGTTAGTGACACCACTTCCGCCTTTTCCATTCTCTATATGCTGTGTGTTTCACATTGTTTTATCTGGGTAGGGGAATATCAGGTGTCTGTTCTTTTAACAAAGACACAGAAGTGATGTTAGGTTTAGAATGATAGCGCTAAAGAGAAAATAAAATGATGATCCTTTTTGTTGATGCTGGTCTCTTTATATTTTTGATTACACTGTTCTTCCTATGCCGTTTTTTGAAACAACGCTATTCACAGTTTAATGTCGTTTGTAAGATGTTATGTTGGATTAACTGGCTTTATTGGATGTTTTTTCTTCTTACGGCATGGCAAGATTTGGAGTTTGTCTTCCCATATTCTTTTGTTATTGGACGAAAGGAAGTCGATGGTGGGGGATTAGTTATCTCGTTTATCTTTACTTTTATTTTGTTTTTTCAGGGGCCTTTTTGGAGGAAAAAACAGCGGGGTATTTAGCTAAATACGTTTTAGGTCTGCTTATACATGATGATTTCCTTAGTAGTTGCAATAGTCGGAATAGTCGTCTTTTTATGGTGCTACTTCTTACGTAGTCAATATTTAAGATATGGAAAGCCTTTCAAAATATTCTGTTGGGTTAATTGGCTATATTGGATATATGTTGATCTCTTTATTTGGCAAGATCATTTATTTTTATTTCCATATTCGCATTTGGCTGGCACAAAGCAAGCTGATGGAATATGCATGATTATTGCCTTTGTCTTGTGTTTTATGATTGCTAATCAGGCTCCTTTTTTGGCAAAAAAGCGGCATGTAAGGTACTGAAATGAGTGCGTTTAGATTATCGATATGACTGATATTTTGGTAACTGTTGGTTTATTTGTTTTCGAATTTGTACTGTTCTTTTGGTGCCGTTTCATTAAATGGTGTTTCCTGAATTTGAATTTTCTTATGAAGGCTTTGGGCTGGCTGAACTGGGCGTATTGGATTTGTTTTAACGTTGCCATCTGGAAAGATCTCCGATTTATTTTCCCCTTTGATTTAGTCTCAGGAAGCTCCCACGCTGATGGCATCTGTTTAATTATTGCCTTTATTTTTTCGTTTGCGCTCTGTAGCCAAGCTCCTTTTTTGGCAAAAAAGCGGCATTTAAGGTACTGAAATGAGTGTGTTTAGATTATCGATATGACTGATATTTTGGTAACTGTTGGTTTACTCGTTTTCGAAATCGTATTGTTCTTCTGGTGTCGTTTTATTAAGCGATGCTTTCTTAATCTAGGTTTTATTCTAAAAACGTTCAGTTGGATAAATTGGATTTATTGGTTGATGTTTAATATGATTATTTGGCAGGATTTTAGGTTTATTTTTCCATATGATTTAATCTCTGGCCGTGACCAAGCTGACGGTATTAGTGCTATGGTTGCTTTTATTGTCTCTTTTATTCTCTTTTTCCAAGGCCCGATTGCTGTTTATCTCAATAGGCGCCGACGATTTTAGTAAACTTTTTTGAGCTGATGCAGTATACGGTTATTTCAATAAGCATCGCCCTGATAAAATACAGGCGATAGTTCCGCCTATTGCTAGTTTCCATTCATAGGCGCTTCGACTTGTATAGACACGTTTCGGTAAGGCGTAATTGTGGGTGAGTTTTTTTCTTGGTATAGCTTATTGTATCCATGGCATTAAAATTGGGCATATCATCATTTGGAAGCATTGGTAAGGTTGGAACTTTATGACCAGTAGCGATCTGTGGTAGTTGCAAGTATCGATATGCCAGAGCAATTTGTTTTTTGTGAAATGTAACCTACTCTTAATTGATTTTAATATCATTATTATAGAGAGAAAAATACTGTCACAACGAGTATTGGCTGGGGCTAGCTTTAAAGCGCAGGAGGGCAATGGGGGGAGAGTTATATGGCTTTGCTGTGGGGAATCAGCCAGATGTTTCCCTCAATGGTTTAAATGGTTCCGGTTCGATCACTATTTCAGTAATATTCTATGTTAATGGTGAAAAAACATATCCAAATATTACTGTTGGGGATAGCCATCAATCATTCCAATTCCAGAAAGTACACGGACTATGATGAGTTCAATGTCCAGTCAGTAAGTGCCATTGTGATTTACATCAATATGTCTGTTATAGAAAAATTATTGATCACCATTTGGATTCTAGCCACTTTTGGGCGGTTTTAGTCCTAATATATATAAATATTGTGAAGCGTATAGGGTATTGTACGAAGAGAAGGTTTTATGTTTGCTAAAGGCATTCAAAATCATATAGGCTTATTGGTTTAGTCACATTGGGAGTCCGGTGCTTTCGGTATTTTGCGTATATCGAATAATTTACGGCAGAGAATATTGTTATTTTGATTTATTAAATAAACTAACAAAGCTCCAGTTTTAGCCTCGCTCATTCATGGGCATTAGGACAATAAACACACATTATCCTCTAAGGTGAGAAGATATTCTGATTATTTAGGAAAAAAGATATTGTAACTGTTACTGTGAAAAATGTTTATTATTGAATGGATGTTGATTTTTACTTGCAGGATAGACCATAATATAGGTAATGATTTTACTGCAAAGGAATGCTAGCTTGGTCACTGTACTAATTATCTTATATTTCATTTCAGCATTAACGAATTCAAAAAAGTTAGTGCTCTTTTTAGGAACATTGTTTTCTTTATCTTTATATCCTCAAACTTTTAGTATTATTTGTATAGTTGCATTTTTAGTGTGTTCGTTTAAAAAATTATTTCAACGGAAAATTTCAGTTATTCCTGTTGTTGTATTAGGGGGGATTTTAATAAAAAATACTTTTTTTGGGATAGTGGATGGCTATCAATTGTTGGGAGTTAGTTTTGCATTATTTCAAGTATGCTACTATATTAAAGCGGATGTCAGTTTTTATGGTTTAGTCAGTAGGTTAAGTTTTTTCCCTCAGTTATATTGTGGGCCAATTGTAAAGCCGTCAGGATTTGAACGGTTAAAAAAATTAACAATCAAGTCACAAGCTTTATATCATTGTGTATTCGCTATAGGATTATTTTTTAAACTTTACCTAGCTAATATGACTAAATCGGTCTATGAAAGCGATCAAAGTATTTTTTATTCCATATTTTGGTGGATTTATATGTATTCAGACTATCTATCTTGGTCTCTCATGGGAATAGGTATTGCTGGATTATCTGGATTTAAAATGCCTTTAAGCTTCAGAATGCCTTTTTTTACACGGAATATATCCCAATTTTGGAGTAGATGGAATATCACTGTATATAAATGGTGCTCTGATTTTTTTAAAATTTCAGGGCGCAGCAGGTATAAAGCATATTTAAAGATATTAGTTAGCGTTTCAGTTTTATCATTGTGGCATGGTGCTACAGTTGGTTTTTTTATGTTTGGTTTGATCAACTTGTTACTTTTTATTATTCAAAATAAGATAAAACGGAAGCGTTATTTATTGCTGATAAGTCAGGTTTTATTTTTTATGATTTTAGGGTTTCCATTTAATAATGTGATCCCTCACTATTTGTTTCCTTGCGTAAATGTTAAACAATTCCTTTTTGTTACAGTATCCATTTTTATGTTAATTTTATTTGATGTTTATTTCTATAAAAAAATTAGAGGTATTGTTTCTTCTTGGCCAATGGCTACGATATGTGTATGTTTAGTATTTGTAACATTTTCATTTTTTGTTAGACATCTAGATGGAATATTTTATTATGCACAGTTTTAAATCATTAAAAATTATTGTAATGATATGTGTAATCATCATCATTGTGGGTTCTATTTTTTTGTTTAGATTAAATGTGAATAACTTTAAACATATTAATAATTCAAATCAAATATATGGAGCTATAATCGGGAATTCACATGCGTATAGAATAATTATTAATAGCAATCATGTTTTTTATATGAATCAAGATGGGGCTATGATTCCCAGAACGATAGAACAAATAAAATATGCTAAGGAATATTTTAAAAATCTAAAATACATTGTTGTGAATATTTCCCCAATTGAATTATACAGGGAAAGTCTACTGACTACAGATGGTGATAATGAATTCATTTATGCAAATAACATTATGTTATATTTAAAAACATTTGAGCAGGCAGTGACAATACCTCCTTCTTATTTTATTAAAAGGTCTATTAACTGGATAGAATTAAATATTTTCAGAAATAACAAAAAATTGAATCGAATTCCTGAAGGAGTAACATATGAGCAAAATGGAAGGCAATCTCTGAGAGATGTTTTGCATACGAATAAAGAATTTGTTCATATGCAATATTTTAATGATATTCATTTTTTCCCAACCAGAGAAGAATTTTCGAAGAATATTCAAGATATTGAAGAGTTATTGAATAATAATAAAGACTTGAAGATAGTTATCATTACGATGCCACATCATTATAAATTTAGAAATTACTTTTCTGAAATTATCAAAAAAAATAATGCCCCATCGGAATCTTTATTTTTTGATAAACTAAATAAACTATTGGGAGAATGTTATATTAATTTATATAGCTACACGCTACCTGATAAATATTTCTTTAACTCTGATCACTTAAATAAGGATGGTGCAAAATACATGAAAGATATTATAAATAAAAAAATTAACCAATGCTTAAAATTACCTAATCCAATTCAGTAGTGTTTGAGTTATTTGGTGAAACATAGTTATTTATAGATGTCTATGTTTTATCATAAATATTTACCCGGATAAAAACAGAGCTAAGGATTACTAATCTGCCAATGAAGTTTTAGATAGATTACTATCGACACGATAGGGGGTCAGAGGATAAATAAGGCACCATTCACTAAGCAGGAATAAGTTTATGGCTTTGACTCTTGTTTTTGCGAACAATAATCCCATATATAGAACTTGTGGCAGTTTGCATGAGTACGGTTTTCGAGACATACTTTTTGCAATCAGAGAAATAAGAACCATACCGTGCAGGGAAACTCATTATTGATTGATGAGTTAAAATTTACCAATTGAGACAAGAGGATGATTTAAATTATGATCTTAGAAGAAACATATACTCTCTCTAATGGCGTAAAGATCCCGAAGCTAGGTCTGGGAACATGGCTGATTGAGAATTCTGCTGCGGAAAAAGCGGTGAGTGAAGCGCTTAACATTGGTTATCGGCATATTGATACGGCACAGGATTATGGTAATGAAGCCGAGGTCGCTGCAGCGATTAAAGCTTCTGGTGTTAGCCGAGACCAAGTATTTTTGACAACCAAATTAGCGGCTCGGTATAAGTCGTATCAGGATGCTGTGAGGGCTATTGATGGATCATTACAGCGTATGGGGCTTGATTATGTCGATCTGATGATTATTCATAGTCCTCAGCCGTGGGATCAATTTGGTGGTGAAGACCGTTATTTACAGGGTAATCGAGAAGCATGGCAAGCTCTTGAAAAGGCGCATCAAGCCGGTAAAATACGTGCGATTGGTCTTTCAAACTTTACGGCTCCGGATATCGATAATATTCTGGAAACTGCTACCGTGAAGCCGGTTATTAATCAGGTCTTGGCTCATGCGACTAACATTCCTAAAGAATTGATTGAATATTCCCAGAGTAAGAATATTTTGGTCGAGGCCTATTCACCTGTTGGTCATGGTGAATTGTTTAAAAATGACCAGATTGTGCAGTTGGCTAAAAAATATGGTGTTTCGGTGCCTCAATTGTGTATTCGTTATGATTTGCAACTGGGATTATTGCCATTACCGAAAACGGCAAGCCCTGCTCATATGAGAAATAATGCGGATCTGGATTTTGTGATTTCAGATGAGGATATGAACATTCTGAATCAGATGGAAAAAATTCAGGACTATGGTGATGCCAGTATGTTCCCGGTTTATCAGCAGAGTTAAGAAGACTAAACTTGTCTAGTTTCTGTGTGAACGCCTTTCTCAATGCTTTGGGAAAGGTGTTTTTGATCTTTTATGATAATTGAATTTATAATCTATGATATGTATCCATAATAGAATTTTTATAGGGACGGGATATTGTTATAATTTATGAAAACTAACAAATCCTAGAACTTTCCTTGTATACATTATGTATCATATTCCAATCCTCCATTACTTTTTAATGCAATGATTACCTTGGCTATATTTGCTGTTTAAAGCTTTATTAAATAGCTATTAACTGATTTAGAGCGATTATCTATAGATCAGCAGCGATGCTCGGTTTATGTTAATAAAGCAGTATTTGGAATATCGATATATTTATTATCATTATAATTTTTTAGATCTATAGGGCAACAACATCTTCTAAAATCAACAGAGAATAACTGTTTGGTAGGACAGTTTAAATGAAAATATACAGATAAATATTTTAAATAAAAATATGTATTTTATTTGACTGTTCTTTTCGATTAGGATGTTTTCTTGAACCTATTTTAGAGCAGTGTTATTGGTATCGAATCGGTTATCCTCAGGGGAAAGTGTATGAAAATAGCTTTGGTACAGCAACAGTTGACACGCAGTATGGATGGTAATTTGTTACAGGCGCTGGATGCAATGGATGAAGTGGCTGAAAATGGCGCTGATGTCATTTGTTTTCCTGAGCTTCAGTTAACGCCTTTTTTCCCGCAGTATTCTGGATTAGATGTGTCGGAGTATGCACTACCGTTAGATCATCTGTATGTGCAAAAAATGCAGGATAAATGCCGACAATTACAGTTGTTATGTATCCCCAATTTTTATCTTCAGGAGGGGGCATCTCGTTATGATGCTTCTCCCGTGATTCATACGGATGGAGTGATCTTAGGGGTTTCTAAGATGGTACATATTGCTCAGTCCCCCTGTTTTTATGAGCAGGATTATTATACTCCATCAGAACAGGGATTTATGGTTTATGACACGGCAGTTGGTCAAATAGGTGTGGTGATCTGCTTTGATCGACATTTTCCGGAAAGTATTCGCTCTTGTGTATTGCAAGGTGCTCAGTTAATTGTCATCCCTACTGCAAATATGAAGCAGGAGCCTATGCAGATGTTTGAATGGGAACTTCGTATTGCTGCGATGCAAAATAGTGTTTTTATTGCAATGTGTAACCGAGTGGGTCTGGAAGGTGAGATGGATTTTGCGGGTGAATCTATCGTAATTAGTCCAGATGGAAATGTAGTTGCAAAAGCGGGCGATACAGCGCAAATTTTATATGCAGATATTGATTTGAAGGACGTAGTGAAGGCGCAAGAGGCTCGACCATTTTTAAATTTACGCCGGCCTGAGATGTATCAAAATAAGTGACATGGATAGATGGTATGAGTTCAATTACAATCTTATCGGGTGATATTACTGGGGCTAATGTCGATGCGATTGTGAATGCGGCTAACCCGACTCTGTTGGGTGGTGGTGTAGATGGTGCGATTCATCGTGCTGCTGGCCCTGCACTTTTAGCGGCTTGTTACAAAATTCCAGAGATCGATGGATGTCGTTGTCCTTTTGGGGAAGCTCGTATCACAGCCGCAGGTCAGTTGTCGGCTCGTTTTGTGATTCATGCCGTAGGCCCCATTTACCGGCAGGAATCGGATCCGGCTCGGGTATTACGCAGTGCGTATACCCATGCCTGTCAGCTGGCATTGCAAAACGATTGCCACACGGTTGCTTTTCCTGCTATTTCTTGTGGCGTATATGGGTATCCCCATCAAGAAGCGGCCTATATTGCATTATCAGCTTGTTCGGCTCCAGAGTTTAGCTCTCTTGCCATTACATTTTATCTTTATGAGCCGAAATTGTTGGCGTTATTTAGACAGGTGACTCAAATGTTACCTGGAGTATAGGATGATTAATGATCGTGCTCTGATTTATTTGACTAGCTAATCGATCATACTGGGTTTTTATATTATCTGGATAGTGATATGTCTGAAAATATAAATGAGTTATGGGCTTATGTTGCTTCTATTGTGGGGTATTCCAATGAGATCCCGATAGTTTCTCAGAATATTAATGATCATTCTGATTGGAACGATGGCATGTATCATGAATATAAACAAGGGCATATTACATTTGCAAATGGGGTCGTGATTGAACAGATTATTGAGCATGATCACTTGCCTGAGAATGAGCCGGATGAAAATATTTGTGAAGAATGCTGGATTAGTTATCGAGTAGTGGGGGAGCCGGATATGTTATCTATCCGGCCTAAGCAAAAATATTTTGTTAATCATTGCCAACAGGCTTTTTGGTTGAAAATAAGTCAGCCTCAACCCTTTGTTGTATTGTAGCTATTTCGACCAAATATAATGCAGGTTCGGGAGCTACACTAATAAGGAAACTAAGCCATAAGTTGTTCTTCATGAGCTTTGAGTTTCGCCAATCGATAGCGTTGGTGGATCGGCATTGTCCTTTGTACTTGTAGTAACGCTTCGCCCCCCGGAATAGGTTTGAGAGCCTGTCCATTAATGACTAAGCTTTTTAGCAGCACTGTGCCTAATGCGCGACTCATCATTAAAAATTTAGAGTTTTCCATCTTCTTCTCCTTTGATTTGTCTGTGCATGGTTCTTTTCATGAAGCAATCCGTTGGTATTGGATCCTGAGATAAAAATACTAAGGGATATAATGTCCTTATTTGTTTCAGCGATACCGAAGGGAATAAACAGTATTGCTGGCATGCTAATCACGGTTCGATTCACCCTGAAAGCTTATCTATAGTAAAGATATATCAATGGGGATCTTGAATGAATCTATCCCTGCGATAAATAGTTCAGAGATCACAGCTCCTACGTCTAAATCTTATAAAAATGAGAAGTGGAGCAGCATTTTATGAATGGAAGTCGTGAAATCGTCGGTGCTAGTTGCTTGAGCCTGACATCAGGCTGGGAAGATTGATCACTTTAGAAAAACGTTGCTTTGTTCTGCATTGCTGCTCACTGATAGCTCTATTACACTGGGGGCTATCTTTAAATCCATCGTGGCAAAATATGCAGGATATTTCAATTTTTGGGCACCAGTTACTTAAAAGTGCGACTGAGGCATTGGGGCAGGGCTGGGCCGCTGAGGTTATTTTAATTATCGCGGCGACATTGGTGTTGACATTATGCTGGCGAATGCTGGGCAAACGCATCATTAAGTTAACTGAACGTTCTCATACACATTGGGATAATATTTTATGGGAAGCTCTGAATGGTCCTGTGAGTTGGCTTATCTTGTTGTTTGGTGTCAGCATGGTAGCTGATAGTGTCGCTGAGCGTATTGATTCAAATTTGAGTGACTATCTTCCGGTGGTGCGTCAGGTGCTTTTGGAAGCTTTATTGGCCTTATCGGCATGGCGTCTGACTAATAGTGGTGAAAATGAGTTTATTGACAGTGGTCGTGATGTCACGACCGTTCAAGCTGTGGGTAAGTTACTCAAAGCATCGATTATTGTGGTGGTTTTGCTGACGGTTTTCCAAAGTTTAGGGATCAGTATTTCAGGTTTGCTGGCATTCGGTGGGGTTGGTGGCTTAGTTATTGGTATGGCTGCAAAAGATTTGCTGGCGAATTTTTTTGGGGCGTTGGTGGTGTATTTGGATAAACCATTTCGGGTTGGAGATTGGATCCGCAGTCCTGATCGTCAAATTGAAGGGACCGTTGAGCGCATTGGTTTTCGAGTGACCCAGATCCGAACGTTTGATCAGCGTCCTTTGTATGTCCCTAATTCTGTCTTTACCCAAATCTCGGTCGAGAATCCATCACGGATGAGAAATCGCAGGATTTACGAAACGATTGGCATTCGTTATCAGGATGTCGGTCAGTTGGAAACCGTGGTTAGCCGTGTCAAGAGCATGCTTGAGCAGCATCCGGATATCGATCAGCAGCAGACGTTGATGGCTAATTTTACTTCGTTTGGGGCTTCGAGCCTTGATTTTTTTATTTATACATTTACCAAAACCACGAATTGGGTGGAATATCATCGCATCAAGCAGGATGTGTTATTACAAATCATTGCTATTATTCATGATGCGGGGGCTGATTGTGCGTTTCCAACTCAGACGTTACATATCGATTCATTACCTGAAGCTGTTTTATCTAAAGGTCAATGAGCCTGGTACTTATTGTGGCTTGTGGATATGGCATGGGATTTTAATACTGAATCTGAATCGGTAGGCTCACAGCTTCAGCAAGAGTGATTAACGAAATCATGGAATGATGAATTCAGAGGATGAAGGCTTTGTTTAAACCAAATCAGGTTATCTGTATTGATATTGGGGGCTCCTTTATCAAATTGGGTGTTTCTACTGCACCGGGCAACATTCAGTTTTTACAACAAGCCCCAATGGCTTGTCAGAATTGGAATACTTTTGTAAATACATTGCATATTTTATTGGCAGATCCGTCCTTTGCCTTGGATGATTCTGCACCGTTGGCTATTTCTGTTGCCGGTATTGTTGATCTTGAAGCTGATCGAGTTTTTGCGGGAAATATTCCAGCATTTCAGGGACACCATATAATTCGGGAATTATCCGCAGTTCTTGGGCGGAAGGTTTATATGGCAAATGATGTAAATTGTTTTACGCTAGCAGAAGCTACGGTTGGTTGTGGTGCTCCTTATACGATGGTTCTGGGGATGATTTTGGGAACTGGGATTGGAGGCGGGTTAGTTCTTAACGGCCAGATTATTCAGGGTCGCGGTGGGATTGCGGGGGAATGGGGACATGCCCCAATCATGGCAACACAATGGACCGTGGCGGGTAAATCGATAGAGCTTCCACGAGTGGCTTGTGGCTGTGGTCAAACGGGATGTGTTGAAAGTTATGGGAGTGCTCGGGGAATAGAGCGATTACATCAAACGCTTCATCAGCGTAGAGCTGAGTGTCGGGCGATTGTTAGTAACTGGCATCAGGGGGATTTATTAGCCGCTCAGACCATTGATCTGTGGTTGCAGATTGTGAGTGAATCACTGGCGTTAGTGGTGAATACTACAGGTGTGGATTTGGTGATTGCAGGCGGTGGTTTAGCAAATGATGCTGTACTCATTAGTGCGTTGGATCGGCAGTTAAGATCATTAATTTTATTAGATCCAGGGCGAGCGTTGGTCGTTGTTGGTCAGCATAGCCAGTATGGTGGTTTGATTGGGGCATCGATGTTGGTATGGAATGAACACCGAAGCTAAATATGCTCCATACTAACATTCGAGAACCGCATAGCCGATGGATATTTTTTAGATGTTCAGCGACGTATTATTTTGTTGTTTTATAACATCATTTTAGAAAGAAATTACCGACTATTTAATGATAGTAATATCGATAAAAATTGGTGATTATTGATTTTTATCAAGTCACGCGTTGTGGCTTGCAGGCGATTTAAGCCAATCAGTCCCTAGGGGCTATCCTGTCGTGTTATTGATGGGGTAAGGCCTTAGGGACCTAATTCAGCGGTTAGGACCATTTCTCTTGAGGTGGAACATAATGTTGCATTGCATGGATGAGAGACGCTGGAGTATCAGATACAAGTAGCATATCCAAATATGACTGAGTCATAAAACCTTGCGTAACCATTAGTTCGATCATCTGTAAGAGAGGATCATAGAAATGGTTAATATTATAAAATGCACATGGTTTTTGGTGATATCCGAGCTGTGCCCAGGTCCATACTTCAGAGATTTCTTCCAGAGTTCCAGCCCCTCCCGGCATAGCAATGAAACCATCTGCAAGTTCTGCCATTTTGGCTTTACGTTCATGCATATCTGAAACAACGAGTAATTCAGTTAGGTTTGGGTGTGCTATTTCTTTAGCTTTCAATTTTTCTGGAATCACACCGAAAACTTCTCCTCCGGCATTTAGTACTGCATCCGCGATAGTTCCCATTAAGCCAACTTTCCCACCTCCATAAATTAAACGGATATTTTGCTGTGCAAAGTAGGAGCCTAATTCGGTTGCGGCCTGGGAAAATAAAGGGGATTGACCTGATTTGGATCCACAAAATACGGCAATATTTTTCATTGAGAATACCTTTGGAGAATTGATGGCGAGAAGTCATTCTACTTAAACAATATGAAAAATAAATATAATTGTGGGTTTTCAGAATAGCGAAAGAGCCATGTCTACAGTGTTGCTTAAAGGGCAGTATCGTTCAGTGATTAATGATGATTATTTTTGCGGCACTATACATGAGTTTGCTGGGGTGAAGCGATTGTGACGTTATTGGGCGGCCGTCACATATGAATGATTGTCGTTGACTAGATCATTCTGTACGGCCGTCTTGGTGAGGCATCATGTACTGACTTGGGTATTAATAATGATGCTATCTTATGAGCGTGGCTCCAAGGTTTGCGACAGAGTATAGCTTTGTTCAGGAGCTAACTCGATAGGGTGCTGAGTCCTAACAGCTTCAACACAGAGATATTCCGAAGCCCCTCCGGCATGGATATCTTGGATTGATTCTGCTTTTTTATCTCCCGGATTCCAGATCACAACCGTATCTGCTCCTTGATGGGTGAGATGTAATTGCTGCCCGTTACCATGTGTCAGAGTGACATGTTTTTCGGGATGAAGATAGAGGCGATCTGTTTCTTCAGAAAGAGAAAATTGTGAATCAGTCACTTCAATAAAGTTACGGGTTTTATCCTGATAGACATGGCCCATGCCTGAAACCTGAGCGCTATCTCGCTGGGTATTAAAATAGCTGTGCAGTGCCCCAGAAATTTGGATGGAATGGGTATCTTTATTGGTTGTGGTTAATTCAATTGCCAATGTTTTACCTACAGTGAACTTACATTCGAGTAAGAATTTAAATTCGTGCTCTTTGACGATCTGATCGGTAAGGCTCAAAGTGATCTGAGTACATTCTTCAGTTGTTTTTATCTCACCTAACTGCCATATCTGATCGCGCGCATAGCCGTGGTTTGGTTGTCTGGTATTCCCAAACCAAGGCCAGCAGATAGGCACCCCTCCACGAATAGGGGCGGTTCCATCTAATGCGCTGGTCTTACTGAGCCAGAATTGTTCTGGTTGACCATTGGGATGGTAACTGATGATATGAGCACCATAGGCGCTAATTAGCGCTTTCCCTTGGGGATGATCAATCCAATAAAAAGTAATGCCAGCATCATTTACTGCGGTGAATACTGCATTATCCAGTTGATCTTTGATCGATAAACCTAGTTGTTCAAGGCGTTCTGTCATAATGAGACTCCCATAAATAAAAAAGGGCAGCCGAAGCTACCCTAATGTGATTCTAGCTATGATAACTCTTATTTAGAGATATGAGCAATCAAATCAAGAACTTTGTTTGAATAACCGATTTCGTTATCGTACCAAGATACAACTTTAACGAATTTATCAGTCAGAGCAATACCGGCTTTAGCATCGAATACTGAAGTGCAAACTTCACCCAAGAAGTCAGTTGAAACAACTGCATCTTCAGTGTAACCCAGAATACCTTTCAGCTCGCCTTCTGAAGCTTTTTTCATAGCTGCACAAATTTCATCGTAGCTAGCAGCTTTTTCCAGGTTAACAGTCAGGTCAACTACAGAAACGTCTGGAGTTGGGACACGGAATGCCATACCAGTCAGTTTGCCGTTCAATTCAGGTAATACTTTACCTACAGCTTTAGCAGCACCAGTTGAAGATGGGATGATGTTCTGAGCAGCACCACGACCACCGCGCCAGTCTTTGTGAGAAGGACCGTCAACAGTTTTCTGAGTTGCAGTAGTTGCGTGAACAGTAGTCATCAGACCGCTTACGATACCGAAGTTGTCGTTCAGTACTTTAGCGATTGGAGCCAAACAGTTAGTAGTACAAGAAGCGTTAGAAACGATATCCTGACCTGCATATTTAGCTTCGTTAACACCCATAACGAACATTGGAGTTGCGTCTTTAGATGGGCCAGTCATAACAACTTTTTTAGCGCCAGCAGTGATGTGTTTACGAGCTGTTTCGTCAGTCAGGAACAGACCTGTACCTTCAGCAACAACGTCTGCACCAATTTCATCCCATTTCAGGTTTGCTGGGTCACGTTCTGCAGTTACGCGAACAGTTTTACCGTTAACGATTAAGTTACCGCCTTCAACTTTAACTTCGCCGTTGAAACGGCCATGAGTTGAGTCGTATTTCAGCATGTAAGCCATGTATTCAACATCTAACAAGTCGTTGATACCAACAATTTCGATGTCATCACGTTCTTGAGCAGCACGGAATACGAAGCGACCGATACGGCCAAAGCCGTTAATACCTACTTTAATAGTCATAGTTTCTACCCAGTTATATTCTGAAGTGTTAGCGAAAAAAACTGCCCGTAAACTTACAATATTCCACCGTAAGATCAAGTGCGGACTTCTATATTTTTGCGCGAAATCAAACTGACTGATGAAAAAAAATTACATTTGATTGGATCACAACCAAATTTCAGCCGTTTTCGTTGAAAAATTCTATCATGATTTGGGGTTTATTACAGCCTTGGCAACACAATTTATTTGGAGCCATAAGATTTTATTTTGATTCATCGAGTAAATACTCAACATCTGTCTTACACTTATTGAAGTTATTAGGTTTTTTGCAGATATCGATGCGGAGAGATATGGTTACCCCTGAACTGAATAAATTATTAGACCTGCATGGGATTACTCGACATTTTATCGATGCTTGGGGGCAACCAGCCGAGGTAGCTCCCGATAATTTGAAAGCATTGCTCACGGCAATGGGTTATGCCGTTGATCATCAATCGCAATTAAATCAACAGATTCAGCATGTTTTATATGAACACTGGCAGCATTATCTGGAACCGGTTATCTGCCGTAGGCAGGGACAATCGATTGAATTTCTGTTGCGCTGCCCGATGAATCAGCCTGAAGGATTTGACTGGGTTTTGGAAACGGAGCAGGGGCAATTATTCGATGGTACTGTTTATCCTGATCAAATGGTTGCGAATGAAAGAGAACAAATCGATGGAAAAGCGATGGGGGCCTACTGGGTTGTAACTGGGTTACAACTTGATGACGGTTATCACCAGTTGTCTATTTATCAGCATGGAAAGTCGGAGCGACTCGCTACGAGTCGCTATATTGTGGCGCCCCGTAGGGCTTATAAACCAGCTGCGATTGAACAAGGAAAGAAAGTTTGGGGCGTTACGGTTCAACTTTATTCTCTGCGCAGTGAACGTAACTGGGGGATTGGTGATTTTACGGATTTGGCCACGCTGGTGGGATTTATTGCGGATGGCGGGGGTGATTTTGTTGGGGTAAATCCCTTGCATGCACTTCATCCGGGATGGCCTGAAAATGCGAGTCCATATAGTCCATCTTCTCGTCGCTGGCTTAATGTCATTTATATCGATGTGGAATCGATTCCTGAGTTTGTCACAAGTGGTGCGTGCATTGAGGTTCAATCAGCATCATTTCAGCAACGACTCTCTGAACTTCGGGCGTTAGATTGGGTTGATTACAGCGCGGTGATGGCGGTTAAATTACCGATGTTGGAACGGGTTTTTAAGCAGTTTAATCAGTTGCCGGATACCCATAAACGCCGAGGATCGTTTGCTCAGTTTTATCAACAGGGAGGCGAATCGTTACATGCTCAGGCAACATTTGATGCCTTGCAGGTGATGTTTTGTCATCAGGATGGTATCGATGAGCATTGGCGAAGTTGGCCTTCGGAATTTCAGAATTATACCTCGCAAACGACACAGCAGTGGGCGTTAGAGCATCGTGACCAAGTTGTATTTTTCGCTTGGCTACAATGGGTTGCTAATGAGCAGCTAGAGGCTGCCGAACGGGTCGCTGAACAAAAACAAATGACGATTGGTTTATTTTGTGACGTTGCTGTTGGGGTGAGTTCGGGGAGTCAGGAAGTATGGCGAAATCGCTCAATTTATAATTTGGGGTGTCATGTTGGGGCTCCACCGGATGTTTTAGGTCCGTTGGGACAGGATTGGGGATTACCGCCCATGGATCCGAGCCAGATGAAAGCACAAAGGTATCAGCCTTTGATCGATTTATTCCGGCGTAATATGCATGCTTGTGGTGCATTGCGGATTGATCATGTCATGGGATTGCTGCGGTTGTGGTGGATTCCGGTGGGTAAGGAGGCCCGAGATGGTGCCTATATTCAATATCCCATTGATGACTTATTGGCTATTTTAGTGTTGGAAAGTCACCGAAATCGGTGTCTGATTGTCGGTGAAGATCTAGGAACGGTTCCTGATGGCATTTTTGAGGTGCTGCAAAATAATGGTATTCATTCCTATCGGGTTTTCTTTTTCTCACAAGCTCCAGATGGTGGATATATCTCTCCGAAACACTATCCAGAACAGGCGTTGGCTGCACTAACGACTCATGATATGGCGACATTGCTTGGATTTTGGCATTGTGAGGATCTGAAATTAGGTGAAAAACTGGGGTTATACCCGGATCCCGAAAAATTAAAGCAGTTATTTGATCAACGATTATTTTGTAAACAACAAATTTTAAATAGTTTGCATGGGCATCATTCCATACCTGATTTTATTGGCCGAGATGCAGCGTGGGTTCCGATGGATCAGAACTTGAATCATGGGATGCAGTTACATATGGCCAGAGGCCAGTCTGCATTGTTGTCGCTACAACTTGATGATTGGCTGAACATGGAACTCCCTGTTAATGTCCCTGGAACCAGCCAGGAATATCCCAATTGGCGTCGTAAATTAAGTGCGACCCTCGAAGCATTGTTTAGTGATCCTTATATTCTCGATTTAATGAAACAACTGAGTGAAGCCCGGCGTGAGGTTAGTTCACACCATTAGGGGTTGTTGGAAGCGATTTAGTGAGCCGTCAAATCGTTATGCGTCATGATTGTGCCTTACTCTTATGAGTAGGCGTTAAACAAGGTTTGATATATGAATTCTGAATTGATATCTGATCAGCTTTCACTGGTAACTAAGTTAGAAAATGTTCGGTTGACTTATCCTTTTTCGGAGTTGGGTTTTCTTCCGGCCTCTTCTTTGAGAGATAGTGCCTGTATTCGGGCATGGTATCCCGGAGCGGTTAAAGTTGAGGTCGTGACTCCAGATCAATCTCGGGGCCGAATTATGACCTGTCTCGATCCAGATGGACTCTTTGAACTTCCTCAGGCGGAATTATTTGCAAGCGGATATCAATTTATTGTTCATTTCTCTGGACGATGTTGTCAACGATGGGATCCTTATGCGTTTAAAGAAGTCGCATATCAGGGATTAGAGCGGTTAGATAACAATGTTCGCAGTTGGTATCGGGTATTAGGCGCTCAGTTGATGGTGATGGCATTGGGAACGTACCAAGTCAAAGGGGTTCGATTTGCCGTTTATGCACCGAATGCGATGAGTGTGAGTGTCGTTGGCGATTTTAACGGCTGGGATGGACGGCGTCATCCCATGCAGAAATGTCAGGATGGACATTGGGTTTTATTTATTCCAGAGATGGCGTCAGGGCAGCGGTATAAATATGAACTGAAAGCCAGTGATGGAACGATGCTCCCCCATAAAGCCGATCCGGTTGGATTTTATGCGGAACAATTTCCATCGCTAGCCTCGGTGGTTTGGGATCATCAATCTTATCAATGGCATGATCAGGGTTGGCAGCAGCGAAAAAGTGACCCGATTCATCAGCCAATGAGTATTTATGAGGTCCATTTAGGATCATGGAAACGCCAGCATAATAGCTTTGGATGGGCTTCTTTAAGTTATCGGCAACTAGCGGATGAACTGGTCGCTTATGTGACGGATATGGGGTACACCCATATTGAAATGATGCCGGTAGCGGAATATCCATTTGATGGTTCATGGGGATATCAGCCGATAGGCCTGTTTGCGCCAACTAGTCGTTATGGTCATCCTGATGATTTTAAATATCTGGTGGATCAGTGCCATCAGGCGGGGATCGGGGTCATTATTGACTGGGTTCCGGCACATTTTCCATCAGATGCACATGGTTTGGCTCGTTTTGATGGCACTCCTCTTTATGAATACGAAGATCCTTTGCGCGGTTGGCATAAGGATTGGAATAGTTATATTTATGATTTTGGTCGAGATACAGTTCGCCGTTTTCTGATTGCCAGTGGGTTGATCTGGTTTGATTATTTTCATGTCGATGGGATCCGGGCTGATGCGGTGGCATCGATGTTGTATTGGGATTATTCCCGTGAAGCCGGAGAATGGATCCCAAATGTGGACGGTGGAAACGAGAACTATGAAGCGATTAGTTTTCTGAAATGGTTTAATGAAGAGGTTTATGGCGAATTTCCAAAGGCGATTACTATTGCCGAAGAATCGACCGCCTTTTCTGGCGTATCCCGCCCGACTTATTTAGGGGGATTAGGCTTCGGATTTAAATGGAATATGGGGTGGATGCATGATTCATTGGAATATATGTCTCAGGATCCCCTGTTCCGTAAATACCATCACAATGAAATTACCTTTGCGATGGTCTATAACTATGATGAAAATTTTGTCTTGCCATTGTCTCATGATGAAGTCGTTTATGGTAAAGGTTCGTTGCTTGGGAAAATGCCGGGAGATGAATGGCAGCAGGCGGCTAATTTACGGGCTTATACCGCATTTATGTTTGCTCATCCGGGGAAAAAATTGAACTTCATGGGCAATGAAATTGCTCAGGTGAGTGAATGGGATCATGATGCCAGTATTGAATGGGATATCCTGCAATATGACCGGCACCAAGGGCAACAGCGTGTAACCCGGGATCTAAATCACTTTTATCGACAACATCCGGGGTTATATGAAGGCGATTATCAGCATGAAGGGTTTGAGTGGATTGATTACGCTGACTGGCAAAAGAGTGTTTTGGTTTTTCAGCGAAATGCGTTAACCGAAAAGCAATCGATTATCGTGGTCTGTAACTTTACTCCGATCCCTGATGATGATTATCGGATCGGTGTTCCTGAGCCCGGCATGTATAAAATACTCTTTAATAGTGACGACTCACAATATTGGGGGAGTGGCTATCCGGTGGACATGATGATGGAAGCCGAAGCTTTAAGTTGGCAGGGAAGAAGTTATTCCATTGCATTAAAATTGCCGCCTTTAGCTACTCTTTATATCAGTCGACAAGAGATTTAATTGCCTATGGCGCAACGAGATTCGTTTTCTACACATGAGCAAGTGGCTGCTTTCGGAAAGTTTGTTTTATTTCCGGGAGATCGTTCTCCTTTGGGAGCAACATTAGATAGTGACGGCTGTAATTTTTCGGTATTTGCCGGAACGGCTCATTGGATTGAATTGTGCCTGTTTGATGACGAAGAAAACGAAATTTGTCGCTTTAAACTCCCCGGACGTTTTGGTGGGTATCATTATGGATATATCCGAGGAATTAGTGCCGGACAGTTATATGGTTACCGGGCTTATGGTGATTTCAGGCCGGATCTAGGGGATATTTTTATCCCAGATCGGTTATTGATTGACCCCTATGCCAAAGCGCTTAGTCGGCCGCAAATATGGAACGGAAAACTTTATGAACAAGACGACGGCGCGATGATTGCCAAATCAGTTGTCGTCGATGATCAGTTCGACTGGCAAGGGGTAACCCGGCCTTGTATCAATTCTATTGATACGGTTTTATATGAATTACATGTAAAAGGGTTTACTCGATTACATCCTGAAGTTCCTGAACCCCAACAAGGAACTTATCTGGGGCTGATCAACCCAGCTGTTTTGAGTTATCTCAAATCATTGGGGGTGACCAGTTTGCAACTGATGCCGATCACTGCATTCATGAGTGAAGCCCGATTGACCGCTATGGGATTAACCAACTATTGGGGATATAACCCGATCGCATTTTTTGCTCCAGATCCACGCTATAGCTGTGGCGATGCGGTTATTGAATTTAAGACAATGGTTCGGGAATTACATCGTCAGGGTTTAGAAGTCATTCTTGATATCGTGTTCAACCATACTGCTGAAGGGGGCAAAGGGGGCCCAACGCTGAGTTTGCGAGGATTGGCGAACCGACACTATTATCTGTTCGAACACAGTGGCGCATATCCAGATTATCAGAGTTATGCCAACTACAGTGGTTGTGGTAATACCCTCAATGTGGCCGATCCGCATACATTGAGACTGGTGATCGATTGTTTGCGGTATTGGGTCACTGAAATGCAAGTAGACGGATTTCGTTTCGATCTGGCGGTGACAGTTGGTCGAGAATGGCATGGGTTTAGCAGCTTCAATTGTTTTTTCAAAGTGTTGCAGCAGGATCCGGTGCTCAATCAGGTTAAGTTGATCGCTGAACCGTGGGATATAGGGCCTAACGGATATCAAGTGGGTGGATTTCCCTATGATTGGCATGAATGTAATGACCATTTTCGGGATAATTTACGTGCTTTCTGGCGAGGTGATGATGGCACTCTTGCTGAATTTGCTACTCGAATGATGGGGTCTCGTGATTTGTTCCCTGGAGAGTTTAGGAGTTTACATTCCAGCGTCAATTTCATTTGTTATCACGATGGATTTACATTAGAAGATTTAGTGAGTTACGAACGACGCCATAATGAAGCGAATAAAGAAGGAAATCGAGATGGGCATGGTCATAACATTTCTTGCAACTATGGTTGGGAAGGTTTAACGCATAATTTGTCCATATTGGCGAAGCGTAATCAGCAGAAACGAAATCTCATTGCATCGTTAATGTTTGCGCAAGGGATCCCACATATGCTGGCGGGTGATGAATTCGGCCGAACTCAGAAGGGGAATAACAACGCTTATTGCCAAGATAATAGTATGAGTTGGGTGGATTGGATGCTGTATGAACAGAATCAATCATTGGTCCGTTTTACTCAGACGGTGATTAGTTTTCGTCAACGGTTTCAAATCTTTACACGATTGCATTTGGAGCATGATCAGTTTCGGGGGGCTAAACCGCATCAGGTTGATCATGAAGTCCGATGGTTACGTCCCGATGGATTGCCGATGGGTGAAGACGACTGGCGGCAAGGCCATCATAAAGCCATCATGGTTGAATATTATTCACAGGGCAAAGAGGAACACTTATTGCTATTAATCAATGCTAGTTCGGTACAGCTACCTTATCGATTACCTAAGCTGGCTGCAGATATGGGGTGGTTTCGTTGTCTGGATACTCAGTTTGATGAAGTGGCTGATGGGGAAAAAATGTTGTCAGGTCGAAATAGTCTGGTGGTTGAACAATCCCTTCAGTTGCTTGAAAAACGGCAGTTATGGCGTAATCAAGAAATGATAAATTAGTTTTTGCACTTATATTTAGTTGTTGGCACAATGTTAAATTTTATAAAGTTGTTTTTAACGTTTATTGTCTCAGGAGGGACACGTTCCGTGGAACATAAATTGTTAGAGAAACTTTCAGAACAGGAATGGCAGGAACAACTTGACCCTGAGACTTATCGAGTCTGTCGGTTAGGTGAAACTGAAGCGCCTTTTTCGGGAACATTGTTACATCACAAGGCGTCGGGTTTTTATCATTGTGCGTGTTGTGATCGGCCTTTGTTTAAATCGGAATCAAAGTTTGACTCAGGATGTGGTTGGCCTGCTTTTGATCAACCGATAGCAACCAGCGCTGTTAAGTATTTCGATGACAAAAGTGCCGGAATGCACCGTATTGAAGTTCGGTGCGCGCATTGCAATGCCCATTTAGGGCATGTTTTTGACGATGGCCCAACCGTCACTGGGGCTCGATATTGTATTAACTCCGTAGCCATGCAATTCCATAAGCCCGATTCGACAGCTTAAGGGTGATAAACCCCTTTTTTAATAGATTTGATGATGAGTTTCGCCTGATCCTTAAATTGACTAACTTGGCTATCTTCAAATTTTTGGTATGCATCAAGCTGATTCATATTGACCTGAACATTTGATAATTGTTCTGCCACGAGGGACCAAATATAGGCCTGATCATAGCGATTTAAACGCATGTACTGAGTTACGATACTTTCTAAAAGTCCTACGGGAAGCAATTTTTGTTGGCTGTATCGCATCAGTGCTTGTTGCATCAGTGAGAGGCTTTTTTGGGGGTCGCTTTGATTATAAATAGTCGCCAAGGCCCAGAGAAGTAGCGGATCTTGCTGCATGGATGCCTTGTTTTGCTCATTAATAAATTGTTGGCGCGCTGTGTAATCACTCATTTGACTCCAGCGATAATAGAGTGAGTAAGGATCCTGCTTGGTAGCTACCTGCGACTCAAGTGTTTTAATTTGGTTGTTGATGGTGAGTAAGGTTTCAGTGCGTTCAGTTTTTCGTTCTTTAAGTTTGATGGGTTCAATCTGTGTAATGACAGCGATACAGCGCTGATATTTGTTCAGTGAATCCAATAATAAGTAGTTATTGCGATCAGTTGTTTGCTGAGCATCCTGCCACCGAGCTTGGATCAGTGCTTCACGAGGATCATTACACCATCCCCCTTTATTCAAATCATCACATAAGGAAGGATTGTCAGCGCAGATACTGCGGGCTGATTTTTGGGGGCGGTTGAAGTCATCACAACCTGAAATCTGAAGAGTTATAATAATCGCAATTATCCCTGTAAGATATTTGGACACGGCTATTCCTTCTTTACGACTGCATGGGCTGAACTTTATATTAAGCATGTTGATATCGCAAAACAGTTGTTAAGTTAATTCGATATATCTGATTAACCATGCCTAAATAGTAGCGTATTAATGAACAAATCAGGTATAGTAAGCAGGTTTTTGTCTATGGGAGAGAAGATGACCAACCCAATTGATGATGTGGATCAACTCCTCGATATGGTCACTCCTGAAATTTATCAGCGGTTACAAGGTGTTGTGGAAACGGGACGATGGCCAGATGGGACATCGGCCAATGAACAACAACGCCAGTATGCACTGCAGATGACATTGTTGTATCAGAACCGCCATAACGAACAGGCGCAACATATGACTGTCAATCGACAAGGCGCTATTGAAATAAAATCAAAATCAGAATTAAAAATGCAGTTTCGTCACACTGGGGCGGAGATTGCTAAATTAAAACCAAAAGATTGATCTGATTAAGCGATCAACAGATTATTTTAGTGAATCATTCATGTTTTTAGATAAATATTTTGAACACTGCCCTGAAGGTGTGGTGATTTCACCTGATCAGGCTAGTGCCTTTGCAAAAGGTATTTGTGGCGATTTTAATCCCATTCATGATCCGGAAGCAAAACGCTTTTGTGTCCCAGGCGATTTATTATTTGCGTTGGTAGTGACCTATTACGGATTGAGCCAGAAGATGGAGTTTCGTTTTACCGGAATGGTTAATGATAAAACGATCTTAAATCTTCCTAAAGATGGTCAGAGTGAATTTGCGATTACAGATCAGCAAGGCAAGACTTTATTAGAGGTCTCTCGTGGAGGTCCTCGTTCGGACGATGAAAAAGTCATTGAGTCGGTCATTCGTCACTATGGTGCATTTTCCGGCCAGAATTTCCCAACATTGCTCATGCCGTTGATGCTTAAACATCAGGTTATGTTTAATCCTGCCCGACCATTGGTGATGTATGATTCAATGAGCTTTCAGTTGGAATCTCTGGATCTAGCCAATTTGGGCGTTAATTTAAAAGAGACCACTTTAGATGTTCAGGGTAAACGTGCTGATGAACATCTGCATTTCGAATTTACCGATTCTGGCCGCATTGTTGGACAAGGCATTAAAAAAGCTATTCTGGGCGGTTTAAAACCTTATGATGACGGAGCGATCGGTGCGTTTGCTGAAGATTACGAAGCTCGCCGTCAGGCGCTGCAAGCGAGCTTTCTTTAATTAATCTATGATATTGGCTGATCATGATGAATGGTCAGCTCTCCTCGAATATTCTGTTGCATTTTCTGCCGAATTTCCTGAGAAGGAAGAGATTGGCTGAGCAGATAGTGCAGTTTAGTCAATGTTGCTTCAATCGTCATATCGCCACCGCTGATGACTCCTGCTCTAGCGAGTGCATTTCCGGTTGCATAGCCTCCCATGTTAACGGTGCCACTTAAGCATTGCGTTAAGTTGACAATAATGATGTCACGTTGACAGGCATCTTTTAACAGGTTGAGAAGCTGAGGATTTTGGGGAGCATTTCCCACACCATAACTTAATAAGATTAAAGCTTTTACGGGTTGCTGAAGAATATTCGCAATGACTTCGGCTGAAATTCCCGGGTAAAGTGTGACAACCCCAATGGGTTGCGGGGTAATAGCACTGACGTTTAATTCGGTTTCCTGAATGGGCTGCACTTTGCCCTGAAGCAGTTCAATCTGGATCCCGGCTCGAAGTAGTGGCTGGAAGTTCGGAGACATAAAAGCATCGAAACCATCTGCATGCGCTTTGGTTGAACGGTTACCGCGGTACAGGGTGTTGTTAAAAAACAGGCAAACTTCATGGATGGGATAGTTGGCGGCCAGATAAAGCGCGTTTTGCAGGTTGATATGCCCGTCTGAACGTAGTTCACACAATGGAATTTGAGAGCCAGTCACAATGACTGGTTTCGTCAGATTTTCTAGCATGAACGATAAAGCCGATGCGGTATAAGCCATGGTATCGGTGCCGTGAAGGACGACGAATCCATCATATTTGTGGTAGTTAGCTTGAATATCTTCTGCGATGGCTTGCCAATCTGCCGGGGTCATGTCGGATGAGTCGATCAGCGGTGAGTATTCACTGACAGTAAAGCGGGGCATTTCTACACGATGAAATTCCGGAGACTGGGCAAGGAGTTGTCCCATGAATCCTGCGACAGGAATATAGCCTCTGTCGCTACGCTGCATTCCAATAGTACCACCGGTATAGGCGATATAAATCGATTTTTGAGTCATGGTTGGGCCGTTATCATCTGCTATTTTGAGCGGCATTATAAACGGCTGAGAAAGAAACGCTAGGGGCTTTAGAATTCGGGAATGGGTTTTATGGAGGCCCCGACAAGTCAGATTAAACGTGTAGGGGCCTTGAGTTCAAAATATAGAGTTTATTGATGATCTATTATTGCCATGCGCGGCATAGACTGCAGTAGACAAAGCGGTGCTGTGGATCACTTTCCCATAACTGATTCGGAAAAGCCTGCTGC
This sequence comes from Celerinatantimonas marina, assembly GCF_046054165.1. Classification (NCBI taxonomy): domain Bacteria; kingdom Pseudomonadati; phylum Pseudomonadota; class Gammaproteobacteria; family Celerinatantimonadaceae; genus Celerinatantimonas; species Celerinatantimonas marina. The sequence continues at coordinate 405,419 of NZ_JBFNXK010000001.1, read as the reverse complement.
ACGGAGCGCAGCGCAATAAATGCTGGAAGTTTAGAATCCAGCCATTGTCCAAATTGTGAATCCAGCAATGAGCCTAGCCATTGTTCGGTAGAGGTCTCCGGCGCATGGATTCGGATTTGATCATAATCAGTGAGTTTCAGTTGCTTAGCCGTGTAGGCTACAGCTGCATTGAGTCCCCCTAATTCATCCACCAAACCGTTGGCTTTAGCTTCTCTTCCGGTCCAGATACGGCCCTGAGCCAGCTGATCCACGGCGGCAAAGTTAGGATAATGGCGACCTTTTTGCACTAGAGCAATAAATTGATGGTAACCACTTTCAACATTCAACTGTAAGATTTTTGCTACATCATCAGGCAATGCTGTCAGTGGGGAGATCGTTGCGTAATCAGTTGTTGCGATTCCGTCGGCATGTATGCCGAGTTTATCTAATCCATTTTCAGCGGTTGCAAACATGCCAAAAATTCCGATGGAACCGGTAATGGTGGTGGGTTGTGCAAAAATATGATCCGATGTTGCAGAGATCCAGTATCCACCGGATGCAGCGGTTGCGCCCATTGATACAACGACTGGTTTCCCAGCTTTTTGAATTTCTTCCAATTTGCTGCGAATAATTTCTGCCGCAAAAGCGCTGCCCCCAGGGCTATCGACACGTAACACCATTCCTTTGATCGATGGATTATTGAGAACTTGATCCAATTGCTCCAGCATGTTTTCTGAGGCAATCACATGTCGGTTACTGGTTTGGCCACTGACGATGGGACCTTGTGCGGTGACAATGGCTATTTGAGGACGATTCGAGTGTATTGGTAAGCGAGCCGACTGAATAGCCTGATAGTCTCTTAAATCGATATAAGGATCCTCAGCTTTAGCCGATTGATGAAATGCGTGTGCTAAGTAAATTTTAGTTTGTTGCCGGTTGAGTAAGTGATCGACAAACTTATTTTTGAAGGCATATTGAGCTGCATTTCCGTCTACAGCGGTTAAACGCTGCAAGAGTACTGAACCAGAAGGGGCCACATCAGAAGGTGCGATACCGCGGTTGTGAGCTACATCATTGACATAGTCTTGCCAAATTTGATGGACCCATCGAGAGAGGTCTTGTCTGGCTGGTTCTGACATTTGATTGCGTTGATAAGGTTCAACAAATGATTTATAGATCCCTACGCGGAAAATGTGAGAAGTTATTCCGAGTTTATCCAGTGCATCTTTATAGAAAAGTTGATTGGCACTTAACCCTTTGATCAACACGGAACCGGCTGGATTCAATATAATCTGACTAGCATAACTCGCTAAATAGTACTGTCCCTGAGAGTAATTATCGGCGGTCGCTATCACCGGTTTCCCAGATGTTTTAAAGTCGGCTAGCGCTTCACCTACCGTATGCAGCTTAGTTAGCCCGGAAGGGGAGAGTTGATCTAATTTCAGAATAATTCCGGTAATTTTAGGATCATCTTTAGCTTGGTGAATCGTGTCGACCAGTTGGTGGAGATCAATTTCATCATTGATAGGTGTTCCGATCACTTGCCGAGTGATTTGGCTGACATTGCTCATTAACTGGGTTTGTTCAACCAAGGTCCCTTGTAAATCCAGAGTCAGTGCCGTAGGTTTGATTAATTGCTGTTCTGGTTTCCCCTGTTGATAAAAAATGCCGATCAACAAAGAAAGTAACCCGATGAGCACCAGAATACTGATGACAAACCGGCGAATAAAGTTGAGGGTGACCCAGATGCCTTTAAATATAAGGCCAATAAACTTAACAATCGATTTCATAGTCATCGCTATTTTAAGTTGAATAGGCTTTATCAGATAGTGCCGATAAAGAATGAATTATTGCAAATGTCCTAAAGAACACTCAATGAGTATGTTAGCGTCTGCTAACGATAGTACCTGTATTTGCTGATCGTCAACTAATCCGTAGCTGGCTGGCCAGTCATTGCGAGGGATAGCCACTGAGCCAGGGTTTAGACGAAAAATGCCATTTGCAGCGCATTCCGCTACGGGAATATGGGTGTGCCCACTGATAAACACGTCTCCTGCTCCTAAAAAAGAAGGGAGTGATTCGGCCGAATAGATATGGCCGTGTGTACAGAATAAGCGGTGTGTGGGTCGAGGGATCATTTGGTAATCCGTTAGCATTGGAAAATGACAGAGAGCCTGATCCACCTCACTATCACAATTACCCCGAATAACGATGAGTCGCTCAGATAATGTATTAAGCAATGCGGCGACTTCTAATGGTGCATAGTGTTCAGGAATAGGATTTCGTGGGCCGTGATTGAGTAAATCCCCTAGACATATTAGATAATCTGCATGGCTTCGCTTAAATGCTTGGATCATCTGCTGGGCGGCATTTATATCGCCGTGAATATCAGAGCCGATAAAAAATTTCATGCCTCTATCTCCAGAAACGAACAAGAGGGGTCGATCATACCTGTTCTGTGTATCAGGGAGAAGAAAATTCCGTCTTGATCCTCTGTTCATCGCAAGATAAAGAATATTCAGGATTATTACGGGATGATATTAAAATTCGATTTTGAGAGATCAATAAGGGACCCGTATCGCGGCTGCTATGAATCCACACATGAAAAAGTGTTTTTTATATGGGGTGGGCCATATACTATATGTTGTGTTTATGTTAATGAGGTTTGATTATGCAAGCGATTGAATTACTTCTAGAACGTCACTCTTGTGCTAAATTAGGGTTACCGGCTCCTGGTGGGGAAGCATTAGCGAATATTTACCGGGCTGGATTGAAAACACCGGATCACGGTGGGTTTACCCCTTGGCGTTTTATCGAAGTTTCAGAGAGTGGGCTTGATACGTTGTCGTCAGTTTTTGCAAAGGCGGCTACAGCCGAAGCGGGGGATGTCGCTAAAGCTGAACAAATGCCTTATCGTGCGCCACTCATTATCGTTGTGATTGCCAGTCTTAAACATCATCCTAAAGTTCCGGATATTGAACAGGTGATGTCAGCTGGATGTGCCGTTCAGGCCATGCAAATGGCGGCGTTAGCACAGGGATTCAACGGAATTTGGCGAACCGGCCCCATGAGTTATAGTGATGTTGTTAACACTGAATTAGGTTTGAAATCTAATGAACAGATTGTCGGCTTTTTATATTTGGGAACGCCTCAATCAGCTATCCCGCAGAAAAAACCGTATGCAATTGATAAATTTGTGTCTAAAATCTGAGTCCATGTCGATTCTGGAACACCTTTGAGTATTCCAGTAAAATAACTTTATCCGTTGCATTCTATTGGTTTTGTCGTCCGGGAGAAAAAATGCGCTCGATTTTAAAGTGGGTCCTTGCTGTCATTATTGTTTTAATTGTTATCATTGCAGCCGCGTTGTGGCTGGTTGATCCGAACCAGTTTAAACCGCAGATTGAGCAGCAGGTGACTCAATTAACCGGACGAACCTTTACGATTGATGGGCCTATTTCATGGCAGCTATTGCCTTCGGTAGGGATTGAGCTGAAAGATGTTAAACTGATGAACCCTGCTGGTTATCCAGAGCGTCCGATGGCGCAGTTGGGGGAATTGGATCTGTCTTTAGCGGTGTTCCCGTTGCTCCGGGGGCAGTTAGAGATTGGCAATGTCACATTGAAGCAGGCCCATGTTGAAATTATTAAACGTGCGCATGGGAAGAGTAATCTAGATGGTTTAACGGGGTCTGCGACTGCAACCCACGCATCGGCGTCGACAACTTCGTTGAAGCCCGCAAAAACAGCCACAGCCTCCCAGGCTACTGCTGCTAATGTTGATAAATCGTCATCCTCGGTGGCTTTATCTGATTTATCCATCGCCAGTGTCGATATTGAAGATGTGCAATTGCTCTTACGTGATGAAACGACCCATAGTGAACAATCACTTCAGGTACAGTCATTGCAGTTAGGTCGATTTCAGTTAGGTCAAAATAGCCCATTTAGTTTCGTTATTTTAGCTAAATCAGATCAGGCAGCGGCAACCCTGAAAGGGAAAGGACAGTTACAGGTTGATCAGAAGTTAAATACCATTCAGATGGAACCTCTGCAGTTAAATGTGAATATAACCGGAGATGCACTGCCTCAGAAACAATTGGATGGTCAATTGACCGGTCATATTAAGGTTACATTACAGCCGCTTATAGCACGGCTGGATCTGTCTCAAATTAGCTTTGATAAGATCACCGGTAAAGGTTCGGTGACTGCTGATTTGACCAATATTCCTGAGCTCAATGCATCATTGTCGTTGGGTCAAATTGATTTAAATCGGTATCTTAAACCAGCTGATTCTACAGCGCCTGCGGCCTCTAAAGCGGCAACGGTTAATACAGAAACGACGAGCCATTCGTCAGCGGCTTCAACAAATAGGCCCTTGTCGGATCAAGAACCAGATTTAAGTTTTTTACAGTCGTTTAACGGTCAATTAAATATTGATATCCAGCAAGTGCTATACCAGAAAGGTTCGGTGGGGCCGATTACATTACAGGCTCAAGTAAAAGACGGGGTTGCTTCGGTTTCGAAAGCTAATGTCCAACTTTATAAAGGGGCTGTAAATGTCACCGGAACTTTAGATAGTAAAAGTAAGCATCCTGATTATCAGGGCGACTTAACGATTAAAGGGATCCAGCTTTTGCCACTGCTACAGGATTTTGCAAAGGTAGATCTATTATCCGGGGAATTGAATAGTTCTGTAAAAATCGATGGTAAAGGACTTTCTGAGTTACGTTTGCAGCGGGATAGTGTTGCGAGTGGGCATTTTGGGTTGAAAGATGGGGCTTATCACGGCGCTAATATTGGCTTGTTGATTCGTAATACCTATCATCAATTAAAAGGTCAAAAAACTGAGCAGACGACTACATCGAATCAGAGTACAGAATTTACCTCATTAACCGGAGATTTCACGAAGAAAGACTATCGGGTAACTAACTCGTCATTAGTGATGGAATCAGCATTGTTGAAAATGAATATGCATGGCAAAGGGACATATCAGTTGGATAACCAGCATATTGATTATCAGCTGCAGGTTGCTGTTAATGGCAGTTTGGATGGAACAGCCAAAAACAATATAGACGCACTTAAAAATGTCACCATTCCATTAGAAGTGACGGGAACCGCACCCGATCATATAAAATATAAAGTTGATCTAAAAGACGTGCTGAAACAGGAAGTGAAACAGCAAGTAAACGTTGAGAAGAAAAAACTGAAGAAAAAAGTGGAACACGAAAAAGATAAACTCTTAGATAAACTTAAAAATAAATTAGGGAATGGTCTTCCCTTTAAGCTATAAGCTATAAGCTATAAGCTGTGAGTTGATGATGAGCTCTTCCTAGTAGAAGAGCCGAGAACGGGAAAGGAAGCCCGGAAAATTAAGATTAAGATGTTATGTATTTTTATGGTTTTAGATAGCATGTCTAAAATGTGTATATGTAACCGTATCTGATTGAGAACAGGGATGATTTTAGAGAAATTGGAACGATGGATTGATGCCACGATTGCGTCATATCCTGAGGCTATACCATGTAGCTGCTTTGCAGAGGAATTTGCGGGTTATTTTCAGCCAGATTATTTAGCACGGTGTCATTTCGTGATCACGGATGAAATCCCTATCCCACAGATGCCGGAACTGGATTCGATTGGCATTCGTGCTTTTTTGAGCCACCCGGATCGGCGTACGATTTGTTACAAACAAACTTATTTTATTAAATCTGCAGTAAAAGATAATCGCCTTTTGCATTTTCATGAGTTAATCCATACCTATCAATGGAAACTGTTGGGGGTCTGGTTTTTTCAACGTTATTTCGATGAATACCACAATTTTGGATATCAAAATGCGCCCTTAGAGCGGATGGCGATAGAGATGACTCGTCATTATCAGAAACGTTTGCCTGCGATTGATGTGCAGTCATGGCTATATGGGCAGATTTGATTGGGTGGCTTGGTTTCGTGAAGGCAATCGCGTTTGAATGGCGAGTGATTAGAAAAGGCTCTTATCATGGATAAAGAGCCTTCGGGTGATAGACACATTTATCGTCATGAGACGATAAATGTATTTAATTAATATTCAGCTAAGCGAGGGGCCCGAGGGAACGGAATTACATCACGGATATTTTGCATTCCAGTAACGTAAGTGACCAAACGATCAAATCCTAAGCCGAATCCTGAATGAGGGACACTTCCATAACGACGTAAATCACGATACCAACCGTAATCTTGCTGACTAAGTCCCATCTCTTCAAGACGACTATCTAATACGTCGATACGTTCTTCACGTTGGCTACCGCCGATGATTTCACCGATCCCCGGTGCCAGAACATCCATGGCTGCGACGGTTTTACCATCATCGTTCATGCGCATATAGAATGCTTTGATATCTTTGGGGTAGTTTTTCACAACGACTGGGGAATGAAAGTGTTCCTCCGCCAGGTAGCGTTCATGTTCAGAAGACATATCGATACCCCATTCAACCGGGTACTCAAATTTGCGTCCGGACTGGAGTAAAATTTCAATGGCATCGGTGTAATCGACCTGCGCAAAATCTTTACTGATGAAATCTTCCAACCGACTAATCGCAGTTTTTTCAATGCGTTGGGCGAAAAACTCCATATCATCTCGACATTCATCCAGAACTGCTTTGAATGCATATTTCAGCATTTTTTCTGCTAATGCGGCGGTTTCGTCTAAATCGGCAAACGCGATTTCAGGTTCAACCATCCAAAATTCAGCAAGATGGCGGCTGGTATTCGAATTTTCGGCTCGGAAGGTTGGACCAAATGTATACACTTTGCTCAATGCGCAGGCATAGGTTTCAACGTTCAACTGACCCGATACGGTTAAGAAGGCTTCTTTACCAAAAAAGTCTTCACTAAAGTCAACATCACCTTTATCAGTTCTGGGCAGATTGGCTAAATCTAAGGTGCTAACCCGGAACATTTCACCAGCCCCTTCACAATCACTGGCGGTAATAATTGGGGTACTGATCCAATAAAAACCCTGCTCGTGGAAGAAACGATGAATGGCTTGTGATAGGCAGTTTCGAACGCGCATCACTGCTCCAATGACATTGGTCCGGGCGCGCAAATGTTGGTATTCACGCAGGTATTCAATGCTATGGCGTTTGGCAGCCATTGGATAGCTGTCGGGATTTTCAACAAATCCGAGTACATTGACTTCTTCAGCCTGAATTTCAAAGTCTTGGCCCTGTCCCTGAGATTCAGACAGAATTCCGATGACTTCAACAGAACAACCTGTTGTCAGCCGCAGAATTTCATTATCATAATTCCCCAGCGAATTAGGAACGACAGCTTGGATAGGGTTAAAGCAAGAACCATCATGAATTGCAAGGAATGAGATACCCGCTTTGGAATCGCGGCGAGTACGGATCCAGCCCTTTGCTGTTACTCGATCACCAGGCTTACAGACGCCTTTGAGCAGATCGGCCACTGAAGTGTGCGTCATAGCAAAAAATTACTCCATCACTAAAGATATTATATTAGAAGGCTAGTTATGTTACTCGCCAGATGTGAAGACTCAAGGAAAAATTGCCCCATTTCTCAGGTTTGTTGAAGTTTTCACAATGGCTGATGGGTTGAATGGGGGATGCTCCTTGGAACATGTCGCTTGGCGTTGAATTTTGTGCAGATTCGGTAGGATTTAGGGACTCATCATAGGAGACCCTAAGCTTAGAATCTATCGGAATGGGCCTGTTAAGCCGAAATGTACCAAACCCGCATGGATCAGACTCTGGGAGATGGTTATTAACAAATCCTATCGAGATCGTCGCAAAGGCCCGGATCGACTACAGCGATCCCTTATGTGGCTCACACTCAGCTGCTGGTTCCTTTTTTTGCTCGCACTTATCTTTTTTCATTACGCTCGGCCGGAAATGCAATATGGATTGTATAAGTATCGAGATATTAATGTGCGGGAAAATTGGGATAAAACTTATTTACCTTGGTATTTAGGGTTACTTTGGTTTTGTTTATTCGTTACAGTAACTGACTTAGTGATTCGGATAAAACGGAACCGGCGTCGCAGTGATCATCGTAATTATAATTTATTGCTGTTATTACTGATGCTCTCTGGTGCGCTGGGAAGTTATTACGTTGGGTTATTCTAAACGAGCAATATTGATGCGTGGTGTCCCTGGTTCGGGTAAGTCATCCTTAGCCCGGCGTTTATGTGATCAGGGATTAAACGGGCGGGGGAGTCGGCAACGCTATTTGGGGATCTGTTCGGCCGATCAGTATTTTTATGATCAAAATGGAACGTATCACTTTGAAGCGTCACGGTTGGTTGAAAATCATGCGCGTAATTTATGGCGATTTCGTCGGTTAGTTCATTATCGCTGGCCACTGGTGATTTGTGACAATACCAATATGTATAGTTGGATGTTGGATGGTTATCTTCAGGCATTATCCGAGACAGATTATCAGATTGATATTTATGAACTAGCGGGTGATGCCTCTATACGACAGCTGCAACAGTTTGCAGCGCGTAACCAACATCAGGTGTCATTATCAGTGATCCAAAATATGTTGACTCACTTAGAGCCGGTACAGCCTGATCAGAAGCGGATGATCGATCATTACTATCGAATATCGGCAGAAAATTGTGTAAACGGTATCGTTGTATGTGAATATTCACATACAACGTACTTCAAGTATTAACTGCATTTATTTAGATCTATATTCACAAGACTACTATTTCTATTCGATGATTAATGAACAACGCCACAATGGCCGTCTGAAGAGGCTAGGTTAGTTGTATCCCCTGCCACCTGTGGCAACAAAGTGGGTAGACAACTGGCATTATCCAACGAATAGTTATAAGGAATGGAAATAGAGGTTGTGGAGTATGGATTTGGGCCTGCAGGATGGTTGGTTGAATTGCTCAGCCATGTAACATTGTCAAACACGTTACCACTGATATCCCAGTATCCCATATCATCGGTATAGAAAGTTCCGATAGGATTTTGTGCGTTTTTGAAATAGTTATTCTGAGCTTTAATTTGCCCTCCAATTCGGGGATTCATACCCGATTTGCTCATATCAACATAGTAGTTGTTGTAAGCGTGGACTGTCCCGAAGCGCAGTAGCGGCATTCGTGAATCAACTTGGCCATAAATATTATGATGGAAGGTCACATAGCCGTTTTCGGTATCACTATCACTGTGGCCAATTAATCCACCACGGCCAGAATGATGTAAATAGTTATAGGAAACAGTGACATATTGAGTATGGTTTTTCATGTCAATTAAGGAATCATATCCATCTTTTTCTCCCCCAGAGGCTTCCAATTCATTGTGATCAATCCAGACATTATGTACATCTTTTTCTAATCCAATGGCATCGCCTCCATTAGAAATAGGGGAGCCTGATTTTTTAACGTTACGGATGTGAACATTGCGGATAATAATATTGGATGCTTCTCGCAGGTGGATCCCGATTTCATCGAATAGGGCACCATTACCTGTTCCGATTAATGAAATATGACTGACCCGTTTAAACTGAATTTCACTATCGGTGGTATCACAACTCCCACGAGCTTGAGTGGTATTGGCATGATTAATCGTACCAGAGACATAGATGATTAACGGTGTATCATCTGTGGCTCGATTACACATAGCTTGGTTGATTTGGGTTCCGGTTGAGGCATAGACGACCTGTCCTCCTTGTCCTCCAACGGTTCCACCATTCATTGATGCGTAGCCATCTACGGCATTGGCTGCATAAACTTGACTCCATGACATTGCTCCAAGCAGTGCAATTGAGCAATATCCTAATTTTAAAGGAAAATGGTTATCCATAATCTCTCCATAATAAATGTGATGGGCCTTGCGCCCATGTAGCAGAATCAAACAGCAAGTGATTATAAAAATAAAACAAAGATATCTTTTTTAAAGAACGATGTTTCAAAATATAAAGTAGGCTACATCTATAAAAAAGGCGTGAGATTTATCACGTTTTGATGAAATAAAAATATCTTGCGGAGGTATCATTTAAATGCTAATGATGAAAATATTTTTAGGTGGAATGAGTGCAGCTACGCTATATAAGTATACTTGTAGATACCACTCTTTTATCGATATCAGAGAGAAGAACGGCTTAGTATAATATAATGATATTTTATTATAAATAGAAATATTTTTAATTTTAATTTATGTAATTGTATGTAGCATGCATATTTATGGGTGATGCTGGAAGATAATCTATTTTTATACCTAATATCTATTTAAACTGGACTTTCATCTTAATTATGGTAAAAATCAAAATCTAAAATAGACACTCTAATTAGGGCTCAGGAGTAATAAATGAAAGGTACTATCCTTGAATTTAATGAATCAACTCGGACAGGAATTATTTCGGGTGAAGATGGCAATCGGTATTCACTCGATATGGAACAATGGAATGGAGGATCGCTACCTAAGTCAGGTACTAAAGTTGATTTTTCAGTAAATGGTGAACAAGCTACATCCATTTATATGATTTCATCTGGAAATGGTTCTTCTAAGAAAATTGCTGCAGCTATTTTAGCCTTTTTCTTAGGTGGATTTGGTGCGCATAAATTCTATCTTGGCTATACAAAACAAGGTGTTATCATGTTGTTGATATTCTTGTTTGGCTTTATTTTAATCGGCATTCCATCGATGATTATTGGGATTATCGCGTTTATCGAATTCATTATCTATCTGACTAAATCAGATGAAGAATTTGAACGAATTTATGTCACCGGGAAGAAACCCTGGTTTTAATTAACTCAAATATTTTGAGTATAATTTAAGTAGCTGATGATAGTCTTAGTGCTAAATCAGCTATTTTTATAAGTTAAATAAATTTAGTCACAATAAATTAACTCGGATGCAATACGTTGTATGATGCATCCATCTATCGATAAATGTGTTACTTTATGGATTTGATTAAATCATAGATAAATAATAACCATAAAAGCCATGATATCTACACTATTATTGTGATTCTAGCCATCCTTATATAGTATGCAAAAATGATTATTGAGCGCATCATTCTTATAAATATATAAGTATCTTATGTATCGATACGACCTTTCTTTTATTATTCTTGATGGTTAATACAAATAGCTAGAAAACTGATATTCAGTTTATTGTTATCTAACTTTTATTATCTTTAAGTTAGAAGATAGTTGTTTTTCCCATGCATGCTAAGTAACAGATGTTGATAAAAAACGTTTGTTACAGTGATACAGAAGCCTTAATTGGGAAAGATGCTACCTCGGTATCGGTTATGGCTCAAAATGAGCGAGAAGGGCAGTTCTGCAATCTGATTGAATAAGAATCCAACAACGCTAAGAAGAGGCCTTTGAACGTAATCGTTTCATTCCGAATAACTTTATTCGTTTGATGACAAGGGTATAATCAAAAATTAGTGATGTTAAAACGTCGATTTTTTTGTATTTTTGTTGTTAATATGGTGAGTGTTGTTATGAAACATGCATTAATTATTAATGCACATCAGCGATATGAAGGTTGGGCTGAGGGAAAACTAAATCATTTATTTGCCCAAGTGGCGCAGTCAACATTGGAATCTCTGGGATATGAGATAAAAACGACCATTGTTGATAGGGGATATGAACCCAACGCTGAGGTAGATAAACATCTATGGGCGGATATTGTGATTGTTCAAACTCCGTTATATTGGATGTCCACGCCTTGGACATTTAAAAAGTATATCGATGAAGTGTTTAATGTGGGTCTTGCGACAACAAAATTAGCGAAAGATGATGGGCGTACAAGACGTGATCCAAGTAAAATTTATGGTTCTGGCGGGCTGGCACAAGGGAAGCAAGTGATGCTTTCGGTAACGTTAAATGCACCCGTTAATGCGTTTAATCCTGAGGAGTTTTTCGAAGGTGTTACCATTGATCAATTATTTATGTGGGTACACAAAGCATACCAGTTTAACGGCTTTGAATCAGTCCCCGGATTTGCCGCGCATGATGTGGTTAAAAATCCAGATATAGAAAATGACGTTAAAAACTATGAACGCCATTTAAGAGATTTATTCAAATAGTCCTTATTTGTACTAGCTCAGATCTGATCTGACAGTTACCCATTTTTTGGTGTCGCCGTCAGATTAGATTTGAGCTAGATTTTTTTAGCTCAAATCAGGCTCAAATTTTTTCAAAAATAATTACGAAAGATTAACCGCCCCAATCATGCGCTCAGATCGGGAGGCGATTATTCATATGGCCGTTTGCCAGGGATTAAACGGTAAATTTATCGGTAATGAGATTCAATTGCCGGTGTAACTCGGCAAGTTTCGTACAGGATTGATCGACCTGAGCCGCCTGATCGGCGCTGTTTTGCGCAATGCCTTCGATTTCAGTAATGTGATTTTGTACGGATTCTGCGCTTTGGCGTTGCTCATTGGTCACCTCTGCAATATGGGTGGCTAATTCTGTCATTTGAATAATAGATACCATCATTGCATCAATGGCTTGTTTCGTCTCTTCACTGGAATCTCGGGTTAATAGGGCTCGGTCAGAGGCCTCTTTCATTGTCGATACAGCAGCTTGCACACTCTGATTCAGATTACTGATCATCTCTTTGACATCATCGGTTGAAAGCTGAGTTTTCCCGGCCAATGCTCTTACTTCATCGGCCACAACGGCAAATCCCCGACCTGACTCACCGGCTCGGGCTGCTTCAATTGCAGCATTGAGTGCTAATAGATTGGTTTGTTCTGCAATGCCACTGATCACCGTTAAGACAGAACCTATCTGGGTTGTGACTTCCTCAATACGCGAAATCGCATTCACAGCTTCGACTACGCTACTGTTTAACGTTTCGATATTATTCCGGGTGGTCTCAACTTGTCCTTGACCTTTGGTCGCATTATCATGGGCATGTTCAGCGGCTAGTGCAGCCTCACTGGTACTTTCAGAGACGGCTTGAATGGCTTCATTCATTTCTCGACTGGCATGATTGACTTCTCGAACGGAATCCGTTTGTTTTTGAAGTGATAGCCGTGTTTGATGGGACATGCGATCTAGGCTTTTGACCTCATCATCGCTGCGTTGAACACTGTCGATCACCTCTTTGACCAAGGCATTAAGCTGAATAATAAACTGATCAAGATAGTGTCCGAGTTGACCTAATTCGTCTTTTCGACTAATCGCTATTCGTTGGGTCAGGTCACCTCCTCCCTGGGCTAGAATTTTAACTCGCTGAATAATTTGTCCCAGATCCTTGGTGATTAATGAAGGGAAGAAAATCAAAACCCATAGACAGACCACAAGCGAAATACCCAGTAAGATCAACTGACCATAGCGATAATTTTGATGCAATTCAGCCAGTTGTTCTGAACGTTGATTCGCATGTGCAATAATGATGTCTGATATTTGATCTAAATAGCCTCGGCTTTCATTAAAAAGTTGTTCTCCCTCTTTATATGACAATCCAATTGCGCTACTTCGTCCCTGACGTGTGTCACTGTCTCGTTCTTTAGCGATACGCTCAGTCATTTCTCGCCATTGAGGGTAGACTTTCCAGAACTGATCCAATAACTGGCGAATTTCATCAGCTTGCGTATAACTCGCCATTTTTTTGATCCGTTCTTCAACCTGAAGAATATTTTCCTGATGCATTTTCTGCATCAACTGATATTGCTCACTACCGACCCGCAGCATCAGCATACTTCGCTCGGCAACTAATGCCTGATGAAAATCGCGGTCCGCCTGTTGCACTAGATTAAGTGAAGGTATCTCATCTGTTGTGACTGTGGAAATGGCTTTGGCTTGCAGATTTTCTGAGTACAAACTTCGACCAGCTAGAATCAGCACCAATATAATCACAACAACCAGTGGTAACGTTAATTTCCAACGGATCCCCAAATTGAAGAAAAAATTCATCCGCATCCTCCAAACATCTGACCTGATCTCATGTAGCGTAACCCTGTGAAATACCCAATCGTTTGAGTCAACAGGGTATGCAATTAATTGCTTTCTAATTGATCTAAGTTAATCCCGATAGTGAGAGCTCCAATTGCTTTGCCTTGATCGAGGATCGGGATGGAGATTTGGGCGAGATAGGCTAAGGTACTGTCATCATATTCGACGTCACTGATATATACGCTCCCAGTGCCGTTACTGTAGGATTTAATGAATTTATCTTCATCACCCTGCCAGTAATCAGACGTTTTATTGGTCATGGCAACATTGGCACCCTGATTATCCATCAGAAACAATTCAACGAAGTAAGGCTTACTTTTCTCTAGCTCCATCAATCGCTTAGCTGCATTATTATTCATTAATGAAGCCATAAAACTATCGACATCAGAGGTTGCGATCCAGGTTTTATCACGCGCTTTAATGGTATCCAGTGACAAATTTTCGTTATTTTGGGCTTTGACTGCTGCGACTAGAGCGGGATCACTTCCCCATGATTGCAGCATAGGTACAATCTTTTGAACCGATACGGGAGCTTGCTCCGCTAAAGCAACGTTCAGCATCAACAAGCAGCCAAACAGACTAGAACATAGTGTAAATAATCTTATCAATTGATGTTTCATGCGGATTCCTTCTATCGATTATTTTCCCTTTATTGAAGGTAGTCGAACATTGGATATTTAGTAAAAAAATTCGCTTCATTCAGTGATTCATTCAGCAATGTTGTGTCCGTTACAGTCAACGAAGCAAATTTAAGACGTACTTTTATGACGATTATTAATTGGGTCGAACGGTATTGTGATCAGTTGCTTAAGCGAACAGATTTAAAATAGGGTACTTTGAGTCTTAAATTTATTGCCCTGTATTGAGAGGATGTTATGGATATTGAAGCCCGATTGCATAGTCAAAAGGTCTACTGCTGTAATGATGATCAGTTGGCTGCAAAGCAGATGGAATGTTTGGATGTACTTTATGATTTTAATCACACGCGTCCCACTGAGATGCATAGACGGCAAGCAATCCTGCAATCACTGTTTGCTGAAATGGGGGAGAACTGTTATATCGAGCCGCCTTTACAAGCCAATTGGGGAATTCACACCCATTTGGGCAAAAATGTGTATGCGAACTTTAATCTAACGCTAGTAGATGACACGCATATCTATATTGGTGACTATGTCATGATTGGACCTAATGTCACGATAGCCACTGCGGGTCATCCCATTGATCCGGCATTAAGGAGGCGAGTGGCTCAATTTAATATTCCGGTGAAAATTGAAAATAATGTTTGGATTGGTGCTAACGCTGTTATTTTGCCGGGAATTACGGTTGGTGAAAACTCAGTGATTGGGGCTGGTA
Source organism: Celerinatantimonas marina (assembly GCF_046054165.1). NCBI lineage: Bacteria > Pseudomonadati > Pseudomonadota > Gammaproteobacteria > Celerinatantimonadaceae > Celerinatantimonas > Celerinatantimonas marina. Next base: position 390,162 of record NZ_JBFNXK010000001.1, on the reverse strand, counting down.
GTGTCGTCACCAAAGATATCCCCCCAAATGTGGTTGCAGTGGGAAATCCCTGTCGTGTTTTACGTGACATCAATGAACATGATCAAACTTATTACTACCAGAATCGGCGATTGGATGAAACGGCATTGTGATGAGTATGCGCAATGATGGTGAATCGGGTAATCTAAATGAGACGCTATCAAGCTTGCAATGTTCCCGATTGATGGACATTCTTTTATCACAGCGTTCATCATGCCGTGATGCGTGATTATTTCCCTATGCAGAGGCATTGCATTCAATCTCGGTTTGATTGGAATCATGTTTAAAGGGGATAGATTAAGAGTTGCTAAATGCAAAGGGGATATATGTTTAAATTAGATCACTTGATGATTGAAGTCGATCAACCTGAGTCGGTTGCTATTGATATCGCGGCACAATTGGGGTTGCCCCTAGCCTGGGCATTGATTGACACTCCGGATTATTCCAGTGCAGGAGTTAATTTTGGCGATATTAATATTGAGTTTATTCAATTTCGCAAGCGGTTTGGCGTGAGTCATACCCACTATAGTGGATTGAGTGGAATCGCCTTTGCAGTTAACGGTTCAGAACTGGCGTGTCAGGAATATTTGGTCGCCAATGGCTTTAGTTGTCGAGTGGGTGAACAGTCAACCGCCCATACGACGATTACCGTGGAAGAGCAACATGTGTTCCCTACCGTTTTTTGGTCAAATATCATTTTGATACAGCGGGTTGGAAAAATCGTTTGCAGTCAGAATTTCAGCAGTCTCAAGGAGGCATTTATGGTATTTCGGCATTTGAATCACTCGCTATCAAGACTGAAAAAGCACAGCGCAAAGATTTATTCATTGAATTTGGTCTAGAGGCCGGCCCCATCAATCGAATCACCTTTTCCGGCTCTGGCTCACAGAAGCCACAAAGGATCGATATAATTCCCGATTTAGAAGTCGTGATTGTATAAATTGCCCCGAATGCGTAAGCGTTCGAGGCAAATTTTTATGGGCTGAATTTAATGAAGTGTCATTCTCCTGGCCTGTTAGGGAGTATCACAAGCCAAGAGAATTTAACTGTGTTTACAGTGCTTCACGATATAACTGACGAACCTGATCGGCTGTGACCGGACGGGGCGCCGTACCGCCGCAAGGGTCCGCTAGCGCAGGTTCAATCCACTGTTCAATATCGTCTTCTTTGATCCCTAATGCTGATAAGCCTGCTGGGATCCCAACCTGTTTTGAGAGTGCTTCAATGGCGTCGACAGCTGCGGCTGCGGCTTGTTGAGTACTCATATTTTGGGTATCGACTCCCATGGCTGTGGCAATCCGGGCAAAGCGTTCGGCTTTGACTTCAAGATTAAAGCGACATAGCACAGGTAATAAAATTGCGTTACAGACACCGTGAGCAAGGTTATGGGTTGCTCCCGGTTGATGGGCTAGTGAATGGACCAGCCCTAAACCAGCACTGTTAAAGGCCATCCCAGCTAAGTATTGTCCATTGGCCATTTTTTCCCGTAACTGGACGTCATTGCCATGTGCGACGGTGTCTGGTAGTGCTTTAGCAATGGTTTCAATTGCAGCTAGCGCACTATGATCCGTAAGAGGATGTGCTGCTGTTGAAACATAGGCTTCAATAGCATGAGTGAGGGCATCCATTCCTGTTGCCGCAGTGACTGATGCCGGTAAACTAACCATTAATGAAGGGTCATTGACGGCAAAATCTGGGATGATCGCCGAGTCGATAATAACCATTTTAACATGGCGACGGGTATCGGTTACCACGGCATTACTGGTCACTTCTGCGGCGGTTCCTGAAGTGGTACTGATACAACCCAGCAGCGGGCCTTCTTGACCGATATGGCCAATACCTTCCAAGTCATAGACAGTTTTATCCGGACAAGCGATCAAGGCCCGAACAACTTTTGCCGTATCCATGGAGCTCCCCCCACCAAAGCCGATGATCATATCGCATCCTCTCTGGCGGTATGCACTGACGGCTTCATCGACGACATGGTCGGTTGGGTTGGCGCAAACATGACTAAAAGTAATGGGGTCAAATCCGTGTTCTTTGAGTAAGCTGAGCAGCGGTTCAATCAGTGATAGTTCAATCAGAGCCTGTTCGGTCACGATTAATGGTTTTCTAAATGGCTTTGCAGCCAATTGTTCAACAAATGCTGATAGAGCTTGAGGGCCGCTTAAGCTAATTTTAGGTAAACATAAAGCAAAACTCATAGAAGAGATCCTTTTAATAGATTAAATAAGGTTAAAATAGATAAATAAATAATGAATGCCTTAATGTTATGGACAGATTTAAATAAAACGTGTCTAAATATCAAAGAATTGATGGCGATATTTAATTGGAGTTGTTCCAAAAAGCTCATGAAACTTATATGAAAAATAATTGCTATCATTAAATCCGCATTCAAAGGCAACTTGGGTAACGGGTATCTTTTTATCTTTTAATAATCGAGATGACTGACATAATCGAACTCGATTTAAATAAGAATTGGGAGTAATCCCCATTAAACTTTTCATTTTCCGAGTGAGTGTTTTAAATGATATATTATATTTATCACTTAATTCTGGCCAGTTGATAGAACAATTATAATTTTCATGGATATACTTAACAATTAACAGTATTTTATTTACGTCTGCATCAAGTAGTTCACTATTGTGAGTGTTTCGCCATAAGGTAATTGCTAACTGATTTAATAAGTTAGTAATCATATAATTTCCATATTGATCATGATGCACATTTTCTTCTTTGATCAGTTGTAGCAATTTATGGCAATAATGGATGGTCTCATCATTTATAAAAAATTGTCCCTGGTTGGGCACAAATGAGTGATCCAGAATATCGCACAGCGAGTTATCCTTAAACTGTTCCGGGTTCAGTAACACATTTGTGAGGCAAAGATTATCCATGTTCACATAGCAATGTTCCAGCTCTGAACGGCTAAGATAGAAGATACTGCCTCTAGCTATCGGTGAGGCAATCCCATCCACAATATGGATCGCTGAGCCCGATAGAACTAAGACTAATTCATAAAATTCATGGCTATGGACCGGGAATTCGGGTTGAGGTGCCCGGGCTAATATATCGACGCCATTATTCTCTGGGAAGAATGATGAACAACTTAGTTGTGTAGTAAGCATTGGTTCACCTCTGAATATGACTGTTATATTCATTATGCGTCGCCTGTTATATTTTATATTCTAATAATTGTCTGTGATAGCTATCACTAAGCGAACAATTAAATAAAAATAAGAGCGAACTGGACCGGTGTGATATATATCACGAAAATAATATGTTTTGCAGAATCTTAATATTATCGACAGATTCTGATTTGAAATGTCCTTATCTAAAAGGAATACGATTAATTAGCCATTTATATTACAGACAAGTGAAATGTAAATGGATAATAAATATGCATTATTATGTCGCTGCTATTGATCTAGGTGCATCCAGTGGTCGAGTTATTCTCGGAATATTTGACAAAGATAACCAATCTTTATTATTTCGGGAGATTCATCGATTTAAAAACCAATTGGTTTTGGAACATGGGCATTTATGTTGGGATATTGATCATTTAGAAAAAGAAATTAAAGATGGTCTGAATCAATTATTAAATCAAGGTGATATTACTCTTAATTCACTGGGTATTGATTCTTGGGGTGTCGATTATGTTTGTCTTGATTCAGAAGGGCAGCGTATCGGACCGGCGATCGCATATCGGGATGATCGCACCTGCGAAGTGAGTCAGCAATTGCTGCAGCAAATCGGTGAAGCGCAGCTTTACCAGCAGACCGGGATCCAGTTTCAGCCGTTCAACAGTATTTTTCAATTTAAAGCGCAAGCTGATGATCCATTCATTCATTCAGAATCCATTCATCAAGTATTGATGATCCCTGATTATCTGCACTATCGCTTAACTGGGGAACCGCATTGGGAATACACCAATGCCAGTACTAGTGGCTTGTTGGATGTAGACGCACGGGATTGGGCTCCCAACCTGTTACAAGCCGCCCAGATTGACCCGGATTGGTTAGGTGAAGTTCGTTTTCCCGGCGAACAAATCGGGACTTGGCAAGCGCCTAATGGTCAGCAAATTCCAGTGATCAGCCCCCCAACACATGATACAGCAGCCGCCGTAGCGGCGACTCCGTTACGTAGTTCGACCAGTGCTTATATTAGTTCCGGAACATGGTCGTTAATCGGGGTTGAACGGGAACAGCCTTGTACATCGGCGATGGCTCGCCAGGCTAATTTGACCAATGAGGGCGGAGCCAATGGCCATTATCGGATTTTAAAAAATGTCATGGGCATGTGGTTGGTTCAAGGGCTGTTGGCTGAAAACCCTGAACTGACGGTTGAAGCGTTAACTGACCGAGCTGCTCAGTATCCCTTATTTACCAGCTTGATCGATCCCAATCATCCGGTCTTTGTGCATCCAGATTCGATGACTCAGGCCATTCAAGATTATTGTCAGGCGACGAATCAAACTGTACCGGAATCGGTCTATGCGTTAACTCGGTGTGTTTTGGATAGTTTAGCACTGAGTTATTGGCAGAGTTTGCGGCAAATTGAAACCGCTTGTGAGTGCCAGATTAGTGAAATCCACGTGGTTGGTGGTGGATCGAAGAACACTTTCTTAAACCAGTTGTGTGCCAATGTTTGCCAAAAACCGGTATTTGCCGGTCCGGATGAAGCATCGGCACTTGGCAATATCGGTTATCAACTTATGGGATTAGGTGCGATTGAAGATGATCGTCAACTTCGACAAGTCATCGCCCAAAATTTCCCACAGCAACACTATCGCCCCCAGCAATGTATTGGATTAGCAGCTGCTCAAGCGCGATTTAACGCATTGCCTGCAATGGCATCGTTAGAACTTAAATCGGAGGAATTAATATGAACCAAGATGTAGAAAAAGCCTATCAGATCGCTTGCGAACGCTATCAGGAACAAGGGGTTGATGTTGCTCAGGCGATTCAGGCTCTCGCTAAAATCCCGGTCTCGATGCATTGCTGGCAAGGTGATGATGTGATCGGTTTCGAGAAAAATGCCAAATCATTAAGTGGTGGGATCCAGACTACAGGGAACTATCCGGGCAAAGCTCAAAATGCTCAGCAATTGCGGCAGGATCTCGAATTTGCGATGAAATTGATCCCGGGTGCGAAACGGCTCAATTTACACGCGATCTACTTAGAAGCTGATGGTGCCGTGGCTCGGGATAAAATCCAGCCGGAACATTTCTCGAACTGGGTGAATTGGGCCAAACAGCAACAAATCGGCTTAGATTTTAACCCGACTTGTTTTTCTCATCCATTAAGCGGTGATGGATTCACGCTTTCTCATCAGGATGATAAAACGCGCCAGTTCTGGATTGATCACTGTAAAGCCAGCCGCCATGTTTCCGCTTATTTCGGCGAAGCCTTGGGAACACCGTCCGTGATGAATATCTGGATCCCAGATGGCATGAAAGATCTCCCAATTGATCGACTCGCTCCCAGAATGCGAATGATGGAAGCTCTGGATGAAATTATCAGTGAACGCATCGATCCCCGTTATCACATCGATGCGTTGGAAAGTAAATTATTCGGGGTCGGACTGGAATCTTACACCGTCGGCTCTAATGAGTTCTGTTTAGGTTACGCCGCTAGCCGCCATATTGCTTTGTGTTTAGATGCAGGCCATTTCCATCCGACAGAAGTGATCAGCGACAAAATTTCAGCCGTTTCACTATATGTCGATCAACTGTTGTTACACGTCAGCCGTCCGGTTCGTTGGGACAGTGATCATGTCGTCCTGCTGGATACTGAAACCAAAGCGATTGCCTCGGAAATCATCCGTAATAAGTTGCTTGATCGTGTGCACATTGGTCTGGATTTCTTTGATGCCTCAATCAACCGTATCGCTGCGTGGGTGATTGGTACGCGCAATATGAAAAAAGCACTGCTTAACGCATTGCTGGAACCTACTGAAAAACTCAGAACACTGGAACAACAGGGTGATTACACCTCTCGTCTGGCATTGCTTGAAGAAGCGAAGAGTATGCCTTGGCAAGCGGTCTGGGACTATGTGTGTGCCAGCGAAAATATTCCGGTTGGTCAGCAATGGCTAGCCCAAGTGAAACAATACGAACAGCAAGTTTTAGAGGCTCGAGGTTAATATGAGTAGCACCTTATCAATTGAACAATCCCCATTCGTCCAGGCTATGTGTAAAGCCACCCATGATGCATGGATCAAAGGTTGGGATGAACGTAATGGCGGCAATATCAGTTTATTGGTGGATGACGATGAGTTAGCGCCCTATTTGGATCAAGTGCAGGGAAATCGGGATTATCCCATGCCATCTCCGACACCGGCATTGGCTGGACGGTATGTACTCATTACCGGCTCCGGTAAATTTTTCCGCAATGTGGAACTGGATCCTGCCGGCAATATCGGTCTGATTCATATCGATGCTACCGGTCAGAATTATCGAATTCTCTGGGGGCTTGAAAATCAATCATTACCTACGTCAGAAATGTCAGCTCATCTGCTGTCTCATACCGCTCGCTTAAGTGCAAGTAATGGCACCAACAAAGTCATCATGCACTGTCATGCCACGAATCTGTTGGCCTTGAGTTATGTGGTGAAACCTACTTCAGCGGCGATGACTCGCACGTTATGGGAAGGATCAACCGAGTGCTTGGTGGTGTTTCCTGAAGGAATTGGTGTGTTGCCTTGGTTGGTCCCTGGTACGGATGAGATCGGTCAGGCAACGGCCGAAATGATGTCAAATCATCCTCTGGTGTTATGGCCATTTCATGGCGTGTTTGGAAGTGGTCCAACCTTGGATGATGCTTTTGGCTTAATTGATACTGCTGAAAAAGCTGCGGAAGTCATGGTGAAAGTCTACAGCATGGGCGGTGTTAAACAAACGATCAGTAAGGAACAATTTGTTGCATTAGGAAAACGTTTCGGGGTTACCCCGAATCAGGATGCGTTGAACGAATAATTCGAGCTGTACCCCAGCGGCGGAATGTTTATTCCGCCGTATAACAATGATTATATAGAGAGGCTCACTATGATTTCGATTATATCTGGTATTGGCTGGCACACTGTAGGGGCTGCATCAGCAGCATCGTTTTATGCCCCTATTAGTAAAGTGAAACAGTGGTCATGGGAGACAACCTGGGCAATTGCAGGACTTTTTTCTTGGATTTTATTGCCGTGGATTGTGACCTGGTTTTTAGTACCTGATTTTTCTAGTTTTTATGGACAAATTAGTTCCCACGCATTCCTTGGAATGTTTTTGTTTGGTGCGATGTGGGGGATTGGTAACGTTAACTATGGTTTAACCATGCGTTATCTGGGAATGTCGTTGGGGATTGGGATTGCCATTGGAGTAACCTTGGTGGTTGGCACTATCATGCCGACGATTATCAATGGGACTTTTTTACACCTGCTGACGACTCGAAGTGGCCAGATCACGATGGTAGGGATCATTATCGCGCTAGTGGGGATCGCGATTGTGACTTATGCCGGACATAAAAAAGAACAGGCCTTAGGCAGTCAGGTGGTTGATTTTAATCTGAAAAAAGGACTTATTTTAGCGGTATTTTGTGGCATTTTTTCTGCCGGATTTGCATTTGGCTTAAGTGCGGCAGAACCGATTCGGCTCGAATCACTGCATATTGGGATCGATCCTTTGTACGCTATGTTGCCGAGTTACGGCATCATTATGGGAGGCGGCGCCTTAGTTAACTTTGCCTATTGTTTTATCCGCCTAGCCATTAAACCTGAATTATCTGTTCGTCATGATTTCTCATTCCCTTGGAAAAATTTGATTATCAACGGGGTATTGGCTGCCACCGGTGGGATCATGTGGTACCTACAGTTTTTCTTCTATGCATGGGGTCAGGCTAGTATTCCAAATAGTTTGTCATTCGTGAACTGGATGTTGCACATGAGCATGTATGTACTCTGTGGAGGGATTGTCGGTTTGGCTTTAGCTGAATGGAAAGGTGTGGGATCTCGGCCGGTCCGAATTCTATGTTTGGGGATGATCGTTATTGTGATTGCGGCCAATGTGGTTGGTCTTGGTATGGCCGCTGAAGCTTAGGAGGTATTATGATTCGTCAGGCATCCATTATGCAAATTAAACCCGGATGTGAAGCCGAGTATCAGCGTCGCCATGATGAGATTTGGCCAGACATGGTCAAAGAGTTGAAAGCGCATGGTGCTCATCATTACAGTATTTTCTTAGAACCAGCGAGTCATCAGTTATTTGCCTACGTTGAAATCGATGACGAGCAACTTTGGAGTCAGATGGCTGAGACTGAGGTTTGCCAGCGTTGGTGGGCAATGATGTGCGATATAATGCCGAGTCATGAGGATAACAGTCCTATTGAAACTGCACTTAAACCGGTTTTTTATCTGGACTAAATTGCATGAGGCTACTATTTTTCGGTTTGTTTTATAGAAGAACCGTCGCCACCAATGGTGTTGTGAAATTTTAATTTCAAGCAAAATGGATTATGACTGGTAAAGCCATCTGCATTGCAGATGGCTTTTTTGTTCGATCTCAATAAAAAGGGAAAACGTTTCCCTTTTTGTTCAATTACTTGCCCCTCTTATTCTGCTCTAATCCTTGCTATTGATAGGGCTAATTTTATATATGACAACATGTGACCTATGTAGCGTTTAGGCTAAAAAAACATGTAAACGTTTACAGAAATGTGACGCGACTCATTCATAAGATACTATTTTTCTCTATCCTTGACGGCACTCATGTTGTTGGAATGCGTTCGATGTTGCTTCCCGTAGTTGAGATTTCATGTGTGAGAGTAAATTTATATCGATAAGGATTTTTTATGAAATCAATCGTCACTAAAGGACTATTGGGCACAATAGCAGCCAGCTTTATGTTTATACATACTAATGCAATGGCACTGGCCAAAGGGGCTGATGTAAGTTGGGTTTCTGAGATGGAAGCTTCTGGGTATACTTTTTACAATAGTAATGGGAATAAGCAGGATTTATTCGCAATCTTGAAGTCATACGGTATTAATTCGATTCGACTCAGACTTTGGGTCGATTCTAATTATTACAATAATGTTGATGATGTAATTAATAAAGCGAAGCGAGCTAAAGCGGCCGGTATGAAAATCATGCTGGATTTTCATTACAGTAATACTTGGGCTGATCCGGGACATCAGGCAACGCCATCGGCTTGGTCTAGCTATGATTTCAATGGGTTGATGAAAGCGATGTGGTGGTATACCCATGATGCGCTGACCGAGATCAAAGATGCCGGAATTACGCCCACTTGGGTTCAGGTCGGTAATGAAACTAATGATGGCATGATGTGGCCTTATGGCAAGGCATCCAAGCATATGCAGAATTTCACCTATTTGATTAATACGGGCTATGATGCGGTGAAAAATGTGTTCCCAGATGCCAAAGTGATCGTACATTTGGCGAACTGTCAGGACCGTACGGTTCTGAAATGGCTATTTGATGGGATTGGTGACCACGGTGCGAAATATGACATCATTGGAGCATCGATTTATCCGACGACTGCCAGTGGTATGACGTGGCAGCAAGCTGAATCGGCATGTTATAGCAACCTTAATTATTTGGTTTCTCGTTATAACAAAGATGTGATGATTACCGAGATCGGGGCTTCCTGGAATGATAGCAATGCTCAGAACATTGTCTCGACCATGATTAACTATGTGAAAAATGTTAATAATGGCAGAGGATTAGGCGTGTTTTACTGGGAACCTGAAGCGGCTAATTTCCAAAGCTATACGATGGGGGCTTGGAATCCGAATACGATGCGTCCTATGAGTACTTTAAACGCATTTAAATAGCGTTCAAAATTTGGAAATATCAGGCTATTCAGGCAGTCGCTGCTTTGGGAGGTATCCTCTGCATGCAGTGACTGCTTTTTTTATATGATTTCATGAACTTAAACTATAGATTCCCGACCATCGATCTCCAGAGGAAACGACCCTTTGGAATCTATAGGATAATGCGCATTAGTTTAAGTGAGCGATCACTGTTTTCATGGCCGTTGTGATCTGTGTGAGTTGCTCCGGCTCGATAATGTAAGGCGGCATAATATAGACGAGCTTACCGAAAGGCCGGATCCAGACGCCTAAATCGACAAATTGTTTCTGAATAGTAGCGAGATCAACCGGCTGATGTAATTCAATGACACCTATCGCCCCAATGGCTCGAACATCCGCGACAGCGGTTAATTCCAGTGCGGGCCATAGTTCGCTTTTGAGTTGGGCTTCAATCGATTGCAGTTTGGTTTGCCAATCCATTGCGAGCAATTTTCGGATGCTGGCTAGCGCAATACTGCAAGCCAACGGATTGCCCATAAAGGTAGGACCATGCATAAATACGCCGGCTGGGCTGTGATCGATCATTGTGGCAACGTGGGTTGTGGTCAGCACGGCTGATTGTGTCAGATAGCCGCCAGTCATGGCTTTACCCACACAGAGAATATCGGGGCTGATCTGAGCATGCTCACAAGCAAATAATTTTCCGGTTCGGCCAAAACCGGTGGCAATTTCGTCGGCGATTAACAATATTCCGTACTCATCGCATAGTTGGCGGACCCCTTGTAGATAATTGGGATGGTAGATCCGCATTCCACCAGCGCCCTGAACAATTGGCTCTAATATAATGGCGGCAATATCAGCACCGTGCTGGCTGAGTATCTGTTTTAATGAATCTAAGTCGGCTGCATCCCACGGCTCGCTGAAACGACATTGGGGAGGCTTGGCGAAAAACTGCTCTGGCACAAATCCCTGATACATTGAGTGCATGCTGTTGGCCGGATCGGTCACGGACATGGCGGCAAAAGTATCGCCGTGATAGCCCCGACCGATTGTGGCAAATTTAGTGCGTTTTTGTCCTTGACCCTGCCAATATTGCATGGCCATTTTAAGGGCAACTTCAACGGCGACTGAGCCTGAATCGGCCAAAAACACTTTATCTAACCCTTCTGGCGTGATCTGCACTAATAGTTCACATAACTCAACAGCGGGGCGATGTGTGATACCGCCAAACATGACATGAGACATTTGGCTTAATTGAGTTTGCGCAGCCAGATTGAGTTCCGGAACATTATAGCCGTGAATAGCGGCCCACCAAGATGACATGCCATCGATGAGAGTACGGCCATCTTCTAGATGTAAATAGACCCCTTCGGCCCGCGCAACTGGATAGCAGGGAAGGGGATGACTCATCGCGGTATATGGATGCCAGACGGTTTGGCGATCCCGTTCGATAATATTGGTCATTTTTTAGTCTGTTGTAAATTTTATAAAAATCATAAGTTGACAGTTTACGCGCCCGAACTAGACTATTCCATAAATTTCCCAAATTCATGAAATCAATCCACTATGCCAAATTTAATCCGCCATGACTGGACGCTTGCCGAAGTGACCCAGTTATTTGCTTTGCCGTTTAATGATCTGCTGTTTCAGGCTCAGAGTATTCATCGTCAGTTTTTTGATCCGAATCAGGTGCAAATTTCGACGTTACTTTCGATTAAAACCGGGGCTTGTCCCGAAGACTGTAAATACTGTCCACAGAGTGCCCGCTATGATACTGGTGTTGAAGCGGAACGATTGATGGAAGTTGAGCACGTGATCAATGAAGCGAAAAAAGCCAAAGCGAATGGCTCAACTCGTTTTTGTATGGGAGCGGCCTGGAAAAATCCAAAGCAGCGGGATATGCCCTATTTGGTCAAAATGGTTGAAGGGGTGAAAGCTCTGGGGATGGAAACCTGTATGACGTTGGGCATGCTCGATCAGCATCAGGCTGAAGAACTGGCTGGTGCAGGGCTGGATTATTACAACCATAATTTGGATACCTCCCGTGAATATTACCAACAGATTATTACTACGCGTAGCTACGATGATCGGTTGACCACCTTAGAATATGTGCGTAATGCCGGAATGAAAATTTGTTCTGGGGGTATCATGGGGTTAGGTGAAGAGGCCTCTGATCGTAGTGCGTTATTGATGCAGCTGGCTAACTTACCGACTCATCCACAGAGTGTGCCGATTAATATGTTGGTTAAAGTCAAAGGGACCCCATTGGAAGATGTGGCTGATCTCGATCACTTCGATTTCATCCGCTGTATTGCTGTGGCGCGGATCATGATGCCGGAATCTCATGTGCGACTGTCGGCTGGACGGGAATCCATGAATGAGCAGACTCAGGCACTTTGTTTTATGGCCGGAGCTAATTCGATTTTCTATGGCTGTAAATTATTAACGACCCCGAATCCGGAAGAAAGCAGTGATATGAAACTACTACGGAAACTAGGGATGCGTCCTGAAGCTGTATCGACCGAGATCGGCAACGAAGAACAGGAAGAAGCGTTGTACCGGCAGGTCGTTAAAAAAGCCAATGAGTCTGACTTTTTTTATGATGCATCTTAATCATGACTTTGTTTGCAAATCAATTTAACCGGCTGACGCAGCGGCGCGCCAGCTCATTATATCGTCAGTGTCAGGTGAATGATGCCCCGACGGGGCGATTATTTTTTGCCAATGGCCGCAGTTACCTAAATTTTTCCAGTAATGATTATCTGGGGCTGGCCCAGCATCCAGATGTCATTCAGGCGTATCAACAGGGCGCGGCTCGTTATGGCGTGGGCTCCGGTGGTTCACCGTTAGTAACCGGATATCAGCAAGCCCATCATCAATTGGCTGAGCAGCTAAGTGATTGGTTAGGCGTTGATCGAGTGATGCTGTTGACCAGTGGTTTCAGTGCCAATCAGTTGGTATTGAAAACATTGTTGGAGGCAGATGATTTACTGTTGCAGGATAAACTAAACCACGCTTCCTTAATTGATGCCGGTTTAACCAGTCAGGCCTCGATGCGGCGCTTTTTACATAATCAGCCAGAAGCATTGCTCAAGTATCTAAGTCGCTCTGATGCAACGAACAAACTGGTGGTGACGGAAGGCGTGTTTAGCATGGATGGTGATCAAGCACCATTGCATCAAATGGCCCAGATTTGCGAGCAGCATCAGGCTTGGCTGATGGTAGATGACGCCCACGGAATCGGTGTATTAGGCCAACAGGGACGGGGAAGTTGTGATGTGTATCAGGTCCAGCCTCAGATCCGAATGGCAACATTTGGCAAAGCTTTCGGTGTCGGTGGGGCTATGGTGGGGGGAAGTGACGATCTGATCGCGTTTTTGACGAATTTTGGCCGGGAATATATCTACTCGACGGCAATGCCCGCCGCACAAGCTTGTGCCGTGCAAGCGGCATTGTCGCTGATTCGTCAGCAACAGCAGCAGCAACAGCTTCGGGAAAATATTCAATGCTTTAAATCGTTGATGGAGCAGACGCCGTGGACCATGATGGCTTCGGATACGGCCATTCAACCTTTGTGGGTGGGGTCATCGGAAACGGCGTTGGCACTTTCACAGGCACTACGGGAAAAAGGCTTCTGGGTCAGTGCGATTCGTCCTCCAACGGTTCCTCAAGGGCAGGCTCGGTTGCGGATTACACTAACAGCGGCACATCAGCAGCAAGATATCGTGCAATTGGCCGAAAGCCTGAATGAGCTTGCTGTTGTTTTTGCTCAGAATGAGGTCATGCCATGATGGCCACTAAGCAGGCGATTGCCAGCCGTTTTGGTCAGGCTGCGGCCTCTTATGATCAATTTTCAACTTTGCAGCGTTCGACCGGGCAGCGATTGTGGTCATTGATCGGGTCTTCGGCGATGCTCTCAACGCGTTTAGATTTGGGGTGCGGCAGTGGTTATTTTTTACCGCAGCTCGCGCAAGACTGTCAGCGATTGATTGGCGTCGATTTAAGCCCGGCAATGTTGAAAATGAGTGCTCAGCGCAATACCCCCGCAATGCTGATTCAAGGGGATGCCGAGTCACTTCCATTGGCAGATAGTTGCTGCGATTTGATCTTCTCAAATCTGGCCCTGCAATGGTGTGATCATTTGGGGCAGGCTTTAGCTGAGTGTTGGCGGGTGTTAGCCCCGGGGGGAATGCTCCTTTGGAGTTCACTGGCACAAGGCACTTTAGCTGAATTGCAGCAGAGTTTTCAGGTGGTCGATGGTGAAGCTCATATTCGGACGTTTCTTTCTTTGGAGGCGATTGAGCAGCAGGCCTGGCAGCAGCATTCCTGGCAACAGGCTGATTTAAGCTGTGAACCCATGGTGCTTTATTATGCTCAATTGCGAGATTTACTACGGGAATTGAAAGGTTTTGGGGCTAATCATTTAGATCATCGCCGACCAGGATTAATGACGCCGTCACAATTACGTAGTGCCGAACGTTATTATGAGCAAAATTTTGTGACCGATTCCCTGCAATTACCGGCCACTTATCAAGTTATTTATGGAGTATTTAGAAAATGAGTCAGAGACCTTATCCTATTCTATTTGTGACCGGAACGGATACGGAGGTGGGCAAAACAGTCGTGACTTGTTCACTGCTAGAAGCATTTAAGGCCCAACAATGTCGGGCCGATGGATTTAAGCCGGTTGCCTCCGGTGCAGAATATCAAGAAGGGGAATGGAGCAACGAAGATGGCCGGGCATTATTAGCACATAGTTATCGAAAATTACCTTACAATTGGGTTAATCCCAATTTGTTTCAACCGGCAATTGCGCCGCATATTGCAGCCGCGCAAATTGGAAAACCGATCCGGACTGATATTTTGGATCAACAGCTGAGTCAGATATCTGAAGGGGCTGAGATGGTTTTGATCGAAGGTGCTGGGGGGTGGCAGGTTCCATTAAATGATACGCAGCGTTTTTCGGATTGGGTGAGTGGGCATCGCTGGCCCGTTGTGCTGGTGGTTGGTATTCGTCTGGGATGTATTAACCATGCGTTGCTCAGTATTGAATCCATCACGCACTATGGTTGTCAGGTTGTCGGATGGGTCGCCAATCATGTTGTGCCGCGTACTGAGGTGCTGGATGAGAATGTGGCGTATTTAAAGGCCAACATCGATGCGCCTTTGTTGGGGGTGATGGATCATCAGCAAGGTCCTGTGGACCCATACCAAATGTCTACATCACTGGATGTAACAAAATTGTTATAGAGTCGCGTGGCTCCTTCGTGTCCCGTGGCAGCGGCTTGGTGATGGGATTGCCGATTTAACCGATGAATAGCCTCCATATTTTCGATGATAGCTCACTTGACTGACCGTAAGATAAAGCTAATATCCAGCCATTGGTCTTGCATTTTAACATCAAGCACCAATATTAACTTTTAGTTACTTTTAACGGTAGGCGTTAACAAATGAAACGTATAGTGCTGTATATTCTCACCAACTTGGCCGTTGTGCTGGTGTTGGGCATTGTCCTGAATATTATCTTTGCGGTGACGGGAATTAATCCTCGGGGATATATGGGGTTATTAGTTCTGGCTGCTGTATTCGGCTTTGGTGGTTCGTTTATTTCCCTTTTGATGTCGAAATGGATAGCGAAGCGTTCCGTGGGTGCTGAAGTGATTAGTCAGCCTCGAAGTGAACGGGAATACTGGTTAGTGGATACCGTTCGTCGTCAGGCTCAAGCCGCTGGGATCGGCATGCCGGAAGTGGCTATCTATTATTCTCCGGAAATGAATGCATTCGCAACCGGCGCAAGCCGTAATAATGCCTTGGTGGCCGTGAGTTCAGGTTTGCTGGATGCCATGTCAAAAGATGAAGCTGAAGCTGTTTTAGCGCATGAAATCAGTCATATTGCCAATGGTGATATGGTCACCATGACTCTGATTCAGGGGGTATTGAATACCTTCGTGATCTTCTTGTCGCGGGTCGTGGCTGGAATTATTTCTAATGTGGGTAATAATAGTGATGACGAGCGTCCCGCCATAGGTGGGCTGGCTTATATGATGACGACTTTCGTGTTGGAGCTGGTCTTCGGAATGTTGGCCTCTGTGGTCGTGATGTGGTTCTCACGTCAGCGTGAATATCGAGCTGACGCCGGGAGTGCTAAATTGGTGGGCAGTAGTAAAATGATTGCTGCACTACAGCGTCTGGAACGGGGTCATGAGAGTGAGTTAGAAGGTTCGATGATGGCCTTTGGGATTAAAGGACGTTCGAATATGAGCGAATTATTGATGAGCCATCCTCCAATTCAGAAACGAATTGAAGCATTACGCCAACTTTAATTTAAATCATGGCTTTTAGTGTTCGGTTTTATTTTACTCAGACGCGCGTTGAATGTAGCGCGCGTTGATGTGAGTTAATATAGAATAGGGCATGATAAGTGATAATAATGAACTTATCATGCATCAATCGGCTAGATAAACAGTGAGTATACAATGGGTATTGTTGGCAATATGATTGAATAGTTAATATAGCCGATGATATATGACAATTCTATTTTGTATAATCTATAAGCAATTTATTGAAAAAGTATACGGCAAGAAATATCGGATACTGGATATTCGAATCAAATCCTTCAATTTGTTCTTTCCTTTTTTGTCCCGAACAGGGAAACTCTCATAATCAGCAATGAGTCGAAATGTATATTCGTTTATTTCGGGAATATCTGTTCATCAGTAGTGAATGTGTAGGTGAGATATGTTTACAGTCAATTTCCCCTGTTTACCATCATAGTTCATTTAATGACAAAAATCATAATAAAAATAATATCATCAGGTATAGGGAGATAACTGGATGAATCGTTTGCAAAGGGTATTTAGGTAATGCGTCGGTTATCATTAAGCATCTTGATCCCTTTAATTGTGTTAGTGATATGGGGCGTTGTTAATAGTGTTTTTTTTTGGCAAACCCTAGGACAAAATTATCAACAGGCGTTAGCTACAGAGCAACACAATCTGCAGCAATTTAGCCGTCAGATCGCATTTGTGATTCGTCACTCTCATAAGCAGTTATTGTCTACTGAGGGAGAAACCGATGTGGTTCACTTACTGGATGATGGCTCGGTAAGACGACTGCTGCTCATTGATTCTAAAAAGAAAATTCTGCTAGATAGCCAGATGGTTTTGCGTGGTAAAAAATTACAGCCAGATTTGTTACCTGATTTTTCTGTTGCTAGTTATACCCAGACGTTAAATTCGGGAGCATTAAGACAAGTCAACTCGGATCAGTTACAGGGCCAACGTTATCAACTGGTTCAGTGGGATGATGAAAACCATCACATCCAGAGTGGTGTACTTTATTTAAATTATAATTTTTCTGCCCGCTGGCAACAGCATAAACTTGATTTGCTAAAGCATTTTTTGATGCAGTTTGGTGTTGCCGTGTTAGTTGTTTTTATTTTGGCCTGGCTATTGCGGCGTTGGTTGGTCAATCCGGTTTTGGCAATGACGTGTAGTGCTGATGCCTTAAAACAGCAGCAACATCCCCTAGGACATATGGTGAAGGCCCATGGTGAGCTCGGGCGACTCTATGAATCAATCTTCGGTATAGGCCAAATGGTGACCAGCTCACTGGCTAAAGCGAAGCAGGATGAACAGTATTGGCAATATGCATTAACGGGGTCAGGTAATGGCGTCTGGGAATGGCACATTAGCGCTCATAAAATGATTTACAGTCCGCAATGGTGCCAGTTGTTGGGGCTGGAACCCGATAAAGTTGAGGCTGAATTTTATGAATGGGAATCGCGGATCCATGAAGACGACCATGACTCATTCCGGCAATCTTTGGATCAATATTTAAGTGGGCAAATCAGGGAATTTAAACATATCCATCGTCTTTTAAATAAAAAGGGTGAATATATCTGGGTTCTGGCTCGAGGACAGATTGTTGAATACGAAGGCAATACCCCGTTACGGATGTTGGGAACGCTATCGAATATCAATGAGTATCAGCAAACTCGTCAGCAATTGGAATTTCATTACTCTTATGATGATGTGACCGGATTGGTCAATCGGCGTCGGTTGTTAATTGAGCTGGAAAAACGGTTACAACAGCGCCATTCGGATCATCACTATGGCGCGTTGTTGTATTTAGACGTGGATCACTTCAAAAATGTCAACGATCTATTTGATCATCATATCGGCGATGCCTTATTGCGTTTGATAGCAAAGCGGCTTCGCAAAGTGACTCATCATAAAGGGATCGTCGCACGGGTGAGTGGCGATGAATTTGCCATATTACTCGCCGACTTAGGTGAACAGAAACAAACTGCAATTCGAGAGGCGTTACTGTTCGCTAATAAGGTTCGAGCGAGTATGGTCAATGGTTTTCAGATCCGATCGAATGAAGTGAACTTGTCAATGACTGTTGGGATTGCTTTATTCCCAAGTCGGCAGGGGAGTGCCTATGAAATTTTCCGACAGGCTGATATAGCTTTGTATCACGGTAAAGAAAGCGGCCGTTCGGGGAGTCATTTCTTTATTGAGGAGATGGCCACGCGAGTGCATCAACGTCATGAATTGCAATTGTTAATGCGTCAAGCGATGCATAGCCATGATATGGTTTTGTATTATCAGCCTCGGTATAACGATGATTATCAGATGGTGGGGGCTGAAACCTTGCTGCGTTGGTTTGATAGCGAACGAGGTTGGATTTCTCCGGGGCAGTTTATTCCACTGGCGGAAGAATCCGGGTTTATTGTCTCTCTTGGCGCCTGGATTATGCGGGGGGCTTGTCGGGCCCTGAAACAATGGCAGGATCGCGGGTTACCTAAAACCTTTACCACTCTCTCAGTCAACGTGAGTCCGAAGCAGTTTCACCGGAGTCGTTTTGTCCAAGAAACATTGGCAATCATCCATGAAGAAGGCTGTGATCCCAATTTGCTGGAACTGGAAATCACTGAAGGGGTTTTGGTGACCAATATTCAGGAGACCATTCATAAAATTCAACAGTTGCGGGATATCGGGGTCCGTTTTTCGGTTGATGATTTCGGAACAGGGTACTCCTCTTTAGCGTATTTAAATCAATTACCGATTAACTGCCTTAAAATTGATAAATCGTTTGTGGATGAAGTTAAAGCGGATGGTGAACATCAAGGGACGATTATTTCTACAATTATTGCCATGTCGGAGAATCTTGGTCTAGATGTGATTGCTGAAGGGGTCGAAACTGATTATCAGTTGCAGTTTTTAAAATATCGGGGATGTCATATCTATCAAGGTTTCTTGTTTAGCCAGGCTTTGGAGCCGGATATTTTTGAAGGGCTTTTGTTTAAAGATCGATAATGCCATGCAGACTTAGTCGTCTGCATGGTTAGACTATTATTATTCAGGTTTAGCCAGTCGTAGTTGCAATAACGTGATGATGCGATTGCCAAAAAGATTGATGATCAGGGCCAATCCAATGACTAATGCTCCCGTGATTTGCATGGCATTTAAATTTTCCCCTAACAACAAATTCGCACTGATAAGGCCGATGACCGGGATCAACAACGATAGAGGGGCAATACGCCAAGTTTCATAACGTCCCAGCAAATAACCCCAACTACCGTACCCCATGATGGATGCAATACCAGATAAATACACCAGAGCCAGAACGTTATGCCATTGAATATTCAGAATACTGTTCGCCATGGCGTGAGGACCTTCGAAAAGTAAAGAACTCAGCATGAATCCGAACATCGGGACAAATGAGCCCCAGACGACCAGTGACATCATATTGACCGAATAGCGCTGCACAATGACTTTATTGGTGATATTCCCAAGCCCCCAAGATAAGGCCGCGCCCATAATTAAAAGCAGTGTCAGTAATGTGACATGGCCTCCATCACCGGAGTGAGGCAAGGCTAATAAGAGAATCCCGCCAATGGCGAGCAACATGGCCAGTAGATGATAGAACTTGAGTTGTTCTTTAAATAAAAAGGTTCCGATCAATAAGGTGAAGAAAGCTTGCGCCTGTAATAGGAGCGATGCAATCCCGGCAGGCAGCCCCAGTTTCAGAGCAATAAACAACAGCGAAAACTGACCAAAATTGATGGTTAAGCCATAGAGAGCAACCCATTTAAACGGAACTTTGGGCAGTTTAATGAAGAATACGGCCGGGATGGCAGTAAATAAAAAGCGCAGTCCGGCCAGTAATAGTGGCGGCATTCCTTCCAGTCCAACTTTGATCACCACAAAGTTGATCCCCCAGGCGACGACAACCGCAAGCGCCAACAGCATATCTTTAACTGACATTGAATAGTTCCCACATGAATGTTTTTAGCGTTTAGTACAGGAAATTAACTCTGTTTCACAGCCGAGATTTTCAGGATTGATAGGCGATGAAATTTTAGGCGATAGTCTGTCATAATACGCTGGACCATCTAAAAATTAGGTATCCAATCTACCTTTTTATGGAGCTTTTGGCTAGGATCTACTGACTTTTCGTGACTATTTTACAGCCATCTGGCTTCTTGATTTAGGGAAGATAGATGTTGAGCTGTGTAGTCATTCTCCACAAACGATGCTTAAAGGTGCATTCATAGCGCGGATGGCCCTTCAGGTTCATTTGTCATCAAAGTTGTAGATGATGTTCTAACCACTGACCAACTCGGTTAAATATTGCTGGTTGAAACCAAACCAGATCACCGTGCCCTGCATTTTTCAAAAGCTCGTAGTCAACTGGTTGTTGACGAGCCTTTAGTGCTTCATAAAGTTGTTGACTCTGTTCGGGGCTAACCAGTGTATCGGCGCTGCCGTGTAGAATTAGCATCGGTGGTTTAGGCCCTTCTAAGTAGCCCATTGGGCTAGCGGCCAGCGCTTGTTCGGGAGCATCAAAAATGCTGGCACCCGCAAACTGATAAAATGCCGGGCCGTGTAATAGTAAGGCTTCGGTTGCGGCCGGAGAATGATGAACGTCATCGACTTCAGGACCGAATCCTTCACCGATATTTAATAGATTGGATATACCATAAATCGTGACACAGGCTTGGACTTTGGATGACTGATGGAGCCATTGTCCCTGCTCAAATTCGGGACTATCGGCTAAGGCGACCATCTGTGACAGATAGCCGCCGGCTGAGTCGCCCAATACGGCAATTCGATTCGGGTCAATGCCAAAATCCGTCGCGTGCTCACGTAAAAAACGGATCGCGGTTTTACCATCAATCACGGGAGCCGGGAAGCAATCTGGAATCACCCGATATTCAGCGGCAGCCACCACAAAACCGGATTCGGCCAGAGCCATGCGCATTTGAATAAATTTTTCGTGAACGGCATTGGTAAATCCTCCACCTGGGAAATAAACGACAGCAGGTTTGAGCGTCTCTGTTCTGGGGATCAGCAAGGACATCTGTAATTGCCGCATGGCACGTGGCGTTTTAATTTGTGAATAAGTGACCGGGTTAATGGAATCAATCGCGGGGCGGTGGGTTTCGACTTCAAAAATTGAAGCGCCTTGAGTAAAACCGGGCAATGAAGTAGGCATGATGCGTGTATTTTTCAGATAAATGATAGACTTATTTTATCATGTCTTGAGAGATCGTGATTTTTAGAATACTGAAATTAATGGGAATAGTGGGCTGAATAAAAAACGCATTTCAATCCAGAAATCTGAAATGCGTTTCAGTTGATGCTAACCGCCGATGAGGCTCATCGGCCTTCTTTAGAGCGAAGCCATATAGGCTCGCCAGCTTTTAAGATGGGTAATTTCGGTGGCTCCCTTGAGGGCTGCCGGTTCGCAGATAAAACCATTGACCAGACGGCCATCGTTCAGTTCGACCTGACCCAAGCCCAGAGGAGCTTTAATTCCAGCTAGAAAATCGGCCAGATGCTCAGCGGGTAAACGCCAAATTTCGATCTCAATCGACTCCCCTTGGGTTGAGCGAACCAAAGCGGGCCGTTGCGGCTGTTCACTGGCCAGTGCGTACAATTGGTAGTGTGAGGCGGTCGTGGTTTGTTCAATGAGCACGGCCCCTTTTTCGGTTAACTGATGATTGAGAGGCATGCCACTTAAGTGTGCTCCGCATACTGCCAAATCGATACTAGTGGCCTGAGCGGGGAGTGCTCCTAAAGGTAAACCCAGCTGCTTTTGCCAGCGTGAAGCCAACGTCAGCAAAGCATCTTCACAGAACGTTTGACCAAATAACGTGATGCCAAATGGCAATCCCTGTTTAGGGCCGTTTTGACGAAATCCACTCGGTAGGGCTATGGCTGCATAATCGAGCAGATTCATAAAATTGGTGTAAGTTCCCAGATGGCTGTTTAGGGTAATGGGATCCTGTTCAAGCTGTTCAATCGTATAGATGGTGCTGGCCGTTGGTGTGACGATAAAATCAACCTGCGCTAAGCTGGCATCGGCGATGCGCTTGAGTGACTTAAGTTGGTAAAGTGCTTTGTAAGCATCGACGGCGCTATAGCCTTTAGAGTTACCAATAATGGTTTGAATCACCGGCAGGCAACTTTGCTGATGCTCGGTAAAGAACGCTTCGGTCGCGGCCAGACGTTCGGCAACCCACGGGCCTTCATACAGCAATTTGGCAGCATCTAAGAAGGGTTTGAGGTCAACGTTGACCGCTTGGCCTCCCATCGCTTTTAATTGCTCGATGGAATCATAGAACAAGTCTTGGGCGGCATCATCACTAAAAAATTCAAGTGATGCACTATCCGGCACACCAAATGTAAAGGTTTGCAGATGAGTGGCTAATTGTTCAGGTTGTTCACGGGCAAATGGATCGCTGCTGTCAAACTGAGCGGCTACCGGCCAAATCAGCGCTAGATCAGCGGCTGTTTTCGCAAAAATGGTCACGCAGTCGAGGCTTTTGCAAGCCGGGACGACACCGCTACAACTGATGCAACCGACACTGCCTTTGAGTCCCAGAATATTGTTAAATGAGGCCGGAACACGACCGGAGCCCGCTGTGTCGGTTCCCAAAGAGAACACGACTTGCCCCGTTGCTACAGAAACCGCCGAACCGGCACTGGATCCTCCGGAAATGTACTCGGGATTAAAGCTATTTTGGCAAGCACCATAAGGGCTTCGAGTTCCAACTAAGCCGGTTGCGAATTGATCTAGATTGGTTTTGCCCAGTGGAATCGCACCTGCTTCAATTAGTTTTTCGACCACGAATGCGTTTTGCTCGGGCGTATAGCTAAAATCCGGGCAAGCGGCTGTGGTGTTAAGCCCAACTAAATCGATATTATCTTTAATCGCAAAGGGGATCCCAAATAAAGGTTTATCTAGTGGACTATGTCCTTCCAGTGCCTCAATATAGTTTTGCAGTTGTGCTTCAGTGACCGTGCTAATCCAGACCTGATGCGTATCGGCTTTAGCCGCTGCCAGACAGTCGCTCAGCAATTGCTGAGGTGTGATTGAGCCAGATGCATATGCGTGGTGGATTGCGTCAATCGTCATCGGATAGATCATGCGTTTTCCTCCAGAATTAATAACGTTTGTCCGGCGTGGATGGCATGACCTTCGGTATGCATAATGTCCACAATTTTGCCTGCGACAGGAGCCGTGATTTCAATTTCCATTTTCATCGATTCAACAATGATCAGCGGTTGGTCGGCTTGCACCGTATCGCCGGGTTTGACCAATACTTTCCAGACACTTCCGGAGACCAGGCTTTCAACGGCTTGTTGGTTGTCGGTCAGTTCCAGTGGCGCATCTTCTTCGACGGTCATTAAATCGGCTTCACTGTTGAAGTTGGCCTGACCGGTTTCAATCCAGCGTTGCCGCTCGGCTTCAAAGGCTTGCTGTTGACGCGTTTTGGCAGCCACGATCTCATCGTGATTTTGCTCAAGGATCTGGTTGTATTCGGCGAGCGAGAATTCCGTATGCTGAATATCGAGTGGATAGTTGCCTTTCGGAAATTCGCGGCGAATTCGTTTGAGTTCTTCGGCACTGACTTCATAAAACTCGATCTGGTCAAAAAAGCGCAGTAGCCACGGTTTTTCAAACTCTTGAGTGACGCGATAGCGATTCCACATCTGCAGCGTGCGACCCACAAACTGATATCCGCCCGGGCCTTCCATGCCGTAAACACACAGATAAGCCCCACCGATACCCACGGCATTTTCCGGAGTCCAGGTTCGAGCCGGATTGTATTTGGTCGTCACTAAGCGATGGCGCGGATCTAAAGGCGTCGCAACCGGTGCGCCCAGATAAACATCACCTAAGCCCATCACCAAATAGCGAGCGTTAAACAAGATCTGTTTCACTTCATCCACGGAATCAAGACCATTAATTCGGCGAATAAACTCGATATTCGAGGGAGCCCAAGGTGCATTTTTGCGCACGATCTGATCATATTTCTGGATTGCTAAGCGGGTCGCTTCATCGTCCCATGAAAGCGGCAGCCGTACGATACGGGCTGGAACTTTCATTTCATCGATATTCGTCAGTTCGCTTTCAGCCTGTTCCAGAAGGGTGAGCAGCTCCTCAACCGGCAGGGTTAAATTATCATAGTGGATCTGCAGTGAGCGGATCCCCGGGGTGAGTTCATGGATCCCATCGATGTGAGCATTTTCCAGCCACAGCATCAGTGCATGAGCACGAAAACGCAGCCGGATATCCAGTACTTGCGGACCATATTCAACCAACAAGTAATCATCGCCACTTGGACGATAGACAACGCGTTCACCATAACGGCTGGCGTCAATGGTTTTCAACACCGGCGTTTCGATAGGTGCAGGCGTATACGCAACCGGTTGGGCGGTAAAGCTGGAGAGTTCTTTCAGCTGTGCGCGTTCAATCTGCTGCGCATCGGCCATTGAAACCGCAATAAAACGGACTTTATCCCCGGCTTTGAGTTGCCCCATCATCCACAAATCAGCTTTAATAATTGTCGCCGGACAGACAAAACCGCCTAGGCTTGGGCCATCCGGACCTAAAATCACCGGCATATCACCGGTAAAATCGATGGTTCCGACAGCATAAGCGTTATCGTGTAGGTTGGATGGGTGTAAGCCGGCTTCACCGCCATCTTCACGAGCCCATTGTGGTTTAGGACCAATCAGCCGAACGCCGGTTCGACTGGAGTTATAGTGCACTTCATAGGCACTGGTAAAGAGGGTTTGTATATCGTCTTCGGTGAAAAAGTCCGGTGCTCCATGTGGCCCGTAAATGACTCGAATTTGCCATTCATGCGTCAGTTGAGGGCGAACGGCTGCGGGGATTTGGGCGTCCAGCGGGGTTGTTTGGACGTCAAAAAGATGTAGTACATCCCCAGCCTGCAGTGTGCGTCCCACATGTCCGCCAAACTGGCCCAGCGTAAAGGTTGCACGGCTTCCCAAATACAGTGGGCAATTAAAGCCACCTTCAATGAGCAGGTAACTGCGGCTACCGGTATCTTTGATCTTACCTAATTTTAAAACACTGCCTGCGGCCACCGTGATGACTTGCCACATCGCAAGTGTTTGGCCATCCAGTGAAGCATCGATATCCGCACCGGTTAGGACAATTTTTCGTTCACTGTTAAAACTGAGTGTCGGGCCGTTTAAGGTCATTTCCAAACCACTGCAATCAGATGGATTACCCAGTAGTTGATTCCCAAGTTGGAAAGAACGTGAGTCCATAGGCCCTGATGGCGGTACCCCAATGTGCCAATAACCGATACGTCCCGGATAATCCTGGATCGTGGTTTGTGTGCCGCCACGGATCACATCAATGGTTTCACTCGGGGCGTGGAATTGGCCTAAGCTTTGAGTGAGTATATGGCCTTGTTGCATCACGTCGCTTTGTAAGAGCGCCAGTAGATAATCACGGTTGGTTTCAATGCCGTAAACTTCAGTTTCACCCAGCATCTGTGACAATTTATGAAGTGCTTGTTCACGATTCTCCTGCCAGGCAATAAGCTTCGCCAGCATTGGGTCAAACAGTGCTGGTACAGTGATCCCGGTTTCGAGCCAATGATCGATACGCTGTTCAGGGAGGGAGACTTCAGGGAAAGCAACATGACTAACCAATCCGGCACTAGGGCGGAACTGTTTACTGGGATCTTCAGCGTATAAGCGAGCTTGTATGGCATGGCCATGTGGGACCAAATCAGCGGCTAATTGTGACAATGGTGCGATATCGCCTGAACCGAGTTCGATCATCCAGCGAACTAAGTCGATCCCATAAACTTGTTCGGTGACGCCGTGCTCAACTTGCAACCGGGTGTTCATTTCCAGAAAATAAAATTGCTGAGTATCGGCATCGAATACATATTCAACGGTTCCCGCACTGCGATAATGGCAGGTCTGACCAAGCCGAACGGCGGTTTGATGCAACTGGGCGCGAGTGGCATCACTTAAATGGGGGGCCGGGCACTCTTCGACGACTTTTTGGTTCCGCCGCTGTGCGGAACAATCACGCTCACCAATGGCGATCACTTCACCTTGGCCATCACCAAAAATTTGAACTTCAATATGGCGGGCACGCTCAATGAATTTTTCTAAGAAAACCCCACTGTTACTGAAGTTATTTTCACTTAAACGTTTAACGGTTTCGAATGCATTTTGAAGGCTTGCTACATCATTACAGCGTTGCATGCCGATACCACCCCCTCCGGCGGTACTTTTGAGCATGACCGGGTAACCGATGTGTTCGGCTTGTTGAATGGCCTCTTCTACGGTTTCTAATAATTCGGTGCCGGGGAGTAACGGAACATGGGCTTGCTGGGCGAGGGCACGGGCTTTATGTTTTAAGCCAAAGTCGACCATCTGGGTGGCCGTTGGGCCTAAAAAGACCAGATTTTCCTGTTCGCAGCGCTTGGCAAAATCGGGATTTTCACTTAAAAATCCGTAGCCGGGATGAATCGCCTCGGCTCCGGAGCGTTTGGCAATTTCAATAATGAGGTCTTGGTTAAGATAAGTCTGTGCGGCGCTGCCATCGCCGAGTGAATAGGATTCATCCGCACCGTGAACATGACGGCTATCGGCATCGGCATTATGGTAAATTGTTACCGCCGTGATTCCCATCGCTTTGAGTGTCCGGATAATCCGGCAGGCAATCGCCCCTCGGTTGGCAATTAACACTTTGGAAAACATAGTCAACTCGCTCTTGCTTCTCGCAAATCACGCGGGTCGTCCCGCAAATATAAATGAGCGTTCGCCAAGGTCGTCCTTGCGCTCTTTACGATTTAGTTCCAGATCAGAGTTTCGACTGGAGTTGGATTATAGGCATTACAGGGGTTATTGAGCTGTGGACAGTTCGAAATCAGCACCAACACATCCATTTGGGCTGTTAATTCGACATATTTGCCCGGTGCACTAATCCCATCGGCAAAGGTCAGACCGCCTTCAGTGGTAATCGGTACATTCATAAAAAAGTTAATATTATGAGTGATGTCTCGTTTGCTTAAGCCATACTCAGGATTTTCAGTCACGGCGAGTAACCAACTGTCGCGACAGGCATGCATATTTTTCTTTTCTAGCGCATAGCGGATTTGGTTACTTTCGGTGGCGCAGGCACCGCCTAAAGTGTCATGTCGGCCGCAGGTATCAGCAGTAATCGTTAGCATTGGGCGACAGTGATTACTCATCAATACGGTATCGGTGCTCAGATAGACATTGCCTTGTTCACGGATGGTGTCAACAGCGCTATAACGCTCTGCTGGATCTTCAGCACTGAAAAACAGGGTATCTGCGGCCTGATTACCTTCTAGGTCGACAATTCGAAAAGTTTGTCCCGCTTTAACGGTGTGTAGCCAGTAAGTACCCGCATCAACTGTTTCACGGTAGATAGCATCTTCAGCTTTGAGTGGACTTTGTTTGATCATCACATTCTCCTTATTTAGCAATACCTAAACCCAGACAGTAACGACGGGTGTTTTCAAAACCACGGCCGTTTTCAGGTCGAGAGTTCAGACATAAATCATCATCCTGAACTGGATCCGCACGGAGGACTTCAAAGTGAACGCCTTTGTGCGGGTATTGTTCAGCCGGATTGAGTGGATGAGGACAACTATTCATGACTACAACGGTGTCCATTTCAAAGCGCAGGGTAATGGAGTCGCCCGCTTTGGAGTGCTCTGGGGCATAAACGAGTGCGCCGTCTTCATCGGTAGCGACTTTACTAAATAAATTCAGATTAGCCGCCAGATCGCGATCACCTAAACCATATTTCGCAATTTCAACTAAAAAGCTGTCGTAGCCGTTTTGTTTCCAGTTATTGCGATCATGCTGATAATCGCGTTCACCCCAGCGTTGATTGACCATTGCTTTGTTGGTGGTTCCGGCAACGGTATCGATCCAACCAGTGGTATCTTCGACGATAGAGCAGAAAATATGACCCATATCCGAATAGAGACAGTGGCCCGCAGTGAGTTTAAAGGTGTGCTGGCACTTTAGCGTATCGGGTGCATTATAGCGTTCCAGAAGATTGTGAGGGTTGTAAAATAACATGCCGACATTAGCCCCTCCTTCGATGTCGGTTAGCCTCAATGCGGTTCCTGCTGCGAGTTGTAGCGACCAGTGGCTGTTTCCGGGCAAATCATCTTCATAGAGTAATTCACTCATGCTTGTTCTCCTCTCTTAATTGAATGTTGAATATCTTTTAAATCTTGCGCTCCCAGTTGCTGGTGGTTGAGCGCAATGTCATAGGTAATTTGAGCCCCAAAACGCTCAGGGGCGTGTGGATCGTGGCGAATTTTATCGAATACCCACAATCGACTACCTAACTTAAACCCTTCTTTTAAATCGTGGGTGACCATGAAAATAGTCAGCCCTTGTTGTTGCCAAAGCTCATGGATGAGAGTGTGCATATCCGCTCGAATCCCTGGATCCAGTGCGCCGAAGGGTTCATCGAGTAGCATGACCCGTGGTTGTTTCATCAGGGCTTGGGCGATGGCTAGCCGTTGCTGCATCCCCCCTGAAAGTTCATGAGGATAGCGATGCAGGGCATGGCTGAGTCCCACGCGTTCCAGCATGGCTTCAGCGCGTTCTTTGACTTCTTGCTTGGTCTTGCCGAATAATTTTCCAAGTAGTTTGGAGTGACTGAATTCATCGGCGAGCATGACATTACCTAATGCCGTTAGATGTGGAAATACCGAGTATTTCTGAAACACAATCCCTCGCTGTTCATCCGGTTGATTAGGAATGGGTTCTCCATCCATTAATAATTCACCGCGGCTGGCTTGTTCAGTCCCTAAAATTAATTTTAAAAAGGTACTTTTGCCACATCCGGAAGCTCCGACGACGGTGATAAATTCACCGGGATCAATCGCAACATTAATGCGTTCTAGAACGCAGGTATCGCCATACTCTTTCCAAATGTTTTTGGCTTGCAGAATCGGCTGGCTCATGCGTTTTCTCCTCCATTTGGACCGTAATACCAGGGAAATGCTTTATGGGAGAGGGTCTTGAGTAACCAGTCCATTGCGAATGCTAACAGCGTAATCCAGACCACATAAGGCAGAATCACCGCCATATCCAGATAACGTCGAACCAGAAATATTCGATAACCCAAGCCACTGGTAGCGGCGATGGCTTCGGCCGCAATTAAAAACAACCAAGCACTCCCGAGTGTTAACCGGACGGCTTCTATTAGACGAGGTAACACTTGTGGCAGCATGACTCGAATCAGAATATGCCAGCTGGATGCTCCAAGCGTCTGGGCTTTAATGAGCTGCTCGGCCGGCAAACTGGACGTTTTTAATTGCAGGTCTCGCACTAATATAGGCGAGACTCCGATGACAATGAGCATGACTTTGGCAAAATCACCGAGGCCGAAGGCAATAAACAAAATCGGTAAAATTGCCATCGGAGGAATCAGTGATAAAGCGGTAAACAAAGGAGACAAAGGAGCTTTGATTAATGGAATAGCGCCATTGAGCAGACCGATCACCAATCCGATCAAAGCACTAAACCCCACACCCATCACTAACAGCCGTAAACTGGACCAGGTATCTGACCACAGTAGGTAATCCCCGGTACGGCGACTGGGTACCATCGCTACACGATAAATTGCGTTGGCAATGCTATGTAGCGAAGGGAGTAGTTTATCCTGTGCATTGACTGCCAGCCTGGCCTCCGAGTTAATGATGTACAGTGCCAAAATAATGATAAACGGCAGTAATCCTAATAGTACTCGACTAACGTGATCAGGCTTGCGGTTGATGAGTCGGCTCATCGAAAGCTCCTTTGACTTATCTAAAGGTTATAATTTGCCGTCTGCAGCAAGTTGCATAAAGGTTGGGTTAAAACGCATTTTGATATTATGACTATCCCCAAAGACGCCAGTGGGTGTTTCGATACCGATAAACTGAGCACTGGGTGCGCTATCCCCTAATAAACCATGATCAAAAGAGAAACGGGCAATACGCGACATTGTATCTTTGAGTTTGGCGTTGTTGGTCAGAGCGACAGCTTTTTCTGGTGAATAGAACATATAAGTGGTTTTAAGTTGGCCCTCATAGTTCGCTAAATCAGTCCCTGATGCTTTTGCCATCATGGAACGAGCTTCACGGCCTTTGTCATCATTTTTGGACATGACCTGCATGGTTTCATACCAAGCACCGGTTAACGCTTTGGCTAGTTCAGGATGTTGTTTGACGGTATCGGTTTTAACGACCATCAGGTCCAGAATTTCACCAGGGATCATATGCGAACTAAATACTTCGTGAGCATTGGGCTGATCTTTAATGACAGATAGCATTGGGTTCCAGGTGACGGTTGCGGTCACGTCATCACTGGCAAATGAAGAAACGATATCTGAGTCAGATGTATTAACGAGAGTGACATCTTTTTCGCTCATTCCCTGGAATTGCAGGGCACGGGCTAGCAAATATTCAGAAACACTCAGAGAAACCAAGTTAACACGCTGGCCCTTAATCGCTTTGAGTGACGATTTGTTTTTAAGCACAATGCCGTCATTCCCATCTGAATAATCACCGACAATAATAGCGCTGGAATCGACACCGCTAGCCGCAGGAATGGTTAACGCGTCCATGTTGGTCATGACACAACCTGCAAATTTACCGGCGGTATATTGGTTGATGGACTCGACGTAGTCATTAACCTGAACCAGATTAATATTGATGTGGTATTTATCAGCCCATTTTTTCAGGATGCCACTTTGTTGGGCATAATCCCAAGGCATCCATCCCGCATAGATAGACCAAGCAATGTTAAAAGTCGGGTTAGCAAAAGAACACAAAGAAACGAGCAGTAATAACGGCGCAAGAAGCCATCGAAGCTTAATAAGAACAGTTGAGTATTGCATCTTTCCCTCCTTGGGAACGGTTCAAATAACGGGAGATCAGGGCTGTGCGCCGTTGGTCTCCCGGGCTTTTATCCCGCCGTGTAACCTCAAGAAGGTCGATAACTCTCGGACCAGTCATTACTTAACATAAGTAATCGGAACCCTAGTCATCTATTAGCAAATTGTCTCAGCACAGAGAAATCAGCGTACTTACACGCCCTGATGCCCCAATGTTGCAACCAATTAAAGCATATAGTATGCCTCGTTTTATATCTCTATGTAAAACAAATAGTTATAGAAAAATAAAGGGGGTAATGAAACCCGTGACGCACAAAATGGACGCACCAAAAAAATGCAAATGGAAAAAAGTTGAGCACAATGGGTGCAATTTTACGACATGAGTGAAGAAACTAGATTAATGTGAATTTATTATTGATTTATAAAACAATAAGATACGTGTACTGGTTGATGCTGCTAGTCATTCCCGTATATTTGAGTAAACGGGGGAATTTGTTCTTCCCCTAATTCTTAGATATGAGCGATATTGTTTTTTTGCGTCAATGATATTCAATATTGCTCTTATTGATCGGTAACAAGAAATCCGATATCTGTTGCGGAAAGAACTGGAACGGTTGATTTTCTGACAGCTCTTATTTCGTTAACACTGCCTTTTGCTATTAATTTTAAATTATAAAAAATTCCGGCTTCTTTTTTAGCTTTTGCGAGTCGGTCTATATTAGTAAAATTTGTATTTTTGCTATAGGAAATACCCACAAAACGAATCAGTTTCCCTTTACCGTTTCTGGCTGCAGTAATAATAAAATTTTTGTCGTTTTGAATTGCTAAAACATCTCCAATGTAAAGCATCCCTTTTTCATTGAGTGGTTTATTAGTTTTTACAATTCGGATGGAGTCAGCTTTTAATTTTACCTCAAATGCAGATGGATTTTTATCCTGTTCGGCATAAGCGGTTAAAGAGAATAAAGTGATACAGATTAATAGAGTGCCCCTGAACATTCGCATTCATCCTTAATGGGTGGGTTGTGTATAATTAGTGGTCAGGCTATAAACCAAGCAATTGCTTAGCCTTTGTTATTTGATGTACCCTCTAATCATGAAGATATATTCCATTATATTGAGCTGTGCACTATATTCCATCCTCAACGCTTAGAATAGATAGTTGTGCTACAGGCTCTTGTATTAGAGTATCTAAACGTGAGCCTTTAAGGTATATGACGTTGTCCACTTCCCCTAAACTGAGACAAACTTAAATGGAGTTTTCTACACTAATAGATGTAGGAGAGAACCATGAAACAATCACGATTTACTGAAACTCAGATCGTCAATATCCTCAAAGAGGCTGATACGGGGATGAAAGTGGAAGACATATGTCGCAAACACGGCATGAGTTCGGCCACCTATTATAAATGGAAATCGAAATACGGTGGAATGGATGCTTCTGAACTAAAACGAGTTAAAGAGCTGGAAGATGAAAATACCAAGCTGAAACAGTTATTTGCTGAAGTGAGTTTGGAAAATAAGGCCATGAAGGAGCTCTTCGCAAAAAAGGGTTGGTGAGCACGGAGAAGCGTCATTGTGCCTGGTTGCTGGTTAACTCAGGCCTGAGCATTTTAAAAGCCTGCTCACTGGTTGATATCAGTCGTTCGAGTTATTACCGACCCGTCATGGATTGGCGACAAAGGGATGCGGCTGTGATTGATGCGCTGCGTGCAGAACTCAACACGTCGCCCCGAGCGGGTTTCTGGAAGTGCTTTGGCCGACTCCGTTACAAAGGATATCCGTTTAATCATAAACGAGTGTATCGGGTCTATTGCCGAATGGGGTTAAACCTGAAACGACGGGTTAAACGAGTGTTACCGAAGCGTATGGCCCATCCATTACATGTTGAAGCCAGGGCCGATCATCAGTGGGCATTAGATTTTATGCACGATGGATTGTCCTGCGGAAAACGTTTCCGAACACTGAATGTTGTTGATGAAGGAACGAGAGAATGTCTGGCCATCGAAGTGGATACATCACTCCCGGCAGAACGGGTCATTCGGGTACTGGAGCAACTCAAAGTGGAACGAGGATTACCGGTCCAACTGCGAGTTGATAATGGCCCGGAGCTTATCTCATCCAAATTAACGAATTGGTGTGAACAGCAGACGATTCAACTTATTCATATTCAACCAGGTAAGCCTCAACAAAACGGATTTGTTGAGCGATTTAATGGCTCATTTCGTCGAGAATTTTTAGATGCCTATTTATTTGAATCACTGGAGCAGGTGCAAGAAATGGCGTGGTTCTGGCGACTGGATTACAACGAATGGCGAACCCATGAAAGTCTTGGTCATCTGCCTCCGGCGGCTTACCGGAAACAACTGGAAAACTCTACTTTAGAACTGTCTCATTAATGGGGAAGTGGACAACGTGATGATGATGCAATGAAATAGAGCTATCCATTAGCTGGATAGCTCTATTGAATAAATCTATTGCTGCAAGTTATTGGATGTTGGAATTAAAGTATTTAAGCTGGCATCTAGTGCATCATCAAATTGCAGATAAAAATTTTGCTCACCAATTAATGAAATAATCTTGGCTTTTTTCAGCTTATAAGTCACTCGGGGATTCGCCCCGGAGATTACAACCTGAGTATTTTTCTTTTGAAAACGACGAATAATATCTTCTAATGTTTGTAATCCGGTAATGTCCATAAATGGAACCCATTTTAATCGTAAAATTAAAATTTTGGGATCATCTTGGATCCGGGTCATGACATGCTCAAAGGTCTCTGCGGCGGCAAAGAAAAACGGACCTTCTAGGGCATAAACAGCTAGCTCGCGGGGGAGATGTTCGATCCCGTGGCGTTGTAACTCCTGCGATAAGTCCGTGTCTACATTAGGTTTAACTTCGACACTGGAAGCCATTCGTCTGACAAAATGCAAAATGGCGATGATGACACCAATATTGACGGCAACGACTAAATCGGCAAACACAGTCAGACAGAATGTTAACAATAAGATAACGACATCTGCTCTGGGGGCGCATTTGATCAGTTTGATAAAGTGTCCGGCTTCACTCATGTTCCACGCGACCACAAATAAAATGGCACTGAGTGTGGCCAATGGAATCGTGGTCGCCAACGGGGCTAAAACAAGTAGGATCACCGTTAAAGTAATGGCATGCACAATACCGGAAATGGGTGAATTTCCACCATTTCGGATATTGGTTGCAGTTCGGGCGATGGCTCCCGTTGCGGCAATTCCCCCAAATAAAGGGGAGAGCAGGTTAGCAATCCCTTGGCCGATCAGCTCCTGATTGGAATCGTGTTTTGTTCCCGCCATTCCATCGGCGACCACGGCTGAAAGTAGCGATTCGATAGCGCCTAACATGGCGATAGCGAAGGCCGGGCCAATCAGGGTGAGCATGGTAGAAATGGTCATGGGGGGAAGTGCAAAAGTCGGTAAACCTTGAGGAATACCTCCAAAGGCGCTGCCGATAGTGCGAACATTATCAAACTGGCAAAAATACTGAATTAGCGTTACGACAACCAAGGCCATGAGTGGGCCCGGTATTTTGGATAGTTTGGGAATTTTGGGGATAAAAATAACGATCGCCAACGATAGCAGTGCTAATCCAGTGGTTGCAAGCTGTAGATGGGGAAGTGCCTTAATCAGTGAGAATAATTTTTCATGAAAATGCGCTCCGGTTATACCCGATAACCCGAAAAAATCTTTCCATTGTCCGACCCAAATCGTGACGCCAATACCGCTGGTAAAGCCGATGATGACGGGTTTCGGAATGAAGTGGATGATACTGCCTAGTTTGCTAATTCCCAATAAAAATAAAATCACACCGGCCATCATCGTGGCGATTTGTAATCCTGAGACCCCATATTGCTGGACAATACCCGATAAGATGACAATAAAAGCACCGGTGGGCCCGGCAATTTGCACTTTTGACCCCCCGAATATGGATACTGCGATGCCCGCGATGATGGCGGTGTACAAGCCTTGTTCTGGTTTAACACCAGAGGCAATCGCAAATGCCATGGCTAACGGCAATGCGACAACACCGACAATAATTCCCGAAGTGATATTGTGGAGGATGTTTTTAGGGGCAAATTGGCCTGACTTTATGGATTCTAATAGAACAATCATGGTTCCGGTACAACGAGTGGGTGAGTGAATAAATAAAGAAGAGGCGGATCCTACACTCTCTTACTATAGAGTAAAGATGCAGCGATTTTTAATATGAAAAAAATCTAAAAATTAAATTTTAATCACTCTCAGAATTAAAAATGAGTAAAAATCAGACCTTATAAAGGTCTATGTCAATAGCTGTTCATTTTATTATTGAACAGCTCAGCATTGAATTTATCAATATAAAAGATAATGAGTGATTAATACGTAAACAATAGCTCCTTGAGCTTACAACAAATTTTAATGCGTTGAATTATTTTGCAAAGCAAATTTCAATAGTCGCTATGCCATATTCGGATGTGAATGGCATCAGTATTTTTGCTCCATCCGTTTTGTGTTGAATCGTGTGAGACGGTCCGGAAACAACAATCGGAGTCGCCATGTTAAATTCATATCCCTGATCCGCTAGGATGCGTTTAGCCCCACCGGTGACCATATTGGTGATTTCCCCGATCATGTCTGTGACATCATCGTTAATGTCTTTAGGTCGTTCACCCAGCATGCGATGCATGACTTCAAGAGCTAAGCTTTTGTCAAAACTGATAGAAAAAGATCCTTTGGTCATTGGTCCTATCATACCAATAACTCCGGATACATCACCTCTTGCCACTTCATCTTTTTTCAGTCGAGGGGCCTGAGGTTTCAGCTCTAATTGAGCCATCGTGCTGAGAACGTTCAACAACGAACTCAAAAATGGATTAACAAACTTTGCTTCCATAATGTTCGCTTCATATCCCTTATGAATAGGCTATAGGTCTATGCATTTTTTATCGCTACTATTATAAACCATAGCTAAATTTAAAAGATTCAGGAAAATAAATATTTGCTCATAGTCTCAGCTTGGCGCGATATTTTCAACAGCTTAGCTTTGCAGCGTCAAGTTTTCCCGAGCATTATATCATGGTAAAAATAGTTTGAACTCTGTATGGCGCTATGCACAATATTTACCTGCTTTGGTGGCTCGATCCTGAAATTCTACGCATTTGTCGCAGCTTCGAATGAGTCAGAACGGTGTGGCCGTTATCTGATAAACACTTCGGCATCGAAGCAGCTATAAACGCGTTTTGTTGGAGTTAATCCAGCCTATGTGGGTCTATCCTGCTTTTAATAATGATTGGTAAAAAGCGTCATAAATTATGATATCGATTCATTATTAAAGTTCTGCGATTTACATACAGACTATGTATTGTACACCATATTTTGGCGATGATTCATTAGATAAGGTTTGTTTATGATGAATTGGATTAGTGATCCAAATGCTTGGTTGGCATTGGGGACACTTACGATTCTGGAAATAGTTTTAGGTATCGATAATATTATATTCCTGACTTTGGTTGTGAGTAAGTTACCGTTACAGCAGCGTCAGTCGGCTCGGTATATTGGTTTGGCGGGAGCGATGCTGGTGCGCTTGGCATTGCTGTCTGTGATCGCGTGGTTAGTCCATCTCATCCATCCTTTGTTCTCCGTTGGGGGGATGGATATTTCGGCTCGGGATCTCATTTTGTTTGGTGGGGGTGTATTTTTAATTTGGAAAGCCAGCAGCGAAATTCATGAGAGCATTGAAAATAGTGGCCATGAGCGGAGTCATCGGCGCTTACCGTTTTGGGGCGCTATTTTGCAAATTATGCTGCTGGATATTATTTTTAGTTTAGATTCGGTGATTACTGCCGTGGGGTTATCCGATCATTTGTTCATCATGATGGCGGCTATTGTGATTGCGGTGTTGATCATGATGCTGGCTGCTAAAGTTATCGGTGATTTTGTGGAGTCTCACCCATCGGTCAAAATGTTGGCTTTGGCCTTTTTAATTCTGGTTGGCTTTACATTGATTTTGGAAAGCTGTGATATTGAAGTACCCAAGGGCTATATCTATTTTGCGATGTTTTTCTCGATGGCTGTTGAGGCATTGAATCTTATTCGCAGTAAAAAAAATACAGATTCAGACTTGGTTTAAATTTTTCATTAGAAGAAAAGCCCCCTCATTGCTAAAACTTATCAAACCCTTTGATATTTTCAAAGGGTTGTTCTCCGCCCTTGTGAAATTCATATTTATCCTTATTAATCAATTAGATAAAATTGACATTTCTATTGTTTAATCTATTTAATATCGAATGATAGATGTTGTGCCGCTTGCAATGGATTAACCTTGGGTTATATAGTTA
Organism: Celerinatantimonas marina; assembly: GCF_046054165.1. Lineage (NCBI taxonomy): Bacteria > Pseudomonadati > Pseudomonadota > Gammaproteobacteria > Celerinatantimonadaceae > Celerinatantimonas > Celerinatantimonas marina. Next base: position 352,758 of record NZ_JBFNXK010000001.1, on the reverse strand, counting down.
ACCAAGGTTAACTTTGCTGGATTATTCATCATGCTGCAATCTATTTCAAATCGTGCCATACAGCTTAAGGCGACCCGCACTCTGTCGGGACATGGCGGTAAAATGGGCTGGCTTGCCTTCTTTGGCCCAGCTTTGATTGCAGCAGTTGCTTATGTTGATCCGGGAAATTTCGCAACGAATATTGAAGCGGGATCCCGGTACGGTTACACCCTGCTGTGGGTCGTGTTAGTTGCCAATATTATGGCAATGGTGATCCAGTCATTATCTGCACGGTTAGGATTAGCCACGGATAAAAATTTAGCGGAGATGATCCGAGAGCGTTTCCCTAAACCATTGGTCTGGTTCTATTGGGTTCAAGCTGAAATTGTGGCGATTGCAACCGATTTAGCTGAATTTCTGGGGGCTGCACTAGCCTTTAATTTATTATTCGGTTTGTCTTTAATGCAAGGTGCTATTTTAACCGGCGTGATTACTTATGCCGCATTGCAGATGCAGCGTTATGGATTCCGGATGATGGAGATTATCATTGGTGCCATGATTATGGCGATTGCTTCTGGATTTGTTCTGGAATTGTTTTTCAGCCATCCGGATCCCTTAGCAATGGCGCATGGCTTGTTGGTGCCTTCCTTTCCTGATAGTTATGCTGTTTATCTGGCTACCGGTATTTTAGGGGCTACTATTATGCCACATGTCATTTATTTACATTCGGCTTTATCGCAAAAACGAGTACAGACTCAACATGTCAGTGATCGATTGAAATTAATGCGTTTTTATCGCTGGGATGTGATCGTGGGAATGGCACTGGCGGGGATGGTTAATATCGCACTTCTAGCATTGGCTGCCGCAGCATTTAATCGTCATGGTTTTGAAGGGGTGGCAACGATTAGTGAAAGTTATAAATTGTTGGCCCCATTGATGGGTGGAAATTTTGCCAGTTATATTTTTGGTTTCACATTGCTGCTGGCAGGATTGTCATCCTCTATTGTTGGAACCATGTCGGGACAGGTGATGATGCAGGGATTTGTGCGCTTTACAATTCCGGTCGGGATCCGGCGGCTCATTACCATGATCCCCGCAATCGCGGTAATTATGTTAGGGGTTTCGGAACAAAAAGCCTTGGTCGCCAGTCAGGTTGTTTTGAGCTTTGGGATACCGTTTGCGTTGATCCCTTTACTCATGTTTACCTCCAACCGACATCTGATGGGGGTTTTAGTGAATAAACGGTGGTTATCGGTGATTGGAGGGGTCCTTTGTGGATTAATTATTATCCTGAACGGCTATGTGTTATTTTATACAATCATGGAGTAAATAAATCAGACGAATCATTGGTAATCCTTGTGCCACAAAAGACTTATTTTCAAAGAGTTAAAGAAGATCATCAGCGAGAGCTGGTTGAAGATTACGTTGAGGAAATTGCCCGGTTGCATGCTGAAGGTGGTGAAGCAAGAGCCAGTGATTTAGCCATCCGGTTTGAAGTCAGTCCTGCGGCGGTATCGAAAGTGATCGCTAAGTTGCGCCGGGACGGTTTTGTTGAAGCTCGGCCTTATCGGGGGATCTTTCTGACCTCGCAAGGCTCGGAGTTGGCTATTCAGGTTTCGCACCGACACCAGACTATTTTGCAGACGTTGATAGCTCTGGGGGTTCCAGAAGAAGTGGCTCACAGTGATGCTGAAGGAATCGAACATCATTGTAGTGAAGCCACTATTGCAGCGATGCAGCAGTTTTTAGCCCGTCAGACTGATTGAAATAACTGAAATCAAGCGTTGTTTTAAAGATGTTGAAGTAACTGCTCCGCGATATATTCAGCATCGTCGAGGGGCCAAATGGGTAACGATTGCGGTGATAAAGGCTCATTGGTTGCGATGGCAAAAATATGGGGATCTTGATCAGCAAGTAGCGGTTTTTGCAGTGCGGGTCGGTGAATTTCAAATTTAGGGATGGCGCTGTGGCGGTATCCTTCAACGAGAACTAAATCGATTTCAGACCACTGTAGCCGGGCCAGTTGTGATTCGACGGAGTCGTGGTTGCGTTGCTGGGCAAATAATATCACCTGATTTGGACAACTCAACAGCAACTGTCTGGCTCCACTATGCTTGATCCGATAACTATCTTTTCCTGGTTTATCGAGTTCAATCTGGTGATGACTGTGCTTAATCACAGCAACATTGAAGCCTTTGGCGGTTATAATTTCAACCAGCTGGCATAAGAGCGTTGTTTTTCCTGCACCACTGTAACCTGCCAGCCCAATGACTGGTTTTGGCCAATTTTGTTCATGGGGTTCTATCATCTGTATCTAAACTTTGTCACACTCATTCCGTAATGCGATTATATCAGGAAATGTATTTGCGCTGGTTTTTATTGATAGGGCTAATGGGTGTTAGTGGTTTAACGCTGTCTGCTGAAAGTTATCATATTCAGGGTGGTTCATCGGCCGAGCAAGAGAATGTCCGGCTATTTTTAGAAGCCCAACAGTTCGGTGCTCAAGTGAGCCAGGCTGATATTCATCGCCAGAGCCTCAAAAAAACGCAGCAGGCATTGCAGGCGTTGGGGTATTTTCAAAGTCACAATCAGATTGAGGTCTCTGGCCCGGCCGATTCCCGGCGGATTGATGTCCGTTTGGATCCGGGGCCCAGCGTTAATATTGCCCATGTCGATTTAGATTTAAAAGGGGAAATGACCCAAGATCCTCGATTTAAGCTGTTATTACAAAACCATGCGCTGATTGTTGGGAAACCGTTTCATAGCGGCCAATATGAAGCACTAAAAAGTGCGATGAATCAGTTTGCGTTGACCCAAGGCTATTTTGACGGCAAATTTCTGCATAGTCAGGTCCAAATTTCTCTTGCGCAACATCAGGCAATCATTCATATCCAATATAATAGCGGTGTACGTTATCGAATGGGGCAGATTGTATTTGCCGACCCGGATGTTCCCCGTTCGCTACTGACCGGACTTGCTCCATTTCATTCCGGTGATCCTTATCAGGCCGATCAAATTGTTGAGTTTAGTCAGGCATTGAATCAAACCGGCTATTTTAAATCGGTGATGGTCACTCCAATGTTGGCACATCGTCATGATGGTTTGATTGATCTAGAAGTCGCGGCCACTCGTAAACCATCAGATACATTTAGTGTAGGGTTAGGATATTCGACTGATCTGGGATTAAAAGGGCAGTTGACATGGTCTCACCCTTGGGTGAATCGTTTTGGGCATAGTTTTTCTGCGGCAGTTGAAGGCTCCAGTAGCGAACAGACCTTGGAGACGGAATATCGGATCCCGGTTACGAATCCAGTTAACGATTTTGTAGCGTTGCAAACCAGCTATAAACGAGAGTTGGAAAATGATACTGATAGCCGTAGCCATCAGCTGACGTTATCCCGCCAGTGGTATATTGATCCACAATGGACACCAACTCTGTTTTATAAAACTTTGTATGAAGATTATCGGCAGGGGCATCAGTCTGATTCAACGATATTGTTTCTGCCTGGATTCAGTTTGACTCGGTTACGGCGTGAGGGAGCAAAAAGTGATCCTGTCTCTGGGGATTTGATATCCGTAACGGCTCAAACAGCGAATAAAGCTTGGCTCTCTGATGTAAATTTAACCAAGTTGGTTTTCCAGGCGAAATGGTTGCGCAGTTTGGGACGACATCGATTGATTTCCCGAACTTCATTGGGAGCTATTTGGGTGGATGATATTGATCAGGTTCCGGCATCGATGCGTTTTTTCGCCGGGGGCGATCAAAGTATCCGAGGCTACACCTATAAAAGTATCAGTCCTGAAGATCAGGAAGGACAATTGGTGGGAGGTAAATATTTGGCGACGGCTAGTGTTGAATATAACTACCAGTTTGCTTCGAAGTGGCGAGCGGCTGTGTTTTATGACACCGGGACTGCCGCCAATGATTTGCATCACCGACTCTATGCCGGTGCTGGGGTTGGCATCCGCTGGTTAACGCTGATTGGTCCGGTTCGTATCGATTTTGCTAAAGGATTGGTGGATGCTCCGGATAGCTGGCGAGTGCATTTTTCTCTGGGGCCGGATTTATGACCTATTGGCGTCGTGCTGGATTTGCACTGGGTCTGGGAATTCTGGGGGTGGTCATTGCCGTGACCGCATTGTTGGCGAGCCCTCGATTTAATGCCTGGGCCATCAATCGTCTGCTCCAAGATCTTCCAGAACTGCAAATCCGGGGGTTACACGGCACACTCTGGAGCGGATTTTCAGCTGAGCAGATGCGCTATCAAAAATCAGGACTGTTTGTTTTTGCTCAAAACCCTCAAATCACTTTAGATAGTACATGCTTACTGGCTCGTAAAATCTGTATCCATGATATTAGAGCTGATCAGCTCAGGGTGATGATTCAATCATCCGCATTAGCGGCCTCTTCGCCGCAGAGCTCTGCTACCGATTCAGAATTAGAGCTTGGACGATGGTCCGTCGCCGTTGATCGGCTGCGTATTCGACAAGCTCAGTTTGAGGTTGATCAGCAGCAGTGGGGATGGCAGAAGCTCACTATAGACTATGCGTTTGGGCACTCTGATCGGATTCAGTTAGGAACCGTACAACTGGATGACTGGTATTACCGAGCCGCAGGGCCAGTAACCTCAATATCTTCACCGATGGCAGTCCCTCATCAATTAGTGAGTGCATTAACCTCTCAATTGGCTGTTTTCAAATTCCCATATTCGATAACAGTGCAGCGGTTTATGGCTCATGATGGGCAGACATCGATATGGCCGACACCCATTTCATTGATCCGGTTTCGGGGGCAATTTACACCGGAACAATGGATGATTTCAGATTTGCAGTTCCATAGCCCCGAAGGCTCTGTTGCCGGTCAGTTGCAACTGGCTTTAGCCTCTCCTTTTCTGGCGAATCTCAAGTTACAGATAACAGCCCCTTGGCGGGGGATGACCCATCAGTTGGATGTGGCGGCGACCGGACCGGCGAAGCAGCTGGACGTTCAGGCCGCTTATCGTGGAATGGGAGATGCCAAATTAACCGGACAGTTGAATTGGGATGATCCGACATTACCATTTTCATTGCAGTTAAAAGGGAAGCTTTTGTCTGGAGAGCCGGAGTCTATTGGTGATCTCCAAGGCCAATTGCAATTAACGGGTTCGTTGCGTGGATATCAGGGAACTTTGCAGGCTTCATTGCAAGCAAAGCAGGTTCTGCAGCTGACTGGTACGCTTCAGGGGGATTGGCAACAACAACAGAATGTGAGGCTAAAACTGGCGACCGGAACCGGTCAGCTTGAGGTGATGGGGCACGGAAATTGGCAAAGCCTAAGTGCACAGTTGCAGTTACAAGCGAAACATTTGGATTTAAATCCTTGGAGCCCGGTGTCATTGCCTGTCATTAGTGATGGAACCGTCGATATCGGAGTACAGGGTCATCAATGGCAATTGAGTGATGGTCGGATTCATGGGCGTTGGCAAAAACAACGGTATGCAGTTGAATTGGATGCGGCAGGGCTAAACTGGAAACAGGTCCAACAACTGAAGATGCATGGCACATTGGGGAAGAATCAAGTGCATCTTGAAGGGGCTATTGGAGAAAAAGTTCATCTGACGGGGACGTTTAATCTTTCACATCTGGATCAGCTCTGGCCGGGGCTCTCTGGGAAAATAGCCGGACATATGGTTCTGGAAGGACCGTTTCAGGCATTGCTGTTAAGTTGGCAGAGCCAGGGACAACAACTTGCTTATGCTCCGGCTGCGATTCAATTCAAACAATTCGTTGGGCAGGGACATATACGACTGGATGAGCGGTTATCTGGCGACAGTACATTGACATTACAGCAATTTCAGTATGGCCGTTATCCGGCGGTCGATATGAAAGCGACCTACCATAGTGCAGGGCAGCAAAGCCTGAATTTTCAGGCTATTCAAGATCATCGTCAGCTGCGGATGCGTATTGCCGGTTTGGGTAACCGCTTTAAATGGCAGGGGCAACTTGAGGCGTTGTCGGTAACGGATTCAGAGGTACAGTGGTCGTTACAGCATCCGACTGGCATGGCTTGGGAGCAGCAACAATTTAAAATCGAACCATTATGCTTGCATGATATCTCGCATCAGGGGCAATTCTGTCTGACGGAACCGTCGTTATTTTCGGCCGATTCGATTCAGTTTGAGGGGCAAATCCAGAGTCTTACCGTCCCGGTCTTTGTACAGCCTTGGTGGCAACATCTGCAATGGTCCGCAGCATTGAGTGGTTTGTTTCATCTGCACTGGCAACGAGGAAGCGTGCCGGATGCCAAAGTGACCTTGCACAGTACGTCTGGGACACTGCTTATTCCCAAGCTCGGTCAGAAACCGGTGCGCTATACCTATCAAAATGCTCAATTGCAGCTGGTGAGCACGTCACAGCAATTGCATGTAGCTGCTGTTTTCGATAGCCAACAGTTGGGATCGGCTCGGGCTGATTTAAGTACGAATATGACGGCGGATCGGCGCTATCCTCTGACGGGAACTGTTTCACTGAAACATTTTCAACTCGCTTCATTGGCACCGTTTTTTGATACCGTTTCAGAATTAAATGGGCGTCTTCAGGGAGAGCTTCAGATCCGCGGCTATAGTGATGCGCCGCAGTTATCAGGGCAGATTCTTCTTGAAGAAGGGCATCTGTCCGGCCCTTCAATTCCATTGGTGATGGATCATTTGCGTTGTGATATTCAAGTCAGTGGGCAACAAGCTCAGATTCAAGGACAGTTTGATACGCAAGGGCATCCGGCTCATTGGCATGGACAAGTGGGATGGAGTCAGGGAGCGTTTAAAGGACGATTGATGTTCAGTGGAGAGCAGTTGCCTGTACATTATCCCCCTGCTGAACTGGTTGTTTCCCCAAAGTTAACGGTTCAGCTAGATCCTCAACAGATTGATATCAGTGGTCATATTCAGATTAATAAAGGCCTGATCAAGATTGCACAGTTACCTCAATCCGCTATTTCACTTTCCGATGATGTTGTCATTTTGGACCAACCTCAAAGTCAACGTCAGAATCATGCGTTGGCCATGAATATGACCGTCGATTTAGGTAATGCACTCTATTTGGATGCTGAAGGGTTAACAGCACAGCTGACCGGGCAATTAAATTTGCATCAGCAACCGGAGCAGGATCTGTTTGCCATGGGGCAGGTCTCTCTAGAAGATGGGCGGTTTAAAGCTTATGGTCAGGATTTACAGATCCAATCAGGGACTCTCACTTTTAGTGGACCGTTGAATGAACCGAATATTTCGGTTAAAGCAATCCGAGATCCAGATAATACCGATGATAATGTGACGGTTGGCGTCACGGCATCGGGACCTCCTCATGCATTAGTGGTGAATATTTTTTCTGATCCCCAGATGGCGCAAAATGAGCAACTATCCTATCTGCTAAGAGGTCATGGCATTACTTCTCAGGAAGATAACTCGGCGCTCACATCACTATTGTTATCGACGGGGGTTAGCCAAACGGGCGCAATTGTGACCCGGTTAGGAGAAAAGGTAGGTATTGATCAGTTACAACTATCAACAGCGGGTAGTGGTGATGCAACGCAGGTTCGAGTGAGTGGGTATCTGTTGCCTGGGGTACGGGTTCAATATGGGATGGGCGTGTTTGCAACCAATAATGAACTCACGGTTCGTTATCAATTGATTCCGAAATTTTATCTAGAGGTCGTCAGCGGTTTGGCCAATGCGTTGAATTTTTACTATGAATTCAGTATACAATAGCCTGTTAATTTAGTTTTTTCTAATATAATATGGTGGCGAAAATAATGTTGAACCGAAACACAGCTATTAAAATGATGGATAGATAGGCACAGTGGATGCTGAGTAGTCGTTTAAAGCTGCTTTAACTTATCTGTGTACGGTTGCGTTTTGTGATATCTGCTTTTATCGCTGAGTATGGATAGCTAGGGGATTTTGAAATGACAAAAATTGTGATTGTTGGAGGCGTTGCTGGTGGTGCTTCGGCGGCTGCTCGGGCCCGAAGGTTGAGTGAAGATGCCGAAATTATCGTATTAGAACGGGGGGGCTTTATCTCGTTTGCTAATTGTGGTCTGCCTTATCATATCAGTGGCGACATTAAAGAACGGGAAAAATTGTTGCTACAGACTCCGGAAAGTTTTTTAGCCCGTTTTAATGTTGAAGTTCGGGTGATGAATGAAGTGATCGCCATCAATCGGGAACAAAAAAGTGTACAGGTTAAAAATCGGCTTGATGGTTCCGAATATACTGAAAGTTATGATGTGTTGCTATTAAGCCCAGGAGCTGATGCCATCACTCCCCCAATCCCCGGACTAGATAATCCATTGACGCATACTCTACGGAATATCCCGGATATGGATAAAATTATTGCCACTTTGAAAACGAATCGGGTCGCTCATGCGACGGTCGTCGGGGGTGGATTTATCGGTCTTGAGATGATGGAAGCACTTCATCAGTTAGGCATTACGACTACGCTCATTGAAATGGCTGATCAGGTGATGACGCCGGTGGATCGGGAGATGGCCGGGTTTGTTCATGCTGAAATTCGAGACAAAGGGATTGATTTACGACTGCAGGTCGCATTGACATCGGTTGAATATAAAGCAGCGGCAGAAGCGGAAGATACCGCCGGTGAGTTAATGTTGTCTTTAAGTGATGGCCATTCGTTAAGAACCGATATGCTGGTGATGGCGATTGGGGTTCGTCCAGAAATTTCTTTGGCTAAAAGTGCTGGCTTAGCAATTGGTGAATTAGGGGGCATCTGGGTTAATGATCAGATGCAAACGAGTGATCCTTGTATTTATGCTGTCGGGGATGCCGTTGAAGATCCGGATTTTGTAACCGGGAAACCTGCTCTCGTTCCATTGGCTGGGCCCGCGAATCGTCAGGGGCGGATGGCTGCGGATAATATGTTGGGTCGTGAGGAACATTATCAGGGAACTCAGGGAACAGCCATTTGTAAAGTGTTTGATTTGGCGGTTGCATCGACCGGGAAAAATGAAAAACAACTGAAAAAACTTGGGGTTGCATACGAAAAAGTTTATGTGCATACGGCCAGTCATGCCAGTTATTACCCGGGGAGTGAAGTCGTTTCGCTGAAGCTATTATTTGATCGTCATGATGGGAAAATCTATGGTGCACAAGCGGTCGGTAAAGATGGGGTTGATAAACGCATTGATGTTTTAGCCGTTGCACAACGAGCCGGGATGACCGTGGAACAGCTGCAACATATTGAATTAACGTATGCTCCTCCATTTGGGAGCGCTAAAGATGTGATCAATCAGGCCGCGTTCGTTGCATCCAATATTTTGAAAGGGGATGTCGTCGCGATTCATTTTAATGAAATTGAACATTTAAGTGAAAATCAGTTGTTACTAGATGTTCGCAATCCGAATGAACTTGAAACAGTGGGGTATATCGATGGTGCGTTGAATATTCCGGTGGATCAGCTCAGAAGCCGCATGCACGAATTGCCTAAAGATAAAGAAATTATTATTTATTGTCAGGTGGGATTGCGAGGCTATGTGGCTTATCGTCAGTTAGTGAATTCAGGTTATAAGGCGAAAAATCTGATTGGCGGATATCGCACCTATAAATTTGCGACTGCATGATTGGATGCAGCCTTATTTAGCATGAAGATTAAATGTGAGTTTCTAGTTATTTCGAGCGGGTTAAGTGTCAGTTCGCTTTAACTGGGTTCAAAGGAGATAAAAATGCCTGAAAGTTGGTTGATGGGCTTATTGGGTGGCATGGTCATCGGTGCAGCTTGTTTGCTTATGCTTAGTGTCAATGGGAAAATTGCCGGGATCAGTGGTATTGTGGGGCAATTGCTACAATCTGGTGCATCAAAAGAGTATTGGCGAGCTGCTTTCCTAGTTGGATTGATCATGTCTCCCTGGCTGGCTCAGGGATTACATTTGCACCTTCCTGATTTCACCCATATGAATATCTATATGGCGTTAGTGGCCGGGTTATTGGTCGGAATCGGCACTCGGTTGGGAAATGGATGCACCAGTGGGCATGGGATTTGTGGAGTCGGGCGCTTCTCCAAACGATCTATTGTTGCAACGATAACCTTTGTTGTGGTCGGAATGATCACCGCCACATTGGTGCACTAGGAGGCCTTTATGGTTATTGCTTGGATTTCGGGTCTGATATTTGGTTTGGGTCTCATTATTGCTCAAATGGTCGATCCGGCTAAAGTGCTTGGATTTTTAACGATTAACTCACAGTGGGATCCGACTCTGCTTTTTGTCATGATCGGTGCATTACTGGTGTTTTCGATCGGTTACTGGGGATGGGTACGGCGTTTAAAACAGCCGTTATTAGCTCGTCATTTTGAGCTGCCGACAAATCGTCAGTTGGATGGTAAATTGATTCTGGGCGCTGCGCTATTCGGGATTGGCTGGGGACTCGTTGGTATTTGTCCAGGGCCTGCGATTACCAGTATCGCCAGTGGTGCCTGGCCATTACTGGTTTTTGTATTAGCAATGTTGGCCGGAATGTATATTGCGAACCAGATTAAGCGTCGTTAAGCCATGTCGAGGAAGAGGCGACTCTTCCTCCTTGTGTTGTCTCTAATCTAATACGGCTAAAATTAGCGCTGGTTGTCAAATCCTGAGAAATGATCATTTGATACATTTAATTCAATTCTATATCAGTGTATTTTAATGCCATGAATGAAGTTAATTGATATTTGCCAACAGGTGATTGGGATTTGTTATTTATGCGGCAGCGAAGCCAAACAACTGTAGGTCTTCGGATTGATGTGGATACCTATCGGGGTGCTCGGGAAGGCGTTCCCCGGTTACTGTCATTACTTGATAAGTATCAGGTGAAGGGATCGTTCTTCTTTTCGGTTGGCCCTGATAATTCCGGAAGACAGCTCTGGAAACTGTGGCGACCTAATGTCTTGTGCAAATTTATACGAACGCAGATAGCCGGGGTCAGCCGTCATTATTCCGGAGCGTTGTGGCGTGGTCCGGTCATTGGTCATCGCGTCGCAGATATTATCCAGCAGGCGGATAGCGCAGGGCATGAGATTGGCTTGCATGCTTGGGATCATCATAAATGGGAAGCCCACAATGATGAGATGGGAGCGATGGAACTACGTTCCGAGTTGGAAAAAGGCTATCAGTTATTAAGTCAAGTGCTTGGGCGTGAAATTGATTGCAGTGCGGCCGCAGGATGGCGGTGTAGTGAACATTCACTGGCTGAGAAAGAAGCCTTCCCATTTCGTTATAATAGTGATTGCCGGGGTAAATCAATATTTGTTCCCGCTCAGGGTATGGCTCCTCAAATTCCGGTGACACTCCCAACCTATGAAGAACTCATTTATCGGCATGGCATCAAACGGCATAATTACAATAAAACTATTTTCTCCCAGATTAAACCCGAGCAATTGAATGTGTATAGCATTCATGCCGAGATTGAAGGGATGGGGCAATTTGAACTTTTCGATGAATGGCTAAGTATGGCTCAAACTCGTTCCATCCAAGTTGTGCCTTTGGGACAATTGCTAGACCAAGATTATGCATCTTGGCCCTATGATGGCATTGTCAATGCTGATTTAACAGGGGCCGATGACTGGCAGAGTCACCAGGCATCGGTTGTTCAGCATCCAGTTAAGGAAGAATGATTAAATTATAAGCTAGCTGTAGCCTGTTTGAGCCAGGCAAGTGTGGCTGGATCATCATGTAATTGTGGTGCAACCAGTTGATAGACTTTTTGGTGGTAATCATTAAGCCAGTGACGTTCGGCATCAGAGAGCCGTTCTTTTTGTATGAGCCGAGTATCAAATGGCACATGGGTTAATGTTGAAAACTGATAAAAAGGCCGATCACTATGAATGCTTTCGGCTATTTCTACGGTTAATAAATTTTCACAGCGTATTCCATAGCCACCATCCAGATAAAATCCTGGTTCATCGGAGATGATCATTCCTTCTTCTAAGGCGATACTATTGATCGCTTTAGAGATCCGTTGTGGGCCTTCATGAACACTTAAAAAGTGTCCGACGCCATGTCCGGTGCCATGATCAAAATCAAGCCCTTGTTGCCAGAGATATTGACGGGCTAGCACGTCTAGCTGAGTTCCGGTTGTTCCTTGAGGAAAACGCTGACAGGCCAGTGCGATCATTCCTTTTAAAACTAATGTAAACCGTTCTTTGATCTCCGTTGAAGGTGTACCAATAGCCACCGTACGAGTGATGTCGGTTGTACCAAAACGATATTGAGCACCACTATCGACCAAATAGACACTGTTTAGTGCAAGTTGGGCCGGTTGTTCGGCATTGATATGGTTATAGTGGCACATGGCTGCATTCGAGCCTGCGGCCGAAATTGTTGCAAAGCTTAAATCTAGGCAATCGGGATCCTGCATTCGGAATTTTTCAAGTTGATCACTGGCTTCCGCTTCATTGGGGAGCTGGTTTTGTTTCACCTGTTGATCCAACCAAGCTAAAAACTTAACTTCAGCCGCGGCATCGCGGCGGTGTGCTTCACGAGTACCGGCAATTTCGGTTGGATTTTTAGTGGCTTTCGGTAGCAAACATGGATCAGGTAATGCCACCAAGCTGATGCCCGCTTGTTGTAATTTGAGCTGACACCAGGCATTGCTTGTGGCTGGATCGGCTTGAACTCGCTGGCATTGTGTTGATAATTGCTCCAGAGCCCCTTCAAACTCCAGTTCGGGACGGATCGTTACACCTTCTCCAACATGTTCTGCAAATCCGGCTGGCACTTTATCAGGATTCACAAACCAGATCATTTGTCCGTCACTCATCAGAATCGCTTGGCTTAAAACAACGGGTAGACATGGGATGTCTGAACCACGGATGTTGAGGAGCCAAGCAATGGAATCTGATGCTGTGATCAAAGCTGCCTGAGCTTCGGCTTGCGCTATTTGGTGACCAATGCGCTGGCGTTTGGACAAACTACTTTCACCTGTGATTTGTTCTGATAACAAAATAGCAGGATCTTGAGGTGGATAAGGTCGATCTTCCCAGAAAAGATCGACGGGATTTTCAGTGGTGACGAGTTGTAATTGTAAGTGCTGAGCCAGTGCCTGTGCCTGATTAAATTGGTGCAGGCTGAAAGTGCGGCTATCTATCCCGATCCGCTGTTGCGGTTGTAGATTTTGGCAAGTCCAAAATAGATAAGGCTCATCAATAAGATGATGAAAACTATATAGATCAGCACTAACTTGCTGGCGAACCTGGACTGTATAACGACCATCGACGAAGATGGCGGCCTGATTGGCCAGAATTACGGCAACCCCGGCCGATCCGGTAAATCCCGTTATCCACTTCAACCTTTCATTAGAGGCTGGAACATATTCGCCTAGATACTCGTCAGCTCTCGGAATAATATATGCATCCAGTTGATTGGCAGTCATAAATTCGCGGATTTGTTGAAGACGCTGAGAGATCACGTGTGACATCAGAAGATTCCCTGATTTAAATAAAAAATGTGATCCAAGATTACGAAAGTTTTCCAACTTCGGCAATCAGCCTGTAAAGCTTAATTCGCATGGACTGTTGAAAAATGATATAACTCTATCGCATTATGTAAGAAGCTTTTATTGGACGGTATTTATTTCACTAAAAGTTGCATATACAACATCATATCCCGGTAATCGGAGTGTTACGGGAATAAATCATAAAAAATATAGAGATGGACAAAATGAAAAAACTAATGACTTATGCTGCTGCCGGGGTAGTCATGGCTTGTGCAGCTTTAAGCTCGCAGGCAATGGCTGCGGAATCAGCACTTGAAACAATTGTGAATTCTGGCAACTTGCGTGTTTGTTTTGAAGCGGGTTATATGCCGTTTGAAATGAAAGCCAAGGATGGTCGCTTTATTGGCTTTGATATTGATATGGGTAAACAGATGGCTCGAGCCATGGGTGTTAAATTTGTACCTGTCAATACGGCTTGGGACGGGATTATTCCTGCATTGCAGACCGGCAAATGTGACATCATTATGGCTGGGATGACGATTACGCCTAAACGAAATCTTAAAGTAAATTTTGCAACGCCTTATATCGTTATCGGACAGTCAATTATTCTGTCACCGAAGCTTAAAGGCAAAATTACCAGCTATAAAGATTTAAATGACCCTAAATATACGATTGCAACGAAATTAGGGACAACAGGCGATGAAGCCACTAAACGCTACTTGCCAAAAGCCAAATTAGATCTTTATGACACAGAAGCTGATTCGGTATTGCAGGTTGTGAATGGTAAAGCAGATGCATTTGTCTATGATATGCCATTTAATGCGATTTATGCCGCTCAGCATAAAAATCAGGTGATCCACTTAGATAAACCGTTTACTTATGAACCTCTGGGCTGGGCCATTCGCCAGGATGATCCTAACTTCTTAAACTTCCTCGATAACTATATGCGCCAGATCCGTGGTGATGGCTCGTATCAGCGAATTTATGACAAATGGTTCAAGTCTGATAGTTGGTTAAAACAGGTTCAGTAATGAACTGAAGGAGAAAGCCGGTTATGACTGCCGGCTTTCTTCGCTAATATTTGAGATTGAAAGAGAGTATTTGTCATGCAGTCAAAATCCGGTCGTTGGTTCGGACATGGGATCTATTTGATCATAATGGTGCTCATTGTCGGAGCCATCTATCTTTCCGGCAAGACCATTAATTATAACTGGCATTGGGAGCGGTTATGGCCCTATGTCGTTAATACAGAGATGCAAAATATTCGGGCTCAGGGCGATGGAACTGTGGTTGTCGCTAAAAATGGGCAGCTGGAAGTTCGATTTGATGGTCAGAGTCAACCGCAAATTGTTAAAAAATATGACCATCTGTTAGTGGGCGATGGTGATTTAGTCTTTGAAGGTGATCCGATTGCACAGCGTAACAATTGGCGATTTGGTCCGATTGCTGTTGGGCTCTGGGTTACGGTGAAAATTTCGTTTATTTCGTTGTTTTTCGCCATTCTTCTGGGTTTAATCTTTGGGCTGATGCGGGTGTCTAAAAATCAGATTGCCAAGGATTTGTCACTGACTTATGTTGAAGTCATCCGGGGTACGCCATTACTGGTTCAAATTTTCATTGTCTATTTTTTTATTGGTACCGTACTCAGTCTCGATCGATTTACCGCGGGTGTGGTTGCGTTATCGATCTTTACCGGAGCCTATGTGGTTGAGATTATTCGAGCGGGTATTCAGTCGGTTTCAACCGGTCAGATGGAAGCTGCTCGTTCTTTGGGGATGACCTATCCGCAGGCCATGCAGTATGTTGTGTTACCCCAAGCGTTTAAACGAACATTGCCTCCTTTAGCGGGACAATTTATTAACCTAATTAAAGATTCATCTCTGGTTTCTGTTATTTCAATTACTGATTTAACAAAAGCTGGACGAGAAGTGGTCAGTGGTAGCTTTGCCCCATTTGAAGTTTGGTTTACGGTCGCTGCTCTCTACCTTTTGGTCACTGGGGCACTATCTTGGGCTATTCAATTATTAGAGAAGAGGTTATCTGCCAGTGACTAATCAATACCAAGGCGATGATATGGTGGTGGCGACCGGGATTGATAAATATTATCCGAACGGTTGTCATGCACTGAAGTCTGTATCAGCCAAGATTAAGCGTGGTGAAGTTGTTGTCATTATCGGACCTTCTGGTTCGGGTAAATCAACTTTTCTCCGAACTTTAAATCAGTTAGAGGAAATTAGTAACGGTACCATTATTGTGGATGGTATCGATATGTATGATCGGTCGACCAATATTAATCGGCTTCGGCAAAATGTGGGAATGGTGTTCCAAGGGTTTAACTTATTTCCCCATAAAACAGCATTAGAAAACGTGATGTTGGCACCTCTTAAAGTGTCTAAACGACCTGCTAAAGAAGTGGATAAAATGGCCCGAGACTTGATGTCACGAGTCGGGTTATCCGATCGGATGAATAACTACCCATCGCATTTATCGGGTGGACAACAGCAACGGGTTGCGATTGCCCGCGCTTTGGCCATGCAACCGGATTTGATGTTGTTTGATGAACCGACGTCGGCTTTGGATCCTGAAATGGTAGGTGAAGTGCTGGATGTTATGAAAGCATTGGCCAAAGAAGGGATGACGATGGCGATTGTGACTCATGAAATGGGGTTTGCTAAAGAAGTAGCCGATCGAGTGTTATTCATGGAAGATGGGGCTTTGTTGGTAGACGATACTCCAGAAGCTGTGTTTGATAACCCAACGCATCCTCGGTTGAAACAATTTTTAGCTAAAATCCTGTAAGTATGGGGATTTATTAAATATCAATTGAGAGCGCGGTAAAGCCGCGCTCTTTGCTATCAAACTCTAATGGATAGCCTGAGACGTGCTCGTGCTACTGGTTTAGTACAGTAAGCTGAAATAGCGACGGCGATATTTTGAAGCCAGAGGATCGCCATTGAGTGTATTGACGATATCCAGAAATACTTTTTTGGCATTCCCCCCATCACTTTCCAAATCTTTTTGTAATAATTTCAGTAATAGCTCTAATGCTTCTTCGTTTCGGTTCGATTGTCTATACTGAACCGCTAACTGAACTTGTAGTGAAACATTGTCTGGGTCACTTTGTAGCTGAGCTTCCAGAGCCCGGATTTCAGGCGTATCCGCCGCTTGTTCTAATAATTCCAGTTGACTGACTAACGCATGGTATTCAGATTGTTGATCTTCTAACTTGGTTTTATCCAACAAGGCTTTGGCTTCAGGAGTTTTTCCTTGCTCCAGCAAGGCTGCAATGTAGGCAAAATGAACATCACTGCGATCGGGAGCCAGTTCCCATGCTTCTTTTGTCAGACGTAGTGCTCCGGCGGTATCGCCTTGTTCGGCTAACTGATGGGCCTCATCAAGTTTGAGATCTTCGGGTTTAGGCAGATACTTATTCAAGATGTCCCGAATGTTACCTTCCGGCTGCGCACCAGCAAAGCCATCAACGGGTTGGCCTTCTTTCATGATCATCACGGTGGGCAAGCTTCGAACGCCGAATTGTCCAACAAGAGGCTGAAGTTCATCGGCATTGATTCGCGCTAATGTGAAAGCGCCTTGGTATTCGTTTGCCAGTTTTTCTAGAAGAGGCATCAAAGTTTTACAGGGCTCACACCAATCAGCCCAAAAATCGATTACGACGGGATGTTCAAAAGAGCGATCGATCAAGATGGATTTTGCATTTTCCATGTTGATATCGATGATGAATTCATTTGCTGGCATAACACCTGTTTCCTATGGATAGCTTTACCATTTTTATGGGGACGAATTTATAGTTTTCAACTATACCGGTTCGATAACTTTAGCGAAATCATAGATTACTCGTTATAGTTAGACTTAAATAGTCTTAAGTATAGTCTGACGTGGTAGGTAGGTTTATGGAGCAGCTCTCGCTATCTGAATTAACCATTCTTTTAGTTGAACCGTCATTGACGCAGCGTAATGTGATTCACCGACGCTTGCATGATGCCGGAATTGATAATTTTTTATTTGCTGATAATTGTGAAGATGCGTATCAGATTGCCGCATCAAAGATACCTGATTTAGTGATTAGTAGTATGTATTTTGCAGATGGTACCGCAACGGATTTAGTGAACCAAATGCGCTCGAATACGTTGTTGCAATCAACGGCGTTTATGCTGATTTCTAGTGAAGCCAGTCATCATACCTTAGATGCGATCAAGCAAGCTGGGGTGATAGCGATACTGCCTAAGCCTTTCCAGTTCACGGATTTAATGAAAGCATTAAAAGCTACGCTGGATTATATCGATCCGGATGCCGAAGTAGATTTTGATATTGAACGATTTAAAAATCTTCGGGTACTGGTTGTGGATGATAGTATCACGGCTCAGCGCCACATTAGTCGTGTATTAAATAATATTGGAATTGAATGGATCGAAACAGCCGATAATGGCCGTCAGGCACTGGACTTTCTGGCAGAACAAAGCGTGGATTTAATTGTATCCGATTACAATATGCCGGTTATGGATGGTGCCGCCTTAGTTGAAGCATTAAGGCAGGATGAACAGTTTCATCATATTCCGATTATGATGGTTACCTCAGAGCAAGATGGGGCCAAATTGAATGGTGTTCGTCAAAGTGGTGTTTCAGCGTTGGTGGATAAACCGTTTGATATGGCCGCAATTAAGCAAATTTTGGCCGGGCTATTGTAAAGTTGTGTAGTACATGAATAGCATGGTTTTATGACCATGCTATTGGAATGTGTGGTTAAGGGTGTACTAATGAGTTTGTAGAGCCTGGTGCAGAAGAGGGAGAAACGGTAATTGTGATATCACTGCTGCTAAATCCGCTGCCGGTAATTTGAACGGTAGCCACCCGTTGACCCTTAATATAAGTTAAGACGGCATTTTGGCTTTTAACGGATGCAATTAAATTCCAGCCCAGCTGAGGCATATTTTGCCGGTAATATTCGAATGTTTTGAAAGGACTTTTTCCGTTATGTAATGCGAGTCGGCCGATCCAGTCATTTCCCTCACTGATAATAATCGATGCTTCCGGATCGAGTTTGGTATCGGCATCTGCAGGAATATCTTCAAATGCAGTGAGTGCTTTCTGGTCCTGCTTAATTGAATGATCTTTTACGCCGGTATCCCGGGTGGCGATTGATCCATTGGTACAGCCTGCTAAGACTATTATGGCGAGAGCCATCAATAACCAACGCATATTTTTCTCCTTTGCCTTTAAATGGTTGTTTGTTTCATCATTCAATGAATGGTTATCACTGGAAAATATCTTCACCCAATTGATCAATGAACACCTGACATTTTTGAATTGCCAGTTCAATTGCTTGTTGTTCGCTTGGACACACATCACTGCGAATAAAATGATGTTCTTTGGCGTCGTCTTGAATAGTTTTACGAATAAATGCAGCTACCCGATATTGTCCTTTTTCTGCAATAGGGGAAGGTGTAATTTCGAAACCTTTATAATCACAACTTTCATATTGCTTCGTTTGTGGTTGTTGCTCTGTTGTTGTGAAAAGGGATTTCAGAGATGTAAAAAGTCCCATATTTATTCCTTGATACAATACAATACCCGTTAGGGCTGTTGGCCTTTGATTGTTTTATTTTGTTTTAATCTATGTGTTTTGTATACGGTGATTAGATTTTAATTAACAGGGTATAACAAAGAACAAAATAATCCACAAAGATGAACAGAGTTAGATGATACCGACCTGATTTAAGAGTTACAACGGAGTTTGCAGTGAGCGACTTATTTCTTCAATCTATTCCCGGTTTTTGGGTTTTATTTTTAGTGTTGATCGCCCTATTGGGATGGGGGATCGCTTGGCGGAAAAACCGGCAGTTTTATGGGGCTGATCAGCAGTTGGCAACACTGCGTCGGGAGCAGGAGTTGATGCAGACGGAATTAGATAATCTGCGGGATCAGTCTTATCACTGGCAACAACAATATCAGCAGCAGATCCAACAACAAGGGCAGTGGCAAGCCCGTATGGAGTATTTGGATCAGTTACAGGTCAAAAATCAGGATTTAGAACAGCAGTTATCACAAGATCGTACTGAATTGGCCCGATCGCAAGAAAAATTAGAACAGTTACAGCAGCAGATGTTATCTCAGGAAAATACCGAACAACGTTTTAAAGAAGCATTTGAAAATCTGGCACATCAGATTTTTGAGCAAAAGAGTGCGGTGTTCCGGGATCAGAATCAGCAAAGTCTCGGTGCTATATTGGGTCCATTACGACAACAACTCGATAATTTCAGGCAGCAAGTACAGCAAAGTTATGATACGGAATCCCGTGAGCGGCAATCGTTGAAAACACAGGTTGAACAATTACAACAGCTGAACCAGCAAATGAGTGAAGAAGCACTGAATCTGACCCGAGCGCTTAAAGGTGATAATAAACAGCAGGGTAATTGGGGAGAGGTGATCTTATCCCGTATTCTTGAGGAATCCGGTCTGCGGGAAGGGCATGAGTATTCGGTACAGGTGGTTGGGAAAAATCAGCAGGGGCAGACGATTAAACCAGATGTTATTGTTGAACTTCCACATCAACGGTCCGTTATTATTGACTCTAAAGTCACGTTAACGGCTTATGAACGGTATAATCGTAGTGATGATCCAGCGCAGAAAGAGCAAGCCTTACAGGCACATGTCCGGTCTTTAAAAGGGCATATCAGTGGTTTGGGGAAAAAGAATTACCAGACTTTATATGGTGTTCAAGGGTTGGATTACGTGCTGCTGTTTGTGCCCATTGAGCCGGCGTTTCAACTCGCCGTGCAGGCTGATCCTGGATTAATCTCGTTGGCTAGTCAGATGAACATTTTATTGGTTAGTCCAAGTAGTTTATTAGTGGCTCTGCGCACGATTGAGAATTTATGGCGAAGCGAATATCAGCAACGAAATGCAGCGGAAATTGCCTTAAGGGCTGGTCGTTTATATGACAAGTTCTGTGGTTTTATCGAAGATATGATGGCATTAGGGCAGAATCTGGATAAAGCTCAGAGTTGTTATGATGGCGCGTTACAAAAACTTTCCAGAGGACGGGGAAATTTAGTTCGTCAAGCTGAACAACTTCGGCAGATGCAGATCCCAACATCGAAGCAAATGACCGATGAATTAATTGATGATATACATAATGAGTCTGCAGAATAGCCGAATACTTCTATAATCATTGCTATAGATTTATGAAGGATATGGTGGATGAAAATCGTAAATGGATGGTTACAACAGAGTTCTCCTATCCGGTATATGCACTGGTTGGGGCGCTCTTTTTTGCGGTTTATTGCGGCGTGGGCGCTGGTTTGTCTGGTTTTGTTATTTGTTGTTTTAAGCCTCTGTTTTTCGAATACTCAAGAACAATTGGCTCGGGATTTCGATCGTTCATTTGCACTTTATCCAATGGAAGTTCGGGAAGTTAAGGAGCTCGTCAATCAGCGTCTATATATCCTAAGTCAGTCTCAGGTTATTCAAGATTACGTACAACATCCAAATGATTCACATTTTTCCAATATTGGTCAGGCGCTTATAACACTTGCCGGAAAATTTCAATTGTCAGGGGATTTCTATTATGCCGATGCGAAAATCCAGCGAACAATTGGTATTGTAGAAAAAAATGAAAAGTATCAGCTTAAAGACTCATTACCAGATGGGTTGTCGACGCAAAGATTTTCTCAAGGTGTGGATCGTTCAGTGGATCGATTCCATTTTCAGAGTCGACAAAATAATGTGCCAGCTGACTATCTTTTTATTTCTGTTCCGGTTATGGATCGATCAGATCAACTATCTGGATGGGTGATTAATGTTTTTTCAATGCCACAGTTAGCTCGAATTTTTAGATTAACCGAATCACATGAATTAGTTCAGCGTGCTGCTGTGTTAACCCCGTATGGGATGTATGCTGGCCCAAGGGGGCAATTGACTCGAACTATTGTTCAGCAACATTTCCCACTATCGGATCTTAAGCAAGCATTATCCGATGTGATGAAGCTGACTCACTATCAGTCTTATTCTATGCGAATTGGATTTGCAGGGACCCTGTTTATCAATCGAGCATTAGTGGAACAGCATTACGATGTCGCTTTTTTGTATATGCCTTATTCGTTGATTTTGAAGCATATGGAAGGCTGGCTTATTGGTTCCGTTTTAATTGATTGCTTTGCTTTTATTTTAGGGACTATTTATATCCGCCAATATTTAGCGACCAAAGCTAGACAGCACGAGTTACTGATCTCTGTATCGGTTCAGAAAGCGTTATTCGAAAGTAATATTGTGATGATTGTTATCGATTATAAAGGGATCATCCGTCAGGCTAATCAGTATTCGTTGAACTATTTTAATCTTCATCAGGATGAACTCATAGGGACTCATATTGAGCAAATTTTGGCGTTTGCTCCAAGTATCAAATATATTGTAAAGAGAACTCAGCTTGAAAATGGATGGTTTGGTGAGGTCGAAGTGAGTCATGGCCAGCAAACTGTCTATTTAAAATTTAGTTCTACCCCCGTTTATGATAAAAACCAGCTTATATTTTGTGTATTGTCAGGTGTTGATATGCAGAAACAGAATGATGTCGAGTTTAAGCTAACACAGCGGGCCAATACAGATCCTCTGACTGGACTCTATAACCGCCGGTATCTGGAAGAACAAATTATACGAGAACTAAAACAATGTGAGCGTTCTCATCAGGCACTTAGTTTAGTCTTATTTGATATTGATTCGTTTAAAAAAATTAATGATCAACACGGTCATTATGTGGGGGATCAGATTTTAGTTGGGTTATCTAAACTGACGTTAGAACAGATCCGAGGCAATGATATTGTGGCTCGCTGGGGGGGAGAGGAATTTGTACTACTATTGCCAGCGACGAATCTTGAAGAGGCCGAACAGATAGCGTTAAATTTACAGCAGAAAATTGCTGATCTGATATGGGATAATGGCGTGAAATATACCTGTAGTTTTGGTGTCAGTTGTTGGCAGCCTTCTATTTCGGCCAGTGAACTATTTCAGCAGGCCGATGATATGTTATATGCTGCGAAATCGGCAGGGCGCAATCAAGTTTTTTGCTGGAAAACTTCGCGACAGCAGTCGGTTTAGCGGGTTACAAGAGGGGCTGCTTTCGTTTGAGCCTGCTGTTATGCATTGCGGATCGCAAGCATTTCATCTGCGGTTAACTGGCGATACTGGCCCGGTTTTAAAGTCTCATCTAGCGTGAGAGGGCCAATTTGCCAACGGTGAAGTTGAGAGACATGGTTGCCTACGGCTGCTAACATCCGTTTGACTTGATGATAACGTCCTTCCTGAATGCTTAAGTCAATCAATTGTGGCGCGAGAACAGTTACCTGAGCTGGTCTTGTTGCTTTTTCTTCCCCGTTTAAAAATATTCCTTGCTTTAGCTCTTCAATACTTGAAGGCGTGATGGGTTCTGCCAGCGTGACTCGGTAGGTTTTCCATTTATGCTGATTTGGCGATGTAATTTGATGGGACCATTGTCCGTCATCCGTAACTAATAATAGTCCGGTGGTATCTGCATCCAGACGGCCTGCCACATGTAATGGGGGCATGGATGGATCTTTGAGTAAAGAAAAAACACTGGGATGAGTGTGTTCATCATGGGTACAAACATAACCAACCGGTTTGTTGAGCATGAGGTAGACTGCTTGAGCGCGCGCGAGTGTCTGCTGATCTAATTGAACAACGTCTTCCTCAAAAATGTGTACTTTACCTTGTTTCTCGGTTTTTCCATTGACCTGAATACGTCCTGAGTAAAGTAGTTGTTTCACCTGACTGCGGGGAATGTTACAAGAATGGGCAATCATCTTGTCCAGTCGGATTGGGGTGGCCATAAAATTCCAGAGTTTAAAGAGATAATTTTATAAGATTTTACCTCTCTGGGTAAAGCTTGACTGCGATATGGTACCGATATCTTTTTCAGGTACACTTTATCCTGAGCAACGTTTTAACTAAGTAAGCGAGCATGGATCTAAAAGTATTACGTTATTTTTTAGCGGTAGTGCAAAAAGAAAGCATTACTGCGGCCGCTGAGTATTTGTATCTCACTCAACCAACGCTGTCTCGACAACTGAGTGCATTAGAAGATGAGTTAGGGGTGACTCTCTTTATGCGAGGAAATCGCAAAATTACGTTGACTGAAGAGGGGCGCCGGTTGCGTAAACGAGCTGAGGAAATTCTTGATTTGGTTACTAAGACTGAATCGGAGTTTCTTGCACCGGCAGAGCAATTGCGAGGCGATATTCATATTGGGAGTGGTGAAACGCGAGCGATGTCGGACATTGTGCAAATTATCCAACAGGTGCGTGTCGATTACCCGGATATCCACGTTCATATCCATAGCGGTGATGCCAATGATATCTTAGATAGCTTGACTAAAGGATTAGTGGATTTTGCGGTATTGATTGGTCCCGAGGACCTCAGTGAATATGAATTTTTGCGGCTGAAAAAGAAAAACCAATGGGGCTTATTAATGCGTAAAGACAGCCCTTATGCAGCCAAGACGGTGATTACACAGCAAGATATGCTCTTGATGCCATTGATTTTCCCGAGGCAACACAATACGGAAAACAAAATTAGTCAATGGATGGGGCCTCACTATCGTCAGCTTAATATTATTTCGACCTATAATTTGATTTTTAATGCGGCTTTAATGGTGGAGCACGATTTGGGGTATGCTTTGTGCTTAGACGGTTTAGTCAGTACTGTTGACGAGAGTATTTTTTGCTATAAGCCTTTGCAGCCAAGGCTCGATATTGACGTGTATGTGGTTTGGAAAAAACACAATCCTCTCTCGAAAGTATCGGAACTGTTTGCGAATCAACTTAAACTACAGCTGTTATAACAGCTGAATAAGTTTTTAAAGTGCCGCGATCAAACAACCAGCGTCAATGCTGGCTGTTTGATGAGATAAGACTGAGCGAATCAACTATAAGTATTGGTTAAAATAACTCACCAATTTTGTGATTGCTTGAGAGACGTACTCTGTCTTGTCGTATAAATCAATGTGCGTTGCGCCCGGGATGGTGAACCGTTCTTTAGGCTGTTGCGCTTTTTCATAGGCCATGTCAGTAAAGTATTTGGTATCGGCTTCACTACCGACAATGAACAGGAGTGGCCGTGGTGATACGGTATCGATGTGTGCAAATGCATCAAATGCTGCCAGACGGTCAAAACTCGTCAATAGTACTTTATTTGGGGAAGTCGGGTAGGCACAACGTGGTGTGCGGTAGTATTCGAAAGCTTCATGCATGATGACCGAGTCACCATAATGGGTATCCATTCCAAACTCGTCTTCGGTATTGGGGACATAGCCGATAATCAACGGTTCTTCGCCACGTGCTTCACGAGTACGTTGTTCTGCCACTAGAGACAACAATTTTTTCATTGTTTCTGGATTATTTTGACCTGGGTTGCCGTTTCTAGCGCTGTATCCGGTATTCCATGAGCTGATACCTGCAGCCGCTTTGATGCGGTATTCCGTTTGAATCGCGCTCAGTGTGTAACCTGCTCCCGCACAAATACCCATTGCACCAATTCGGTCTTCATCCACAAATGGCAGCGTGACGAGATAATCTACCGCACTACGGATATCTTCAACGCGTGCTGTTGGATCTTCTAAGTAACGAGGTGTTCCTTCACTCTCTCCTTGATGCGTTGCATCAAATGCTAAAGCTACAAAACCGGCTTGAGCTAAATTATAAGCATACAGTGAGGAGGCTTGCTCTTTTACACCCCCACCCGGGTGAGTCACCACAATTGCAGGGTATTGTTTGGATTCATCAAAGCCGTTTGGAGTAAACAGTAATCCTGCGACTTTAAGGCCTTGTTTAGTAAAAGTGACCCGCTTACCTTCAGTGTAATGGGTATCATAAAGGAAATTCACGTTATGCGTTGGAGTGGTCATAGAGTCTACCTTGGATCCAATAAATGAGATGGTTTTCATCGACTAAGTATTGAGAGTATATGAGGGGCTACTCGGCCATGTAAAATACTTATATTGGATGACCAGCCATACCTAAAATGCATGTATCTGTGATCAGGTTTAAATCATCAAAGAATGAATACTTCTTCGTTCGTCGTGTCTTATTTGGGTTATGAGAGAATGCTTTTGTATGTACCTAATAAACTTATTTTAATAACTTAATAATCAATAAATGAATGAACCTGATCCTCTTTTGAGATGGAATCTTTGGAGACTTTTTGACATCCGGTTGAGGTTAATCAAGGTCAGCGTTAAGCTATTCTAATTTAATATCATTCATAGTAACGTAAGCAGTTGGATTAGGAATGATAACGTTTACAGTAGTTTTGAATGATCAGAATAAAATTTGAGAACTAGATCTACGTTTAGTCTATATGTTCTGGTTTAATAGCGTTATTTTGAGTTATTTGGTTTCCTGATCATTGTTAACGATAACCAAATTTAGACTTTACAGGAGAGTAGCATGTCTCAACGTGCCGATGTGTCGGTAACATGGGAAGAATGGCAGATGACCCCTAAAGGTGAGGTCATTCGTTTATTCCATTTAATAAATGCAAGAGGGAGTCAACTGACTGTATCTGATTGGGGGGCAACATTAACCTCATTCAAGTTGGCAATGCCCGATGGCCGGCTTCGGCAGTTAGTTTTAGGATGTGATACTTTATCTGATTATCAAAATCAGAGTGCTTTTTTAGGCGCGACAGTTGGTCGATATGCGAACCGTATTCGTAATGCTCAGTTTTCAATAGACGGGCAGGTGTATCAGCTTGAAGCAAATGAAGGGACCACATGCTTACATGGCGGCCCTCATGGCTTCAATAATCAATTATGGAAAGCGAAAATTTTAGAAAATACTCCGGATCCTACCGTTGAGTTTTCAATCTTTTCCGCCGATGGTGATCAGGGTTTCCCTGGAAATGCAAATGTATCAGTTGAATTCTCACTGACCGCTGATGATCAAATTCGTATTCATTATAAAGCAACCGTTGATAAGCCTTGCCCATTCAATTTAACTAACCATAGCTATTTTAATCTAGATGGTGTGGCAGGAGATGTCGGTTCTCATGTGGTACAGATCAATGCCGATCACTATTTACCGGTTGATCAGGCTAATTTGCCCGCTGATGCTCCCCAACCGGTTGCTGGCACTCCATTTGACTTCAGAGTTGCTAAACCTCTGAATCAGGACTGGCGTAAGGTTGCGACCGATCAACGCTATCGTGGTTTTGATCATAGTTTCATTCTGAATCAAGATCCAGACGCACCTGCGATTCAAGTTGTTTCAGGCGATGAAAAAATATCTATGAGTGTTTATACCTCATCACCAGCCGTTCAGCTATATACCGGACAATATCTTGAAGGAACTCGGGGTCATAACGAATTGGTCTATCAGAATAGGGATGGCTTTTGCCTCGAAACCCAGTTCTTACCGGATCAGCCTAATAGTGACATTGCTGAAGCATGTATTGTTCGCCCGGGTGAAGTATTTGATCATTCTACGTGTTTTGCTTTTCACTATTGAGTCATTAAGTTTAATCACCTATTTTATGGGGTAGGTGATTAAACTACCTGCATTAATTGGAGTCATAATGAAGCAGTGGTATGCCGGGGTCCTTGTTTTAATCCTTTGTGTTTGTGCACTGTTACAACTTGCTTCACCTGCACCCTTTGGGTGGTTCTTTTATACGCTTGTGTGTGCGTTTGCCTGCCTGTTATCCGCTTGGAATGTGTGGCATCGTAAATTTGTTTTTATTTGTCTCATCGTGACGGCTGCCGGTCTTGGGTGGCAATGGATGGGGACATTATGGTTATTAACGAAAATACAATTATGGGATTCAGTTACTTTTTTTAGTAGCCATACGCCTTTTTTACAAATGCGACATGCACTGATTTTATGGATTATATTTTTATCGTTAGGGGGAATTATCCTCTGGAATGGTATTTCCTTCAAAAGCAAAGATGATTGATGTGGTATTGAATCAATTCATTTTTATGATGGATTGGCTCTTATTTAACCTGAGTGATGAAGAATATAATCAAAGCGTCATTTCAGTGTTATCACAGAATTAAATGATATAACTAAGTATTTTTTCTCATAAAATAGAAGTTGATTCGGTTTGACATTACTTTCTGCACTTCATAGAGTGATATCAATAATTGATTAGTAGTTATTTTTATGAAAAAAGATACCAAAATTATTGCCTCGGGACGTAAACCAGAATGGACCCGTGGCGCAGTAAACCCTGCGGTCGTTAGAGCATCTACGGTTGTATTTGACTCCGTGAGCGATATGAAAAAAGCGACGGCGCAGCGCCATAATAAGACTCTATTTTATGGTCGACGAGGCACTACGACTGCATTTGCCTTTCAGGATGCGATGAATGAACTTGAAGGCGGTGTTGGATGTGCCCTATATCCTTCAGGTACTGCGGCTATCAGTGGCGCATTGCTATCGTTTCTACAGGCGGGTGATCACTTGCTCATGGTCGATAGTGTGTATGAACCTACCCGTGATCTCTGTGATGGTTTGTTATCCCGATACGGCATTGAAACTACATATTATGATCCAATGATCGGTGAAGGGATTAAAGCACTAATCCAACCGAATACTAAAATTATTTACCTTGAGTCTCCTGGTTCTATCACGATGGAAGTGCAGGATGTTCCTGGTATTTGTCGTGTTGCTAAAGCTCATGGCGTGATGACGATGTTGGATAATACTTGGGCATCGCCTGTAAACTTACAGCCTTTTGCGTTGGGGATTGATGTATCCATTCAGGCTGCGACCAAGTATGTGGTTGGGCATTCGGATGTGATGTTAGGAACTGCAACCACGACTGCTGAATATTGGGATCAGTTGCGTGAGAATAGCTACCTGCTTGGGCAGTGTACATCTCCGGATGATTTATATTTAGCTTTGCGGGGGCTTCGAACTTTAGGTGTTCGGATGCGCCAGCACCAAAGTAACGCGATGCAAGTTGCACAGTGGCTTGAATCCCGTTCCGATGTTGATCATATTCGTCATCCGGCATTTGCATCATGTCCGGGACATGAGTTTTTTGAGCGAGATTATCTGGGAGCTAATGGGCTATTCTCGTTTGTGTTAAAGCAAGGAAATGCCGAGGGCATTAAGGCCATGCTGGATGGGATGCAACATTTTAAAATTGGTTTTTCTTGGGGGGGCTTTGAAAGCCTAATTTTAGGGCACACTCCCGAACATGTGGCGCATTTGCGCTCGGCTACTTCATGGCAGGCTCATGGTCCTTTGATTCGTTTGCATATCGGTCTGGAAGATCCTGAGGATTTGATTGCTGATTTAGACGCTGGGCTAGCTCGTCTGGCACAATGTAATTGATATTATGTTCAGTCTCGTGTTGATATGATGCGGGACGGTTGCTCTTCCCTATAAAAAAGCCGAGTCAATCTCGGCTTTTATGGGTTGGATCTAAATCACGATTGATGAATATGATGAAGCGTGATTTTATGGATTAGTCGTCAACCCCTATTAATACTTCAGTTGCTTTAACAATAGCATAAGCAGATTCACCGACTTTAAGATCCAGATTTTCTACAGCACCATTGGTGATGATTGACGCGATAACGACACCATCAGTTAATTCGATTAATACTTCGCTGTTAACGGCACCTTTAGTAATTGATTTAATAGTCCCTTTAAGCTGATTTCTGGCACTTAGTTTCATGTTGTGTTCCTTGTCATTGATGAAATTATAATCATTTATAGATGATTTCCTGTTCAACAACTCCGTGAGTTGTCAATACAGTTAATCCTTGTTATTTATGCAGTTATTAAGTAATAAAATCAATAGTAGTGAAGCGATAAATTCAATAATTTTTTGTTAACGTAAATCACGACTTGAAATGGAGTTACCGTAGATCAGCTTACAAAAGTATTATTTTGGGGGCGTGAAAGGAAGGCTCTACACAAGATAGAGCCATGTTATGAATATGTACTACAAGATGATCTAATGATTCATATGCTGATGACATAGAATGTTCAGCATTTTTAATGTGGCATTAATCCCGGCATACACTTGGTTCGCATGAACGCCTCGGGTTTTGAACGTTTGTCGCTGCTCATTAGACCAGTGAATCACACACTCGGTTAAAGCATTGGTTTTCCCGCCGGGGGGAATATGAATTTCAAAATCGACCAAAGCAGGAAGGGCAATTCCGATTTGCTTTAATGGCGTTTTAAGCGCTTCAATAAAGGCATCAAATCCGCCATTTCCCGAGCCGGCACTTTTAAGAATTTGATTTTGATAGCCCAGTTTAATACTGGCAACTGAGTCGATGTCTAGACCACTGGTAATGGAACAATTGAGTAATTCGAGATAATTGAATTGTTGGCTTTCTAGTGTATCGGCAATAATGAAAGGCAAGTCTTCGGGGGTAATGACTTCTTTCATATCACCAAGTTGAACAATTCGATTCAATACTCGACTTAAATCATCTGGACTCAGATCGATATTTAAGGCTTCCAGATTTTTGAGTACGGACGCTTTACCGGATAATTTTCCTAATGCATAGCGTCGTTCCCGATGAAATCGTTCTGGAGTCAGTTCGGTAACGTATAGATTGCCTTTTTGATCACCGTCGGCATGGATCCCAGCTGTTTGAGTAAATACATCGGCACCGACAATCGGAGTATTGGCCGCGATTCGCTTCCCTGAGAAATTTTCGACCAGTTTGGCCGTTGCGTTTAACTCAGCTTCATTAATCTGGAGCGGAATGTGCAGTTTATCTTTAAGCACAACCGCCACTTCTGCTAGCGAAGCATTGCCGGCACGTTCCCCTAAACAGTTAATTGTACAATGAATACTACGGGCACCTGCTTTGACGGCCGCTAGGGCATTCGCTGTGGCCAGGCCATAGTCATTATGGGGATGAAAGTCAAAGTTGAGTTTTGGAAAACGCTGACACATAGCCCGAATGTCCCGAGAGACTTCTTCAGGAGTCATGATCCCTAACGTATCCGGGAGCATGAAATGTTGGATCGGATAACTTTGGAGTGCATCGATTAGCGCAAAAACATAGTCTTGATTATCTCGAAAGCCATTTGACCAGTCTTCAAGATAAATATTACACATGAGCCCTTGTGCAATAGCATAGTCTAATGTTGCTGAAATATCCTGTAGGTGTTGCTGTAAGGTTTTACCTAACTGCATATGGCAATGTTTTTCACTGCCTTTACAAAGTAGATTAATGACTCGGGCACCTGATTCTCGAATCCAGTCAACGCTTAGCTTCCCATCAACAAAGCCCAGAATTTCAATACGATCTAATAAATTTTGAGAGCTAGCCCAATCGGAAAGTTGCCGAACTGCTTGTTTCTCGCCATCGGAAACTCGTGCTGAAGCGATTTCTAACCGATCCACATTGAGCTTTTGCAATAGGATTTTGCCTAAGCTGACTTTCTCTTCAGGGTAGTAAGAGACTCCTTGGGTTTGTTCTCCGTCTCTTAAAGTTGTGTCTAGTAATTTAATGGTTGTAGGGGACGGCATAGATGACTATTCCTTGATAAAAAACCGGGCTATTAGGGCTTGTTGATCTTTCATAGTTGAATTTTGTTCAAATTAAACCTATTTCGAGCTAGGCGCGCTTGTGTCGTTCATGAATTAAGCGAATAGAGCACGCCAGTGTTCTGAATGGGTTTTATGAACCTTCGGGCAGCATGAGCCTAATTGGTGCCGCGATAGTAAGCATCGTTTGCGGAGAATAATCCACGGCACAATGCCCGGCTTGCCCAAATTAGACTCAGATGGCTGCAAAAATAATCACGAAAGGATCAACAGGCCCCCGGTTCGTGATTTATTCTGCTGAAGGCCATAACCAGGGGAGCTGCTGCTTTTGTTTCTGTTCAAAAGCAGTAATTTTGGGCTCATGTTGTAAGGTCCAGCCAATGTCATCGAGTCCTTCCAGTAAACTATGTTTACGGAATGGATCAACATCGAATTGAATCGTTGCTCCAGAAGGTGTTGCTATGGTTTGCTGCTCTAAATTAACGGTTAACTGGCTGCCAGGGTGAGCTTCGAGTTCGTCAAACAACATCGCCAATTCTGATTCACTGACTTTAATCGGCAAAATGCCGTTTTTGAAACAGTTATTGAAGAAGATGTCCGCGAAGCTAGTCGAAATTACAGTATTGAAACCGTAGTCAGCAATTGCCCAAGGTGCGTGTTCTCGAGAACTTCCGCAACCAAAATTATCCCCGGCGACTAAAATCTTAGCACCTTGAACTTCAGGCTGATTTAACTCAAATTCAGGGTTGTTACTGCCATCATCTAAATAGCGCCAGTCGTTAAACAGGTGAACACCAAACCCGGTCCGTTCTACCTTTTTCAGAAACTGCTTGGGAATGATCTGATCGGTATCGACGTTAGAGCGATTCATTGCCGCTGCAATTGAAGTATGAGTTTTATAAGCTTGCATGGTTTATTCCTTAATAAATCGGGTGGCAATGATTATTTCCAATGGCGTAAGTCGACGAATTTCCCTGCGATTGCAGCAGCAGCTGCCATTGCTGGTGAAACTAAGTGAGTTCGCCCACCTTTACCCTGACGACCTTCAAAGTTTCGGTTTGAAGTCGAAGCACTGCGTTGACCCGGTTCCAGAAAATCACCATTCATAGCAAGACACATTGAACAACCCGGTTCACGCCATTCCCAACCGGCTTCAATAAATATTTTATCCAGTCCTTCTTTTTCAGCCTGTTCTTTAACCGGATAGGATCCAGGAACGGCAATGGCCTGAACTCCCGCCGCTACTTTTTTCCCTTTTACGACTGCGGCAGCAGCCCGGAAATCTTCAATACGACCATTGGTACAAGAACCGATAAATACGACATCAACAGGAACATCGGTGAGTTTAGTACCCGGTTTTAATCCCATATAGCGTAGCGCGCTTTCTGCTGCGCTCGCCTTAACTAAATCGGCCATGGTTTGGGGATCTGGGAGCGGCTGGTCCACACTGGCAACTTGTTCAGGAGAGGTACCCCATGTGACTTGTGGCGCAATATCTGCCGCATCTAATTCAACAACTTTATCGAATTCGGCATCGTCATCGGTACGAAGCGATTTCCAGTAAGCAACCGCTTGTTCCCAATAATCACCTTTAGGAGCAAATTCACGACCCTTCAAAAATTCAAATGTTTTTTCATCCGGCGCAATTAACCCAGCTCGAGCTCCCCCTTCGATGGCCATATTACATAATGTCATCCGGCCTTCCATTGAGAGTGACTCGATTGCATCACCTGCAAACTCAATGACATAACCTGTTCCGCCTGCTGTACCAATTTTACCGATGATGGCAAGTGCAATATCTTTCGCGGTGGCATACTGGGTAAGTTTGCCATTGACTTTAACCAGCATTGTTTTGGATTTTTTCTGCTGGATTGTCTGTGTGGCCATGATATGTTCAACTTCAGACGTACCGATACCAAAAGCAAGTGCGCCAAAAGCACCATGTGTTGCGGTATGACTATCACCACAACAAACCACCATGCCTGGGTGAACAAAACCATGCTCGGGAACCACGATATGAATAATACCGTTGTATTGGTTTGTCATATCATAAAGATTCAAATCGTTTTCAGCACAGTTCTGGGCCAGAGTTTCGACTTGTTTTCGGCCGATTGGATCTTCAATAGTTTCACGGTTTTTGGTCGGAATGCAGTGATCCATTGTGGCCAAAATGCTATGTGGATTACGAATTTTTCGTCCGGCGACTCTCAGTCCTTCAAATGCCTGTGGGCTGGTGACTTCATGCATCAGGTGACGATCCACAAACAGTAATGGTGTGCCGTTCTCCGGCTCGTATACCACATGTGAATCCCAGATTTTTTCATACATTGTTTTTTTCATCGGACTTTCCACTTTGCTCCTGATCGATTGTGGTTGAACATATCGATCTTATGATTCTTAAATGCGATGTTATGATCACTGCATATCTACGGCAGAGAGTGCATCATCGTAATCCAACCTAGATATGGCGGCAAGCGCCAAACGAGAACTCAGAATAGTTTCATTTAAACGGATCTCGATAAAGGTTTTTATTCTAATTAATTCTATTTTTTTAAAATAAAAAAACAAGCTAAAAATTATAATGGCAATTATTCTAAATAGAATGGTTATCTATTGAGTGAGTTATTGCAAATACTTCAATGCTTTTGAATGATCGTTGTAAGTTACAGGATAATGATGTGCTAGGGGCTTTAAATTATGATAAAGATGCTTTTTCATGATTGTTATCGTGATTTTCGGGTCGTCTTCTCGACTCATTGGCAAAGCATCGCTATAATGCTGCGTCTTTATTAATGGCTGTAAACTCTCATTACTGGTTTTTAGGGATGGCGAAGGCATGCCCCCTGCGCTGTTCGAATAGTTTACTCTAGAAGAAATGTCAGATAAGAGCTGACGGAAATTGAGGTAAAAAAATGCAGGTTTCATTGGAAACGACTGAAGGTCTGGAACGTCGCCTTTCTATCGCTGTTGAAGCAGCGGCGATTGAACAAGAAATAAAAGAAGCAATTCGGAATGTTGCAAGAAATGAACGTATGCCTGGTTTCCGCCGTGGTAAAGTTCCAGCATCACTGATTCAAAAACGCTATGGCAAAGCGATTGAAGCCGATGTAAAAGAAAAAGCAATGCAGCGTCATTTTTATGAAGCGATTGTTCAGGAAAAATTATCACCTGCGGGTGCGCCTTCTTTAGAAGAAGGTGAAATGGTTGAAGGTCAGTTTAAGTTCACTGCAACTTTTGAAGTTTTCCCTGAAGTTACATTGAATGATTTTGCTGAACTGGAAGTTGAAAAAGTAACGGCTGAAGTAGCGGATAGTGATGTTGATGCAATGGTTGAAACATTACGTAAACAGCGAGTTAACTGGACTGAAAGCGATAAAACTGTTGATGACAGTGATCGAGCAACATTTGATTTTCTGGGGAAAATCGACGGTGAAGAGTTCGAAGGTGGGAAAGCTGAAGGTTTCTCTTTAGAAATTGGTTCAGGACGCATGATCCCTGGTTTCGAAGATGCACTTAAAGGTCATAAAGCCGGTGAAGAATTCACAATCGAAGTGACCTTCCCTGAAGACTATCACGCTGAAAACTTGAAAGGCAAAGTTGCAACTTTTGATATTAAATTAGAAAAAGTTGAAGCATCTGAATTGCCTGAAGTTGATGCTGATTTCATTAAATTGTTCGGTATTGAAACCGGTGAATTGGCTGATTTGAAAGCTGAACTGCGTAAAAATATGGAACGTGAGCTGAACCAGAAGTTAAAATCTGATGCAAAAGAACAGACTTTAGCCAAACTGTTAGAAGCAAATGAAATCGATGTGCCTAAAGCATTGGTTGTTCGTGAAATCGATCAATTACGTCAACAGGCACAACAACGTTTCGGTGGTGCTAATGCTCAGAATCTGCCTCAACTGCCTGATGAATTATTCAGTGAACAAGCTGAACGTCGCGTTAAAATCGGTCTGTTGTTAGGTGAAGTAATTAAAACTAATGAGCTGAAAGCTGACGAAGAAAAACTTAAAGCGCATTTGGAAGATCTGGCATCGGCTTATGAAGAACCGGAACAGGTTATCGAATATTACAATAGCCACAAAGAACTGAAAGAAAATCTTGAAAATGTGGTACTGGAAGAACAGGCTATTGAATTAATCTTGGATAAAGCTAAAGTTTCTGAGAAATCTCAAACTTTTGATGAAATCATGAACAAATAAGTCAATATTGAATGACTAGCATTTGACTTTAGTCTTCAAGACTTGCATATAATGGCTCGGGTGAGGTTCATTTTCCCGAGCCATTTTATTTAAGGAAAGAGCATCGATGTCAAATAATTATCCCGAAATGAGTAATCCGTTGGCTGCATTGGTTCCGATGGTCGTCGAACAGACATCTAAAGGTGAACGTTCTTACGATATTTATTCACGGCTTTTAAAAGAACGGGTGATTTTTTTAACGGGTCAGGTTGAAGACAATATGGCTAACCTGATTGTGGCGCAACTGCTATTCTTAGAATCGGAAAGTCCTGAACAGGATATTTTCTTGTATGTCAATTCCCCGGGTGGTTCAATCAGTGCTGGTATGGCGATTTATGATACGATGCAATTCATTAAGCCTGCTGTGAGTACCGTATGTATGGGAATGGCGGCGAGTATGGGTGCATTCTTATTGGCCGGTGGTGCAGAAGGTAAACGGTATTGTTTGCCGAATGCTAAAGTGATGATCCATCAGCCTTTAGGTGGATTCCAAGGGCAGGCTTCGGATATTGAAATTCATGCGAATGAAATTATTCGAACCAAACGTCGTATGAATGAATTGTTAGCTCAGCATACGGGGCAGCCTTATGATCGGATCGCAACGGATACTGATCGTGATAATTATATGACGGCTGAGCAAGCTAAAGAATACGGCTTAGTCGACGATATATTAATGAATCGAGCGTAGTTTAAATCAAGCGCTTATTGATTCATAATAAAGTGATAGTTGATATAACAACCGTTTGTTGTATCTGCAGTGAAGAGGTTAGCCAATGACAGATAAACACAAAGGTGATGGTGACAGTGGCAAGCTGTTGTATTGTTCATTTTGTGGAAAAAGTCAGCACGAAGTCAGAAAGCTTATCGCAGGTCCATCTGTGTACATCTGTGATGAATGTGTTGAGTTGTGCAATGACATTATTCGTGAAGAAATAAAAGATATTTCTCCGAAACACGAAGGTAGCGCGTTGCCAGTGCCTAAAGAAATTCGTGGTCATTTAGATGAATATGTAATTGGACAGGATCAAGCCAAAAAGGTTTTGTCTGTTGCGGTATACAATCATTATAAGCGACTACGCAATGCAGGTAATGCCAGTCAAGTTGAATTGGGCAAAAGTAATATTTTGCTGATTGGTCCGACTGGTAGTGGTAAGACATTGTTGGCTGAAACCATGGCTCGTCTTTTGGATGTTCCATTTACAATGGCAGATGCAACAACATTAACTGAAGCAGGATATGTTGGGGAAGATGTTGAAAACATCATCCAGAAACTGCTTCAGAAATGTGATTATGATGTTGAGAAAGCCGAACGGGGTATTGTCTATATTGATGAAATCGACAAAATTTCCCGTAAATCTGATAACCCTTCTATTACTCGAGACGTTTCGGGTGAGGGGGTACAGCAGGCTTTACTGAAATTGATTGAAGGGACGGTTGCATCAGTTCCTCCGCAGGGTGGGCGTAAACACCCTCAGCAGGAATTTTTACAAGTTGATACTTCGAAGATTTTGTTCATATGTGGTGGTGCTTTTGCCGGTTTGGATAAAATCATTGCCCAGCGTAGTGAATCGAAGTCAGGAATCGGTTTTGGTGCGGATGTTAAAACAGAAGATCAGAAAACGTCGTTATCTGAAACATTCTCACATGTTGAGCCTGAAGATTTAGTTAAATATGGTTTAATTCCTGAGTTTATTGGTCGGTTACCTGTTGTGGCAACATTGACTGAACTCGATGAATCAGCCTTAATTCAGATCTTGAATGAGCCTAAAAATGCATTGACGAAACAGTATGCAGAGTTGTTTAAGCTGGAAGATGTTGAATTAGAGTTTCGTGAAGATGCTTTGCAAGCGATTGCTAAAAAAGCCTTGGCTCGTAAAACTGGGGCTCGTGGGCTTCGTTCCATCGTTGAAGCGGTATTGCTGGATACGATGTATGAACTGCCATCAGTTGATAATGTCTGCAAAGTTGTTATTGATGGAACAGTCATCAATGGCGAAAGTGATCCGTTACTAATTTATTCAAATAAAGATCAGCCTAAGGCTTCTTCAGGAGAATAATGGAATAGAGTGGTGGCAGATTAATCTGCCACCATTAACAACTGCCGTATTTATATACAATCAGTCTATTTTTATGAGTTTTTCCCTTCTCTTTGATTGAATCTCTGCGCTTTACCCCAATATACTGAATAAAGTGAATTTATATTTCAGCTAAGGCAGAGAGGATCCAATGACCTCAGAGCGTTCAGAAAGTATATCGATACCCGTATTGCCACTTCGTGATGTTGTGGTGTATCCCCATATGGTTATCCCTCTATTTGTTGGTCGTAAGAAATCGATTCAATGTCTTGAGACAGCGATGGAGCAGGATAAGCAGGTATTGCTTATCGCGCAGAAAGATGCTTCAACTGACGAGCCCAGTGTCGACGATCTTTACGATGTGGGGACAGTTGCCAATATTTTGCAGCTACTAAAATTACCGGATGGCACTGTAAAAGTGTTAGTTGAAGGGAGTCAGCGAGCACAATTAAAGGCGTTTACCGATAACGAGGAATTTTTTGAAGCCGAGATCCAGTTTATTGAATCACAAGCAATCGATGAGCGCGAACAGGAAGTATTGGTTCGTTCGGCAATTTCGCAGTTTGAAGGCTATATCAAGCTCAATAAGAAAATTCCACCGGAAGTATTAACTTCGGTATCAGGGATCGACGATGCAGCTCGCCTAGCCGATACAATGGCCGCGCATATGCCATTAAAATTGGCGGATAAACAGCGAGTACTTGAGATTTCCAGTGTGGCGGAGCGACTTGAGTTTCTGATGGCTATGATGGAATCAGAAATAGATCTGTTGCAAGTTGAGAAAAAAATTCGTTCACGCGTTAAAAAACAAATGGAAAAAAGTCAGCGTGAGTACTATCTCAACGAACAGATGAAGGCAATTCAGAAAGAACTCGGTGAGATGGAAGAAGGCCAAGATGAGTTCGAAGTTTTGGCTAAAAAGATTGCCGATTCAAAAATGCCTAAGGATGCTCAAGAAAAGACAGAAGCAGAGCTTAACAAGTTAAAAATGATGTCTCCCATGTCGGCTGAAGCCACAGTGGTCCGGGGTTACATTGATTGGATGTTAAGTGTTCCATGGTTTAAACGATCCAAAGTTAAGAAAGATATTGCTAAAGCCCAGGAGATCCTTGATACCGACCATTATGGTCTGGAGAAAGTGAAGGAGCGTATCTTGGAGTATTTAGCGGTACAGACTCGAATGAATAAGCTGAAAGGGCCTATTTTGTGTCTGGTAGGTCCTCCAGGGGTCGGTAAAACCTCTTTAGGGCAGTCGATTGCTCGCTCAACAGGTCGTAAATATGTGCGTATGGCATTGGGCGGGGTTCGAGATGAAGCCGAAATTCGAGGTCATCGACGGACTTATATTGGTTCGATGCCCGGTAAGTTAGTTCAGAAAATGGCTAAGGTTGGGGTTAAAAACCCACTGTTTTTGCTGGATGAGATCGATAAAATGTCTGCGGACATGCGAGGTGATCCAGCGTCGGCGTTATTGGAAGTTCTTGATCCTGAACAAAACAATAGTTTTAATGATCATTATCTTGAAGTTGATTATGATTTATCGGATGTGATGTTTGTGGCAACATCGAATTCGATGAATATTCCCGGCCCATTGTTAGACCGAATGGAAGTGATTCGTCTTTCTGGTTATACCGAAGATGAAAAACTGAATATTGCGAAGCAACATTTGATTGCTAAACAGATGAAACGCAACGGGCTTAAAGCGAATGAACTGGTTATTGAAGATAGTGCGATTACCGGTATTATCCGTTTTTATACGCGTGAAGCGGGCGTCCGTGGGTTAGAGCGTGAGATTTCTAAATTATGCCGTAAGGCAGTGAAACGAATTCTACTGGACCCAAGTGTGAAACATCTGGTGGTTGATGGGGATAATCTGCATGATTATCTCGGGATTCAACGTTTTGATTATGGTAAAGCTGATCAACAAAACCGAGTTGGGATGGTCACTGGATTAGCTTGGACGGAAGTTGGTGGTGATCTGCTAACGATTGAAACAGCTTCGGTTCCTGGTAAAGGTAAAATGACTCAAACAGGCTCACTCGGTGATGTGATGCAAGAGTCAATTCAGGCTGCGATGACGGTCGTCCGTTCGCGTGCAGATAAATTAGGAATTAATCCTGATTTTTATGAGAAACGAGATATTCACGTGCATGTTCCTGAAGGGGCTACGCCTAAAGATGGCCCGAGTGCTGGGATTGCGATGAGTACGGCATTAGTCTCATGTTTGACCGGTATTCCTGTTCGAGCTGAGGTAGCAATGACTGGGGAAATTACACTCCGGGGCGAAGTGTTACCTATCGGCGGTTTGAAAGAAAAACTGTTAGCCGCTCACCGGGGAGGCATCAAACAAGTTCTGATTCCTAAAGAGAATGAGCGAGATCTTGAAGAAATCCCTGAGAATGTGAAGCGGGATTTGGATATCCGTCCTGTCAGATGGATTGAAGAAGTGTTAGAAATTGCACTGGAGCGTAATCCATTTGGTGTCGAATTCCTAAATGCGAAGGATGCCGAAACAGTGTGATCAACGTATGGGCTGGCAGAAAAATTACTTGCCAGCCTTGCGTTTGCGTTCTAGCCTATGGAATGCTCTTTTGGGGGAGTATAAGTATACGGCCCATCTAGTTTTATGGATTAATAGGGATTGTTGTCAAAGGGGATTGTTGTGAATAAAGCTCAGTTAATTGACCAGATTGCCACTGGTGCAGATCTTTCTAAGGCTGCCGCGAGTAGAGCGTTGGATTCAACGTTAGAAGCGATAAGTGAAGCGTTGAAAAACGGTGATCAAGTAACATTGATAGGTTTCGGTTCGTTTCAAGTAAAAGAACGAGCCGCTCGGAGTGGACGAAATCCACAGACTGGAGCAGAAATTCAGATCCCTGCTGCAAGTGTTCCTTCGTTCAAAGCAGGTAAATTATTAAAAGATGCTGTTAATTAAGCCGTGCTGGTTTGATTTTGCATTTTATTGTTGAGCGCATCGCAGATGCGCTTTTTCGTTATCTATAAGTGTTAAAAGAGTGAACTAGAGCATGTTAGAGAAGCTTCAGGAAGGCGGCCAGAGTATCGTTATTAAGATCATTCTTGGCTTGATTATTATTTCTTTTGCCCTAGCAGGAATTGGTACTTACATAGCTGCACCGAGTGCAAATTATGCAGCGAAAGTAAATGGTGAAACTATTTCTCAGGCCGAACTTGAACAGGCTTATCAGAATCAGCGCCAGCTGATGGAACGTCAATCGGGTGATGCGTTCTCTGCATTGGCTAATAATAGTGAATATATGGCGCAGGTTAAA
This sequence comes from Celerinatantimonas marina, assembly GCF_046054165.1. NCBI lineage: Bacteria > Pseudomonadati > Pseudomonadota > Gammaproteobacteria > Celerinatantimonadaceae > Celerinatantimonas > Celerinatantimonas marina. Next base: position 312,163 of record NZ_JBFNXK010000001.1, on the reverse strand, counting down.
CGGGGTGTTTTGCAGCAGCTTGTAGAGCAACGTTTGATTGTTCAGGAATCAAAGGCGCTGGGTTTAACGATCAGTGATCAGCAGATTAAGCAAGAGATTATGCAAATGCCTGCTTTTCAGAAAGATGGCAAATTTGATAATGCGATTTTCCGTTCTATTTTATCGAATGCAGGTTTAACACCTGAATATTTCAGTCAGTTAACACGTCAGGACTTAATGACTCAGCAATTGCGGGTTGCTTTGTTTGATAGTGAATTTACGGTTCCTGCTGAGGTTAACCGGTTGTCAGCTTTATATAATCAAACACGCTCATTTAGTTATGTTTCGGTGCCTGCTTCTAAATTTACCTCTGGGATTAGCATCACAGATAAAGATTTACAGAGTTATTTCGAGTCTCATAAAAGCCAGTTCCGTTCTGATGAATCGGTTGATATAAATTATATTTTAGTTGATGCGCAGCAACTGGCAAAAACGATTAAAGTAACTGATGAACAGGCGCGTAATTATTTGCAAGAACATGCAGATCACTATGAGCAGCCAGAACAGCGCCACGTAGCTCATATTCTAATTACTGTTAAAAATGGTCAGGATCAACAGGCAAAAGCAAAAGCAGAGGCTATTCTAAAGCAGCTTCAAGCGGGTGCTAATTTTGCGAAGTTAGCCGAGGCTGATTCGGATGATAAATTAACGGCTAAAAAAGGGGGAGAGCTGGATTGGTTCCAAAAAGGGGTCATGCCAGCAGAATTTGATAAAGCTGCGTTTGCTCTAGCGAAGAGCGGTGATTTGAGTGGTGTGATCAAAACGAAGTATGGTTATCATATTATTGAGCTGTTGGGGGTTCGTGAAGCGAAATTAGCGGATTTTGCTGCGGTTAAAGATCAGTTAGTACAGCAGGTTCAGCAAGAACAGGCCATGACTCAGTTTTATGATTTATCGCAGAAGCTGAGCAACTTATCTTATGAGATGCCGGATAGTTTGGATGAAGTAGCTAAGCAAATGGGTGTGAAAGTGATTCATGCAAAAGGGGTTACTCGGGCTCATTTACCTTCAGAAATTCAGAATTCTCAAGTGGCTCAGCAAATATTTTCGCAAACAGCCATTGAACAGCAGCAAAATAGCAGTGTTATTAATTTAAGTCCTGAGCAGGCCTTGGTCGTCCGTGTTGTTGCGCATAAAGCAGCGGCAGTTAAGCCATTTGCTGATGTAAAATCACAAGTTCAGAAGTCTGTTGAAATTCAGAAATCACGTGAAGCATCGAAAGCGTATGCGAAACAATTGCTGAAAGTGGCCAATGATCCCGAACAGTTTGCCAAATTAGTTGCAGATAAAGACTTGAAAATAGAGTCAGTTACTGATTTCTCTCGTAATAGTCAGTCGGATATTAATTCGTTAGTTCTTCAGAAAGTGTTCTCAATGCCCCATCCACAAAAAGGGAAGGATGAAGTTCAACTAATTGATGTTGCGGCCACTGAACCTTATGTGGTGCGATTGACTCATATCGGTCAACCTGATGTTCCAGCTAACTTGCAGCAACAGATCGCCAGTCAGTTGAAAAATCAATTAACCAACCAAAGCTATCAAATGTTGCTAAACTATTTAAGAAGCAAAGCAGATATTTCATATCATGGTTAGTTGGAATAAATTCGGAAACGAATCTGATAGGTTATTACAGCCACGGCAATTGGTTATATTATTGATTGCCGTGGGGGTGATCGCTATTGGATTAGGGCTTTTTATTTATTATCGGATCTTTTATCTATCCGTTCCATTAAATCCAATTCTGGGGCAATGGCGTTCTGCCGAGCCTTATTTTGGGCAGATTGAAGTTCTTAATTTCACTTCGGATGGTCTGGTTCGTGATGGTCGCTTTATAAAGACCTCTTATCGAATAAAAGGGACGAATAAAGTGACGGTAGAAACGAATTCTCATGAATATCAGTATATTGTATCGTCGGATGGGTTAAGATTATTTATTTATCAACCTCGTGTCGGAAAGATGACCTATAATCGGGTTTCTCCATTACCGGATACAGCGCACTAAGTAGAATAGCATTGGTGTTGGTTTTAGTTGAGTTAATGTAACAAAGCCCTCAGATGAGGGCTTTGTATTTTCGAAGTTTTGTTTAGGATATATGATCACGCTTGAATCGGTGAAAAATCAACAACAGGGTTTACATCTGCATCGTAATCCACACCATCTAGTCCAAATCCAAATAAGCGCATAAACTCGTGTTTATATAACGCATAAGCTGTTTTATCTTTCAGGTTTGCAGTTGTAATTTGCGGCCATAATTCTTGGCAAGCTTGCTGGATATCTTCCCGTAATTCCCAGTCATCTAAACGTATACGGTTGCCCTCATCAACAGCAATAGAACCATCGGTGTCATATAATCGCTGTTCGAACAACCGTTGGATCTGCTCGATACATCCTTCATGAACCCCTTTTTCTTGCATGATTTTAAAAACCATCGCCAAGTATAAAGGCATAACCGGGATAGCAGCACTCGCTTGGGTTACGACACTTTTCAGTACCGTTACGTTTGCTCCCCCATTTAATTCGGCTAAATCATCATTAATGGCTTTTGCTGCACGATCTAAATCTTTTTTGGCTTGTCCAATTGTGCCATGCCAGTAAATCGGCCAGGTTAAATCGGCCCCAATGTAACTATAGGCAACAGTCCGTACGCCATCAGCTAGTACATTGGCTTCTTTTAGCGCCTGCATCCACAATTCCCAATCCTGTCCTCCCATGACTTTAATCGTATTATCAATTTCTTCTTGGGTTGCCGATTCGACAGTGGCTTCAAAAATTTCGTCTTTGTTCGTATCAACGGCCGTTGATGTATACACTTCACCAATGGGTTTGAGTGTTGAACGTATCACTTCTCCAGTATCGGGCATTTTTCGAACGGGTGAAGCCAGAGAGTAGACAACGAGATCGATTTTGCCTAAATCAGCTTGGATCTGGTTGATTGTGACTTGGCGAATCTCATCGGAAAACGCATCACCATTAATGCTTTTGGCGTACAATCCGGCCTGATGGGCTTCTTTTTCAAAAGCAGCACTGTTATACCAACCCGCTGATCCCGGTTTTTTTTCTGTGGGTGATTTTTCTAAAAAGACCCCGATTGTTGCTGCTCCGCAGCCGAATGCCGCATTAATTCGTGACGCGAGGCCATAACCCGTAGAGGCTCCTATCACGAGTACTCGTTTGGGACCATTTGCTATTTGCCCTTTTTGTTGGACATATTGAATTTGCTCACGAACGTTAGCTTCACAGCCAACTGGGTGAGTTGTTGTGCAAATAAATCCACGAATTTTAGGTGTAATTATCATCTGTGATTCCTTTGAGCTAATTCGGGTATTTTAACTAAATAGTGTCAATAAAAAAGAGTATTTTAGCATGAGCTGATGAAGGCTCATACTTACATATAATTACAAACATTTAACCTTTGAAAATGTACGTAAAATAACCATTACTTTTTAAATTCAGTATTATAGGCACTGAGCAATCGTTGGGTTACTTCGTGAGCGGGAGATTCAAACAGCGTATTTGTTTGGGCCCATTCGACGATTCGCCCCTGATGCATCACGGCAATATGGTCACTCATGTGGCTCACCATTCCCAGATCGTTAGATACGATAATGTAACTCAGACCGAAACGCTCCTGAAGTTCAAGAAGTAGATTGATAATCTGGGAACGAACCGATACATCTAAAGATGAAATGCTTTCATCTGCAATAATAATTTTAGGATTTAAGATAAGCGCGCGGGCTAGAGCTACTCGTTGTTTTTGCCCGCTACTTAACATTTGCGGATAATAGTCAGCATGTTCGGGTAATAAGCCGACGAGTTTTAGTGTTGAATGGATCCGTTGCATCCGTTGAGATTCTGTCATATAGGTATTTAGGATCAACGGAATTTCTAAGATCTGGCCAATTCGGCTTCTCGGGTTCAATGAGGTATTTGGGTCTTGGAAGATCATTCGAACCAGCTTGCAACGCTTGCTGTGGGCACCATATTCAAGTTGTTCACCATTAATGGCAATAGTACCGTGGGTGGGGCGATTAAGTCCCGCAATTAGTCGAGCCAGTGTTGATTTTCCTGATCCCGATTCTCCAATAAGCGATAATGTATGGCCTTGTTTTAAGGTTAAGTTTACATCTTGAAGCGCATAAATAGTTTGTTGTTTAAACCATCGAGTATGCCTGTGGAATTGTTGAGATAAGTTGACGATTTCTAGTAAGGCACTCATTCGGCTTCCTTATCTTTATTCAGTGGGTAATGGCAGGCAAAATAATGCGTTTTCAAATTGCACAGTTCGGGCTGTTGAACGCATTCCCGTTGTGCTCTGGGGCATCTGGGGCCTAAGCGGCAGCCAATGGGTAAATGTTGTAAAGATGGCGTTGCACCGGGTAGGGATGGAAGGCGACTTTTAGATTTTAAGCCATCTCGATAATTGGGAACGGCATCGATCAGAGCTGATGTATAAGGATGCAGCGGATTATTGAGAACTTGACTGGATTGCCCTGATTCAACGGTTTGACCACAGTAAAGAATGGTGACTTGATCGGCTAAATCCGCCAGTGTCCGGAAATCGTGGTTGATCAGTAAAATCGCAGTATTATTTAATTTGTTAAGCTTATCAAGTAAGCGCAAAATCTGCATAGCCGTTGTTGTTTCCATCGCTGTTGTTGGTTCATCGGCGACCAGTAAGCGTGGCTGAGCGGCAATCGCCATGGCTATCATGACTTTTTGGCATAAACCATCAGACAGTTCATGAGGATAACTATGCATTATTTTTTTAGGATCACGAACACCTACCCGATGCAGTAAGATCTGAGCATGTTTTTTACGCCATCCTAACCGTTGCCAAAAATGGCCTTTGAATAGGCATCTCGGAATCGCTTCTTCGATTTGTTCCCCTATTTTTTCCGAAGGATCTAAACAGCTAGCCGGTTCTTGAAAGATCATGGCAATATCTCGTCCCATGACTTCTCGACGCTGTTTGGGAGATAAAGAAAGTAAATCAACTTTCCCTAATCGCATTCGATCAGCTCTGACTCGCCAAGTGGGCTTGGTCACCCCTAAGATGGCTTTCGCGATCAGACTCTTCCCCGAACCTGATTCGCCAATTAATGCTCTAATTTCACCTTCAGCCATTGTAATACTGACTCGATCAACAGCTTTAACGAGCCCACTGGGTGTTTCAATCTCAATGGTCAAATTTCGAATATCAAGTAATGCCATTATTCAGTCCCTTCATTGAGGGCTCGGCGTAAACCTTCACCTACTAAATTAATAGAGAGTATGCAGATCATGATGGCTAATCCAGGGAGGGTAACTGTCCATGGAGCCACTAATAACAAGTTTCGGGTACTCCCGATCAAAGCCCCCCATTCAGGATAAGGTGCTTGCGCACCGATACCGATAAATCCAATTGCGGTAATATCTAATAATGCTGAGGATAATGCTCGGGTGGTTTGGATGACGATGGTTTCGAGGATATTCGGTATAATACCATATTTAATCATTTGCCAGCTGCTGGCACCATCTAAGCGGATGGCGAGCAAATATTCTTTTTGCATTTGAGCAATGACGGCACTATAAGTGGAGCGGATAAATTTAGGAATCTGGGCTAAAGTGACAGCAATTAAGGTATTTGTCAGTCCGACACCAGTGACTGAGACTACGAGCAGCGCAAGTAGTAGGGATGGAATAGAGAGTGCAGTATCCATTAGATGATGGATGATGCTGGATTTTATTCCTCGGGTAATACCAGCCAAAATACCTAAAGGGATCCCAATCAACATGGCTAGGGCGACCGTGATGATGGCACTTCCAAATGTCAATCGAGAGCCATAGATGACCCTAGATAGAATATCCCGACCTAAATCATCTGTTCCAAAAAAGTATTCAACCGTTCCTTTCCCTTGCCATGATGGTGGATTTAACAGCAATTGACTTTGTTGATCATAATGAAATGGCGTGAGATAAGGTGCCCCTAAGGCTAAGATACAAAATCCAAGAAATATCCAAAATCCAATCATGGCTAGGCGATTGTTTTTAAAGTTTTTTAAAACTCGGATCCGAGCCGATGGGATATATTCATGGACAAATACATTACTCACCTGTTTTGTTTTAGAGTTGTTCATAAATTTCTCGTCGACGAATTGGATAGAACAACGCCGTGAGTAGATCAGTCAAGATAGTGGCGCAAATCACAAAACTGGCCACAACTAGCATTCCACTCCGGATAGCTAGATAATCGTGTTGATAGAGGGCGGTGATAAACCATCGACCGATACCTGGCCATGAAAAAACGATTTCGGTCACCATTGCCATCGTTAAAACACTACCAAATTGCAAGCCTAAATTAGGAAAAATGGTAGGAAGCGTATTGCGTAGCGCATGATGAAAGATGACTTCGGTTTTCGATAGGCCTTTAATGGTTGCTGCTTTGATATAGTTTTCTTGCATCACTTTAGTCATTGCAATTGATAATTGTCGAATGACTTCGGTCGTTGGCAAAATGGCTAAAACACAGGCCGGTAGAATTAAATGATGGAGCACTGACAGCAGCGCTGTCATTCGTTGTGAGGGGGATAATAACAAGGAATCTATAATGGCAAATCCCGTGACATGGGGAATATTGAGCAGAATGTTATAGCGCCCTGAAATGGGAAACCATCCTAATTCTAATGCAAAATTCATCACTAACAGAATGGCCAGCCAGAAAACAGGAATACTATATCCGATCAGCGTTAAACTGATGATGACCCGGCGCAGCCAATGTTTTTGAAATATTCCAGCTAAGGCCCCCAGAGGGATACCAACGAGCATTGAGATAATAAATGCAGCAAAACACAGCTCTAGCGTAGCTGAAAAAGCGATTAAAATCTCTTTGATTAAGGGTTGTCCCGTGGTGCTTGAAATACCTAACTGTCCGTGCAAATTATGCCATAGATAATTGGCAAAAAGCGGGACTATACTGCCATCGTCGGGCACTAAGCCGCCTGGCTGTCTCCAGTCAAGCCAAAAAGTAATCAAATTTAATATCAACAAGGTGATCAATAATAATATGATGCGCCTGATGAAGTAACGTAGCATCGTATACTTCCTATACTTAGAGAATCATGACGGAGTGTTAACACGTGCGTTTATCAGAATCAGTATGATGAAACCTATAGCGAAGAACCATATGTTGCTCACACTATGTGAGGAAACTGTTGCACCTTTGACTGTGTTGTGAATACTCTGCATGGTGTCCATTATATTTTCAGTTTATTTAGCCAATTATGACATGCTGTTGTGGCTGAACAGGTCACTATAACTTCAATGCAAGCTATACTAATGCTTAATAGCCACTATTATAGCTTGCATTGAAGTGGATAAGTTTTTGTCATTTATGCAAAAGGTGCGATTATAAAAGCGTGACTATGCATCTTCTACATTTTTTAAGAATTTTATCCAATTAAGAGAGAAACTGTAAACGGTTATAGGCCTACAGATTGCCTATATTTTACTCAGATTGAGTATAAAATACTTTATATTCAATGAAGTATAAGTAAGATTTTGAAGTTATGACAGTAAAGTCGTGACGGCAAAGTTGGTTATCAGGTAATATGGATGTATCAGGAAGGGAAGGAGCGCCAAAGATGGCTAAAAATGACTCAGAAGCACATGCGAATATATTGGCCGATGAGCGAATTCAGGAGCTTATGGCGCATTTGAATCAATGGCAATTACAATTGATTGATGGCCATCCTCGGTTAGTTAAAAATTATCTGTGCCAGAATTTTGCAGGAGCCATGCTCTTTGCTAATCAAATTGGAAACATGGCCGAGCTTGAAGGTCATCATCCACGATTACTTATTGAATTCAATCGGGTAAAGGTCAGTTGGTGGACCCATCAACCATTGGGATTGACTGAATTTGATTTCGTTATGGCCGTACGCTGTGATGAATTGGCCGAACGTAATGCAGGTTAAATATGACACGATTGGAAATTGGTTGTCGTAGTGGGACTGCTATTGTTTCTAAAATATGTCAAATTCTCGACGAATTTGGTGTAAATTTATCCGGGATGGAAACCAACAATAATGGATTCCTTTACCTAGTCATCTCTGAACTTCCAGATGGACAATTGCCGACACTTCTTACTAAATTACGCTATTTGGAAGAAATTTGTGATGCTCGCGTTGTCGGTTCCACGCCAGCTGAATCTGGAGAGCGAGAAAATCAGTTATTATTGAATCGAATTCTTTCCCCTGTACTTTTAATCGATCGTAACGGCTTGATGATCCAGGTTAATCAGGCTTTTATTTTTGCTTCTGGCATCGCACGCGAATTTTTAATTGGTCAGCCTTTAAGTGAATTTATTAAAGGATTTTCTTTTAGCCGTTGGTTGGGAAATGGACAGGGGCGAGCTGAATCAGTCGACATTTATTTGGATGACAGGCCATATTCAGCCCAGATTGAGCCCGTATCTAACGATTCCTCTTTAGCTGATTTACCTGCGGCTATGATGCTTTTACAGCCTGATAGTCATGTGGTTCCAGATCTCGATTTGGCGAGTGTTCGTGATAGTTTTGCTCCTTTCGGACTTGTTGCCCACCATCCTTCTTATGTGTCTGTTGTCGCCCAGTTGAAACAGATAGCTGAACAACCTCGTTCTATTTTGTTATATGGAGAGCAGGGGTGTGGGCGTCATTTTTCAGCGCATTTATTGAATCACTTTCAGGGAAATTCAGCCGAGCAGGCTATCATGATTGATGGCCTGATTAGTGATGCCATTTTGGATGAGCAATTACTAGATATTGCTGTCAGTCAACCGATGATGGTGATTATTAATAATGTAGAATCTTTGCAGGTTGAGCAATTTGAACGGCTGTGTGCTCAGATGCATCATGTCGCACAAGTGGTATTTATTTCATTAGCAACTCCGAATCAATTGATTGAACAGTTTGGTGCGCAATCTTTTTATGCGGCGATTGAGCAGTGTCTTGAAATATTACCTTTACGGATGCGTAGTGAGGACATTGTTCCGCTAGCCCAGGCGTGGATTGATGAACAATTTTTAAGCGCAGGAAAAGTTTCTCTAATTTTGGCTAAAAGTGTGCAACAATTCCTTAAAAAATGTTCTTGGCCAGGTAATATTGCACAATTATTGCAGGTATTACGTGATACTATGACAGTAACAGGATTACGATCTTGGGCTGTGAGAGATATAAAATATAGCCATCAAAGCCAGCGACAATCTGTGGATTTAGATGAAATCCTCGATCAAGAGTATCATCAGGCTATGTCTGATTTTGAAAAGATGCTGATTAGTTACCATTATCCGCATTATCCAAGTACTCGGTCTCTGGCTAAGCGACTGGGGTTGTCTCATACCGCCGTTGCTAAAAAATTAAGGGAACATAAAATTACTTAAAAATTGGTCATGACTGGCCAGAATTATTTGATGCACAGGAGTTGAGAAATGAATCGTTATAAGATCGCTTTGTTGGCAGGCGATGGTATTGGTCCAGAATTAATGCAGGAAGCGGTAAAAGTTTTAAAGGCTGTGGAAGCTCGACATCCAGATGTTGCTTTTGACTTAAAACCAGCGCTATTTGGTGCAACAGCTTACTTTGAAACCGGAAAGTCTTTTCCGGAAGAAACCAAACAAATTTGTGATGAAGCCGATGCGATTTTAAAAGGAACGATTGGTTTAAGTTACGAAGAATCACAGAAAATTCCTGTAGATGAACAGCCTGAACGAGGCGCTTTGCTTCCGATGCGTCGGCGTTATAATACGTTTGCGAACTTCCGGCCGGTTTATTTGCCCAAAGCATTATCTTATTTTTCACCATTGAAAGAAGAAGTCATTGGAGATGGCATTGATTTTGTCATTATCCGGGAATTGGTCGGTGGTCTTTATTTTGGTGAAAAACAGACCGGTATTAATGAACAAGGTAAGCGTTATGTTCATGAAGTGCTTGAATATGACGAAGATCAGATTCGAGCTATTGCAAAAGTTGCTTTTGAAACTGCGCAATCACGTAAGAAAGTCTTACACAGTATCCATAAAAGTAACGTTCTAAAATCCAGTGTCTTGTGGAATGAAATCATTGGTGAAGTAGGTCAGGATTATCCTGATGTCGAAGTGAAATATATCTTGGTTGATGCTGCCGCTACTTATTTATGTCTGAATCCAGGGCAGTTTGATGTTTTGGTCATGGAAAATATGTTTGGTGATATTTTAAGTGATCAGGGCGGTGGTATTTTAGGCTCGTTAGGCTTAATGCCTTCTGCTTGTGTCGGTCCTGAAAAATCATACTATGAACCCTCACATGGTAGTGCGCCAGATATTGCCGGGAAAAATGTGGCCAACCCTTATTCAATGATTGGATCGGTGGCTTTAATGTTAGATATGAGCTTTGGAATGAAGCAGGAATCTAAAAATCTATGGCAAGCGATGCAGGCTGTTTTTGCTGCTGGATATTGCACACCTGATCTGGCTAAAGGCAAAGATGTGAAGTTGATTCATACTGATGCTTTTGGTGATCGAGTTGTTGAAGAGTTGAATAAATTACCGATTAACGATTAGATCTTTTTGGTAACGGATCGTCCTTTAGTATGGGATATACGAAAGGACGATAGTTTCAGCTATACATCGAGTAGATATAAAAAAACCGCTAATTTAGCGGTTTTTATATTTATTCTTGGCCAGTTTACTTTACAGAGGCACTACGTTTTCTGCCTGAGGGCCTTTTTGGCTCTGACCCAGGGTGAATTCGACTTGTTGACCGTCTTTCAACGTTTTGAATCCATCACTTTGGATTGCACTAAAGTGAACGAAAACATCAGGGCCATTTTCTTGAGCGATGAAACCAAACCCTTTAGTTTCGTTGAAAAATTTTACGGTACCAGTCAATTTGTTGGACATATCTCGATCCTGCAATAAAATATCTATGTAATACATTGAAAAATATGACTTACTTATGAATTACAGGAGCGACGTTATACATTGCTTCTAAATCGCATAAATATTGCCAATCATTTCAACGAATCCAGTATACACGGCACCTCATGAGCTGCAAGGTCTTTCCATAGCAAAAACGTACAAATTATGAGCATTTTATAGTGGTTTATAATTTATTTTATAAATTTGCGATATTATGCACATCTTGTTATTTATTGATGAATTAATAAGCTCCAGATGGCTTGAATTCCGTTGATTCTAGATGTACTGAGGAACTGTTGTAGTTTTAATTTATTCAAAATTGCAGGCAGGTCGAGTTGCATCAGTAATGCTGGATCTTGGGTATGCTGGCAAAGTAACAGAAGTAAATAGATTAATCCGCGAATGACTCGGGCTTCACTATCAATCCAGATATTTTGATCATCTGAATAAAACCAGCTTTTGCTCTCGCAACCTTGAACCTCATTTTTAGCAATACATTTTTCAGGTTCGATTCTAGGTAGCGCTTTACCGAGTAATAGCAGTTGGCGGTAGCGTTCTTCACCGCTACTTAGACTTTGAAATTGAGTTTCTAATTTGTCCCAGGTCAGCACCTGTTGGATTAATTGGGGATAATTCATAAACGGTTTATATCTATAGCTTGTTTGAGTTGTTCAATAAAATAGTTAATTTCATCAATGGTATTATAAGCTGCCAGAGAAACGCGAATACTTCCTTGCTGCGTGAATTGTTCCGTGAGTGGAATCGCACAGTGGTGTCCACAGCGGATAGCAATCCGTTGCTCGTTTAACCAAGCGGTAATATCAAAAGGATGAATACCCTGGACTTCAAATGCGAGTACGCCACAGCGTTGCTTGGGTGCGCCCAATAGCCGGAGTCCATCTATTTCGTGCAGTTGGTTATAGGTATAGTTCAACAAATTTTGTTCATAGGTGTAACGCCCATTATCCCATGTTTTGAGAAATTCGACCGCTTCAGCTAGACCTAAGACACCGGCTATGTTGGGTGTCCCGGCCTCTAACGTGAATGGCAGCTCCCTGAAACTTGCGGTATTAAAGCTGACATGCTTGACCATTTCACCCCCGAGCAACAGCGGATGCAGACGTTTTAACAGAGTTGAACGGCCATATAAAACACCAACACCTGATGGTGCGTACATTTTATGTCCCGAAAATGCATAGGCATCGCAGCCTATAGCATTCAGGTCAACGGGCAAATGTGCAACCGCTTGCGCACCGTCAATAATTGAAATGGCTCCGACGGTTTTGGCGAGATGGCAGATTTTAGCAACATCATTACAGGTGCCAAGACTATTGGAAACATGAGCTACAGCCACTATTGCGGTTGAATCATCCAGTAACGCTTCATAGGCAGGCCAATCTAATTCTCCCTCGGAAGTGACCGGGATAATTTCAAGACGTAAATTTTCATGCTGGCACAAACGCTGCCAGGGAAGTAAGTTGGCGTGGTGTTCCATTGTTGAAACTAATACTTTTTGACCTGGGAGAAATTGTCCCTGTAATCCATAGGCCAGCATATTTAAACTGGCTGTTGTTCCTGAAGTCCAGATTATCTGTGAATCTTCTGCTACGTTGAGCCATTGGGCGACGGTTTCTCGGGCTTGTTCAAATTGATCGGTTAACATTTGAGCCCGAGGATGAGAGGAGCGGTGAACATTGCTTCGGCCCTGAAGGTAGTAGCTATTCAGCATCGCAATGACTTGTTCTGGAAGTTGTGTCGTTGCCGCATTATCCAGATAAATTCCCAGATCATTCGTCTGAAAGCATGGAAAACTATTGCGGAATGTTTGAGGATCGAATGTATTCATAATGTAGCCCAAAAAATTGAGTCTTATTCTAGCTTGAATCACTGGATGTTTTAAATTGCTTCTTTTGGGCTATTGATCTTTCATGGCCGAATTTTGTTCAAATTAAATACACTTTGAACATGAAGCTTCATGAGGGAGTCAATAGTGTAACAAGATCAAAATGGGATTAAATGAAGTTTGGCTTGCTGTAACTATAATTCTCTCATGTTAAACCTATCTAAAAATTAGGCTGATTAGGATGTATATTGATAGGTTTAATTTAATCCTATTGGGTCTTTTTAATCAGTGTTTTATAAATATTGAACTTAAATTCGGGGCCAAATTTTTGTTTAAAATGTAAATGAAATCGAATAAATAAACTCCAACTTGTCACTTAAAAGTAAAATAAATGAAAGATTTTAAGGGTTTGTCTCGATAATCTGATCTTCATCAATGGATTAAAATCTATCGGTATAACAATAGAATGTCGGTTTTTCGTTGAGTCGGTAATTTCGAGTAAATTGAGACTATTTACAGAATGAACCAATGAATATGATGTTTTTTGCGGGGGGTATGTAGACCAAGGGTTTGGCTACAGCACATTATTTCAATAAAAGATTTCAATTGATACTACAGGATAGACTATGTTAAGGAATTTCCGTTGGGTGGCTTTGTTATTAGCTGCTTTCAGCTTTCCCGTGTTTGCAGATCAGGCACCTGAAGGTCATTTACATTTAGTTGGGACCACGACAGCATGGATTTCGCTGCTTGCTTTTATTGTGGCTTATTTGCTTGTTGCTAGTGAAGAGTGGACTCATCTGCATAAATCGAAACCGGTACTGATTGCAGCCGGATTGATTTGGTTTCTAGTTGGGTTAGCTGAACGGGGAACAGCGCATGCTCCCTGGGTTGGAGAAGCTTTTAGTAGTAATTTAGAAGAATATGCCGAATTATTGTTATTCCTATTAGTTGCGATGACATATATCAATGCGATGGAAGAACGAGGCGTTTTTGATAGATTAAGAACCTGGCTTGTTAGTAAGAACCTTTCATATCGCGTATTGTTTTGGCTAACAGGGCTTCTCGCATTCTTTATTTCACCTATCGCTGATAATATGACCACTGCATTGTTGATGTGTACGGTTGTTATTAAAGTGGCTAAAGATGAAAAGCGTTTCATCAATATGGCCTGCGTGAATATCGTGATTGGTGCCAATGCGGGAGGAGCCTTTAGTCCTTTTGGTGATATTACGACTCTAATGGTATGGCAAAAAGGCGTTGTGGAGTTCAATCAATTCTTTGATTTATTTATTCCTGCCGTTGTTAGTTTTGTAATTCCTGCAGTTATTATGACCTTCTTCATTAAGAAAAGTACGGTGGCTTCAACCAGTGAAAATGTTCCGATGAAACGAGGAGCACGCCGTATCATTTTATTATTTTTATTGACTATCGTGACAGCTGTTGTGGGTCATAATTCGTTAGATTTGCCTCCTGTTATGGGGATGATGTTAGGTCTTGGATACTTACAATGTATGGGATTTTATCTGCGGCGTAGTTTTCCGAAAAAAGTTCAGCATCTTAAAACATCAGCTGAACAGCGAGGCGATCAGGAAGCGTTGCAGTATTTAGGAAGTATCGTTCCTTTTAACGTGTTTCAACGCATCGCTCAGGCCGAGTGGGATACATTGCTCTTCTTCTATGGGGTTGTAATGTGTGTCGGTGGGTTAGGCTTTATTGGTTATTTGGATCTGGCTTCTACCGCGCTTTATAGCAACTGGAACCCAACTTATGCTAATACTACCATCGGTATTTTAAGTTCAGTTGTGGATAACATCCCAGTAATGTTCGCTGTATTAACCATGCATCCTGATATGAGCTTAGGTGAATGGTTATTGGTTACGATGACTGCAGGTATTGGTGGAAGTTTATTATCTATTGGTTCTGCCGCTGGGGTTGCGCTAATGGGGCAGGCTCGAGGAATGTATACTTTCTTTGGGCATTTGCGTTGGTTGCCTGCTATTGCCCTTGGGTATGCCGGTGCGATTCTGGTTCATTTGTGGCTTAATGCAGCCCTCTTTTAATTAAAAACATCTTAAAGATTGTTTTGATCTAAAAAACCACCTATTGATGTAGGTGGTTTTTTAAGTTCTGCTGGTCGTTATTGATTATTATCGTAATTATTAACTGGAGTGGATCTGCTTTTTTGTTTTAGTTATGAACGTCATCATGCATAAAATTATGCGGTTTCATTGCCAGCTTTACATAATGATTTACGATTTAGTTTGATGATTTTTAGTGATTAAAAAATGTAATCACACTTAGTATTAAAAAGAGTAAGCAAGATCCGCGGCGAATCCATTTCATCGGAAGTTTGTTAATGTATCGATAACCAATGAGCATGACTGGAATATTGGCTATACAAAGACCGACTGTACTTCCTGAGACAACTTCCCAAAGATTTGTATATTTAGCGGCCATAATCATTGTCGCTATTTGGGTTTTATCTCCAATTTCAGCTAAGAAAAACATAATTAGCGTTGTCAATAATGGCCCATAGCGCATGGGTTGAGAGTCATCATTTTCCATTTTATCTGGGAAAAGGGCCCATAATGCAACAGCTAAAAATGAGATGGTTACCAGCCAGCGAACTACATCGGGTGTGAGCCATTGAGAAATGAGGGCCCCCACATACCCCGCTAAGAGATGATTGGCAATCGTGGCGATAATCATTCCGATGATGATCGGAATAGGCTTTCGGAATCGGCAAATTAAAATAATAGCGAGTAATTGTGTTTTGTCGCCCAATTCAGATAATGCCACCGAAAAGGCTGATGTTAAAAATGCTTCCATGATTGATTTATAAGGTAAGACGGGCCAATGAAACCAGACAGAATAGTCAAAGCAGCCCGCCTTACAACTTAATTATTGGCGTTGACTAATCTGTTTGGTCTTGTCAGGCCATGAAGGCTGTGATTACCACGGTTAGATAATTAACCAAGAATGTTGATAATCACTCACGTTGAAGTGACGACTACTCCCCAAAAAGAGCGGGGATTTTAACGGGTTAATCGATAAAGAGCAAGCGTTGCTCACTCATCCCCCGTTTCGTTTAAAACGGTATTGATGATCGGCCAGCCATTTTTCGATTGCCAGACGTTGATCACCTTGAATTTCAATGGTGTATTCTTTTACACTTCCACCAACACCACAATGCTTTTTTAATGCTTTGGCAATGGTTTTAAGTTCTTCTTGGGGGATACCAAAGCCATTTAATACCGTCACTCCTTTACCTTTACGGCCTTTAGTTTCTCGCCGGATCCGAATAATACCGTCTCCTTTGGGGATTGGCTCTGCCTCCGGCTCTGGTTTGATTCGGCCTTGTTCGGTGCTGTATACCAGCTGACTTAATTGATCTTGCAAACTTGCCATATTATTTATGAGTGAGAATAGATAAATTAAGTTTTAGTCTAGCGTGGCTATTCGTACGGAGCAAGCATCGTTAATGGATGCTTGTCTTTATCCAATAGTAGTTTTTAGTTATCTTTTTTTCAGGGCAGCTCCGGCAGCTGCCTGTAGAACATTGGGATAAACAGGAGGGTATATCCGCATGTTCACTGATATAGCCTCGTCGAAGCCAATGATGGATAATTTCTTCAACAAGTGCCGGAGAAAGTGCCAATGCCCCTGCGATTTGGGGAACGGAAGCTATTTTTTCGTGTTGAATAAAATCACGCACTGCAAATAATGGGTTCAAACTGTAGGTTCTCCCGATAATGTTGGCTTCTGTGATTTTCCAAAAAACCGCAACCCTAAAACCAGCCCTAAAAAGCAGATACAAATTCCAGCTGTCCACATCACGGATTGTCCGGGATGTTCGGTATAAGTGCCTAATTGATAAATAAGTGTTGCGCCTGCCCAACCAATTGCTATGCCATAACCTGATGAGAACAACATCCAACCCCACCCAACTTCTCGGCGTAAAGCACCCATTGTGCTTGCGCACGGCATATAGAGTAAAACGAAAATGAGGTATGCGAATGCTGATAGCGGCGTGAATCCTTTTGCTAGTGCAGTGAGGGTTGCACTACTGGCTCCTGAGGCTTGTCGTGCCTCATCATCCGTTCTTAAATCGGATATGCCTAGAGGGTCTGAAATTGTTGTGATAAATGTTTTTATATTTTCTGGGATGGTCTGGATCGCGACTTTGAGCTGGCCCCAAATATCCGGATTGCGATAGCTAGTTAATGTATCCTGTGCGCTTTGGCGTTGGTAAATACCATTCATGGTGCCAATAACAATTTCTTTAGCCGCAGCCCCCGCGACTAATCCTGAAACAGCTGGCCAATTATCCGGAGTGATCCCCATTGGCGCAAAAATGGGGACGATAGCGCGGCTCCCCTGTGCCAGAAGTGAATGGTCGATATCGGTTGTTGTGATCCGGCCATTCTGCCAGCCGATACCCGGTAGAATGAATAAAACTAGACCAATAACGGCAATGACTCGTCCGACACGAAACATAAATATTTTGAGTCGATGCCAACTTTGGATGATGACACTGCGAAGACTCGGTAAACGATAGGGGGGTAACTCCATTGCAAACGACCGGGGTTTGCCTGTGAGAGCCGTTTTCCCTAATAACCAAGCGGTGAAAAAGGCCACCACGATCCCAACTAAATAAAGTAGAAATACAACCTGTCCACCTTGTTCTCTAAAGAAAACGACAGCAAATGCCATATAGATCGTTAATCGAGCAGAACAGGACATAAAAGGCTGCATTAATACGGTTAGTATTCGTCCTCGGGGATCTTCTATAATCCGGGATCCCATAATGGCTGGAACGTTACAACCAAAGCCAATAACCATGGGGACCAATGCATTGCCTGGAAGTCCCATACGACGCATGAGTCGATCCATTGCATAGGCTGCTCTGGCCATATAACCGGAATCATCCAGAATAGCCAGAAGAAAAAATGTCATGCCGATAGGTGGGATAAAAGTAATAACTAGATTTAAGCCGCCACCAATGCCGCCAGCAATAATTGATACTAGCCAGTTGGGTAATCCCATCAGATAGAGAACATGGCCGACACCATTGATGAGTAGCGCCGATGAGGCCTGATCAAAGAAATCCAGCAGAATATTTCCGCCACTAAAGCTTAAGACAAATACAACATAGAGAATACATAAAAAAATGGGGACTCCAAACCAGTCACTTAATGCAATATTATCGAGAATCTCGGTTGTTTTTTGACGGAATGAATTCGCGGGGCGTCGAGTAAAGGCCAGGCTCGCAATTTTGTAGGCCCAGTCGAAGCGACTCGCTGCGATTAAGTCTGCAGCGGCTTCACCATATTGCGTTTCGAGTTGTTGTTGATGACGCTGTAATCGTTCTTGTAATAGAGGGGACTCGGTATGAGTAATTCCTTCTAATAAACGTAAAGCGGTAAAACGCTGGCGGGCAAGTGATGGTGCTTCAATATGGGTTGCGATATCAGTAATCGCTTGTTGAGCTTCTTCGGTATATTCAAGCTGGCAGCTGGTCGGAGGATGCTGCAGACTATTTTTAATCGCTTGGATCAGTTCTTCACGACCTTTCCCTTTACGAGCCACCATTGCTACAACAGGAAAATGTAACTCGTCCTTGAGTCGATCGAGTTCCGCATGCAAACCGATAGCTTCTGATTCATCGATCATATTAAGTACCAGAATCATTGGCTTGCCAATTTCAAGCAGTTCAGCCGTCATCACCAAGTGCCGTTCAAGATTAGATGAATCGACAATATTAATGATGAGATCCACCGGATTATCAAGTAAGAAATCTCGAGCAACAGCCTGATCGGCACTACCACCGCCCATTAAACTATAGACCCCGGGCAGATCGACTACTGAGAGTTTGGCTTCATCCAAATTCATGGAACCCGAACGTTTTTCAACTGTGACACCAGGCCAGTTGCCGATGCGTTGGTGTGCACCGGTTAATAGATTAAATAAAGTGGTTTTGCCACAATTTGGATTTCCGGCTAGTGCTACAACGAAGTGTCCTGCAGGTAACTGCCATTGTTCATGATCACAACATCCACTCATATCGACCGTCCAGCTACCAAGGTATTTTCTGAAATAGGTTGAGCTAATTGCGTGACTGCAATCTGTAGAATAATTTCAGGGCCTAAGGCCACTCGGGCTCCACCGATTTGAACGACTGCGCCACGACGTCCGGGACCGTGGACAATTTTCATTTGAATGCCTTTTCGGATCCCTAGCATATTCATACGTTGAACATCTTCGATATCTGCATCGATATGATTCACTATGACTGATTCACCTAAATGTAACTGGCTTAACTGAAAAATTTGTGGCGTAGTTGCTTTGGACATAACGTATACCCTGCATATATATAGCCAATGACCGACATCACTTTACTGGCAATCGCTTTTTTCTAGCCAATTTTAGCATTTTCGGCAAACAAGATGTATTGATAATTATAAATGATAATAATTCCGTTTTCTCATTTGTTTGATCAAAACCAGTTTTAGATGGATTAGATATAACTTATTGAGTATGAGTCTGGCTAAAAGTGTCTGACTTATAGTGTATGGATGCCGAATTGCTGCAGAATTAATTGCTCCAGACAGGCTGCAGCAGGTCCTTGATGTTGAGCATTAGGGACCACAAGGTAGGTTGTTATCTGGCGCGTAGCACCGCCTTTGACTTTAAGATTGATTAGAATACCTTCATTTAACTGGTTTTTAATTAAATGTTCAGGGATCCAGGCAAAACCTAAATTTTGTTCTAAGAGTTTTATGGCTTCATGGAACGAAGAAACGGTCCAACGTTGTTCGGCGCGTAGCCAGCCGTGATTAGCATTGGGCTGTTTACCATTATCTCGAATGACTAGTTGTAAATGCTGGATGAGATCGTCGAAGGTAATATTCATTTGTCTGGCGAGCGCATGCTCCCGATGCGCGACTAATAACATTTTTATTTGACTCAGTGGTTTTCCCAAAATTCCTTGAGGTAGGTCTGCCGTGATCACTAAATCAGCATTTTCTTCGATAATAGCTTCTTGGGTTGCGGATAAAACAGTATCGATCAATGTGACTCGGGTTCCTCTGCTTTGGGGAAGAAATTGTTTCAACGCTTGGTAAATGAGTACTTTTGACTGAATGTGCTCAATGGCTATGGTTAGTGTGGGTTCCCATCCTTGTTCGAGAGAATCGGCTAAAAGTTCAAGGTCTTCCACCTGTTGGGTTAGCAGCTGACTGCGACGAAGCATGACTTCACCAATTTTTGTCAGCACGGCTTTACGACCTTTAACTTCAAGCAATGGGACACCCAACTGCATTTGTAGTTTTGTGACGGCATGATTTAAAGATGACTGACTTTTATTCAGTGCATGGGCGGCTTGTGCATAGCCTCCGAATTTTACGACTGCTTGAAAAATGCGCCATTGTTCAATAGTCGTTCGGGCTCGATAAATACTCATCGAATTTGCGCATCCAGACTCATCCCTGTAACTGATTGACTCTCATCGGCCATTAAAAATAAATAAGTGGGCATAATTTCAAGTGGTGTTTTCAGCGTGTGAGGATCTTCTTCCGGCTTGGCCTGGGCTCGCATGTGGGTTCGGGTTGCTCCGGGATTAATGCAGTTGACGCGTAGCGATGTTGTTTTCATTTCATCCGCTAAGGTTTGCATTAAACCTTCGGTTGCAAATTTAGAAATGGCGTAACTTCCCCAGGTCGCTCTACCATAACGGCCTACACCGGATGAAGTCAGAATAAGTGAACTGGATGCTGAGGCTAGTAATAAAGGTAAAAGAACCTGGATCATTAATAGCTGTGAACGAACATTGATCTGCATGACCTGATCAAAATCATCGATAGCAATTTCTGCAATAGGAGCGAGTTCACCTAATATTCCGGCGTTGAGTAATGCTCCATCGAGACGATGCCATTGGGTTTCAATTTGTGCGGCCAGTTGTTTAAAATCAGTGGCGTTCGCGTTGGCTAAATCTAAAACTATCGAAAGTGTTTTAACATGAAAAGGAGCAATTGCTTGTGTCGTTTGTTCGAGTTTTTGTCGGTTTCTGCCGATTAAAATAATGTCAGCACCTCGTTTGGCGTATTCAATTGCTGCACAGCGCCCGATTCCATCGCTGGCCCCACTGACTAAGATAACTTTGCCCAGCAGAGCATCAGGTTTTGCATTAAAAGACAGATGAGTATTGGATTGAATTGCCGACATAAAAACTCCATACATCAAAAAACTCATGGTTATTTATACCGTAATTTCATGCTTTTGACGAGGCCTTCGAGCTATCTGAGTCGACGGGAAGATAGGAAAAACTTATGATAAAGGGTGAGCCACGTAACATTACTCGAGCGGAGAGATATTTTGGACTTTTTATATCATTTGGGATTATTTTTGGCGGAAGCCATTATTATTGTGATTGCTGTGGGCGCTATCATCCTGATGGTGGTTGCGGCCAGTCTTAAAAAGAGACATAAAAGTTCGGGACTTAGTGTCGAAAATTTATCTGAGCATTTCCAGCAGATGAATGATCGACTGAAAGCTGAATTGCTCTCTAAGCCTGAATCTAAGGCTTTTTATAAAGCTCAGAAAGCTGAGTTAAAAAAACAGAAAAAACATCCGGCAGAACCGAAATCAAAATTATTTGTCATTGATTTTAAAGGTAGTATTGATGCAAAAGAGGTTCGATCTTTACGTCAGGAAGTTACATCGGTTTTAGCGGTGGCCTCTCCTTCGGATGAAGTTTTGATCCGACTGGAAAGTGGGGGAGGGATGGTGCATGGTTATGGCTTGGCGGCTTCTCAGCTAGCCCGGATCCGGCAGGCTGAAATTCCGTTGACGGTTGCTGTTGATAAAGTTGCGGCGAGTGGTGGATATATGATGGCATGTATAGCCAATAAGATTATCTCCGCTCCTTTTGCGATCGTCGGTTCGATTGGTGTGGTGGCACAATTACCGAATTTTCATAAGCTTTTGAAAAAAAATGATATTGATTATGAGCAAATTACTGCCGGTAAATACAAACGGACATTAACTGTTTTTGGTGAAAATACCGAAGAAGGTCGGGAGAAATTCCGGGAAGAGCTGGAAGATACCCATCACTTATTCAAAGATTTTGTGAGTCATTATCGTCCACAGATTGATATTGAAAATGTTGCGACGGGAGAACATTGGTTTGGTACGCAGGCTCAGGATAAAGGGTTAGTTGATGCTATTTCAACCAGTGATGATTACTTGATGCAACGCTATAAATCATGTGATGTGATTCAGATTCGTTATGAAACCAAGAAAAAGTTAACTGAAAAACTGGGTCATTCGGTATCTGTAGGAATCGAGCAGGCTATTGCTAAATTAATTCAGAAAGGGAACTGGAGCTGGTTGAGATAGTCATAAAAACCGGGTACAGAATGAGTTTTGTACCCGGTCTTAGAATGCGGAGGAAGTTTTAGACCCTCTGGAATGGATAAATTGATCCTAATTTCAAAATTTGAGTCAACTCATCTAATGCGGTATAGGATTCAGTGACCAATTTGGGATCTCGTAAATCATCAAAGCTGAGTTGTTCCCGATAATGTTTATCAACCCAATGGGTTAGCGTCTGATATAATTTTTCAGTGAGCAGCGTGTTGGGATTTACAGCTGATAATTCCATGTCACTTAGCGCGACGCGGAGTCGCAGACAGGCTGGGCCTCCGCCGTTTTTCATACTCTGTTTGACGTCAAAATAATGGATTTGTTTAATCGGCGTATTTTGTTCAACCAGATGCTTCAGATAGTCTGCTACAGCGGGGATTTCTTGGCAATTTGTGGGTGCAATAATGGCCATGTCACCCGAAGGGAGCGTCACGATTTGGGTATTAAACAAATAACTCTGGACGGCATCGGATAGGCTAACTTCTTGTTCTTTGACTTCAATGAAGTGTAATTCCATATCTGGTAAACGAGCACGGATCGCATCCATAGTAGCCTGCGGATTCAAAAAGGCTTGTTGGTGATAAAACAAGACGTTTTGATTTCCGACTGCAATCACGTCATTGTGAAAAACACCCTGATCAATGACATCCGGGTTTTGCTGAATAAATAGTGCAGTATCGTCGTCAAGCCCGTGCAAGCGAGCAATAGCTTGAGAGGCTTCTAAGGTCTGCCGAGCAGGGAACTGTCGAGGGTATGGTAGCTTTGGGTTATAGCTGCTTCGGCCAAAGACAAATAACTCCAACCCGGCATTACCATATTGTTGACAAAGTCGAGTATGATTAGCGGCACCTTCATCACCAAAATCTGGATGAGATGGCAAGTAGTGATGGTGACAAAAATATTTGTTATCACTAAAAACAGCCTGCAAAATACGGCCTGTGACTTCAGGTTCGATGGAGCGATGAAATTTGTCGATGAGGTTGGCGGGGGTGAAATGAACCCGACCATCTTGAGTATCGGCACTGGGCGAAACTGTGGCTGCGTTTGCTGTCCACATGCTAGACGCAGAATAGCAGGCGAGTAGCGCATTAGGTGCTTTGAGCGCAGCTTGTTCTAGTACTCTTGCATCACTACCGCTGAAGCCGAGCTGCCTTAAAATGGCTAAATCAGGGCGTTGTTGGGGCGCCAAAACGCCTTGGATCAATCCCAAATCGGTTAACGATTTCATCTTGGCTAAACCTTGTTTAGCCGCTTCTTTGGGGTTTGATATATTTTGAGCATTGGATAGCGATGCAACATTACCGAAAGATAAACCCGCATAATTGTGGGTCGGTCCGACTAGACCATCAAAGTTTACTTCATAATGTTTCATAGCTATCCTCAGCACATAAATAATGAATCATTTCAAATTTAGATATGAAAGTCGCCGAAATTATGGCAAATAGAGTTAGGTTTATCTATGGTTTTGTGATGATTTTCGACGAATCAGTCAGAATATAAGTTGGATGATATATCACCAAACGCTGTTTAATTTGCAAATTTTTATTGACCTTGCGAACATGAGCCGCAAGATAAATAGCAGTTTTCCTTTTTAGAGTGGCCTGCCCGGTATGTGTAGGCTAATGGTATTTGAGAGCATGAGTAAATCACTGGTTATTGTGGAATCGCCAGCCAAAGCGAAAACCATCAATAAATATCTTGGCAATCAGTATGTTGTAAAATCGAGTGTAGGTCACGTACGAGACTTACCCACAAGTGGTTCGACAGGTGCCAAGAAAAAAACTGAACCCCTGGCAACCAAAGGTTTATCTGTTGAAGCGAAAGCGCAGTTAAAGAAGCAGCGTGAACAGCAGTCTTTGGTGACCCGGATGGGTGTTGATCCACTTCATGACTGGAAGGCCAACTATCAAATTGTTCCGGGCAAAGAAAAGGTCGTCAATGAGCTAAAACAATTAGCGGCTAAAGCTGATACGATTTATCTGGCGACGGACTTGGACCGCGAGGGGGAGGCCATTGCCTGGCACCTGCGGGAAATTATCGGTGGTGATGACAGCCGTTTTAAACGTGTTGTGTTTAATGAAATTACAAAAACAGCGATTCAGCAGGCTTTTGCTAACCCAGGCGAATTGAATACTGATCGTGTGAATGCCCAACAAGCCCGGCGTTTTTTGGACCGTGTTGTGGGATATATGGTGTCACCCCTGTTATGGAAAAAGATTGCCCGAGGGTTATCTGCAGGTCGAGTACAGTCAGTTGCAGTTCGGCTGGTTGTTGAACGAGAACGAGAAATTAAAGCCTTTGTTCCTGAAGAATACTGGAACATATTTGCGGATCTATCGACGGCTCAGCAAGCACAGTTACGGATGCAACTGAGTAAATATCAGGGAAAAACCTTTAGCGCGCATAGTAAAGAACAAGCTGATATTGCGGTTGCTGTACTAAAAGCAGCTTCTTATCAGGTCGTAAATCGCGAAGATAAACCTACTCAAACCAAGCCTCGAGCGCCATTTATTACCTCCACATTGCAACAGGCCGCTAGTGTGCGTTTGGGGTATGGTGTGCGACGGACAATGATGCTGGCTCAGCGTCTTTACGAAGCGGGTTACATTACGTATATGCGTACCGATTCGACTAATTTGAGTCAGGATGCTTTAAATGCGGTACGTGAATTTATCGGTAGTCGCTATGGGGAGCGTTATTTACCCAACAAGCCCGTGCACTATTCTAGTCAGGAAGGGGCGCAAGAAGCCCATGAAGCGATTCGTCCAAGTGATGTAAACCTCGTTTCTGGTGACTTGCAGGGTATTGAAGCTGATGCGAAAAAACTCTATGAATTGATCTGGCGTCAGTTTGTCGCTTGTCAGATGACACCTGCCGAATATGATTCAACAACATTAACGGTGCAGGCAGGGGACTATGAACTGCGAGCTCGGGGACGCATTCTGAAATTTGATGGGTGGACTCGGGTACAACCTCAAGCCAGTTCTAAAAAAGAGGAAGATAACCAGCTCCCATCGGTTCAACGTGGTGACTTCTTGGAATTAGAGGCTATTGATCCTCAACAGTTATTTACCAAGCCCCCAGCTCGTTTTAATGAAGCTTCATTAGTTAAAGAATTAGAAAAACGAGGGATTGGTCGTCCTTCCACTTACGCATCAATCATCTCAACGATTCAGGATCGTGGCTATGTGCATGTTGAAAACAGACGCTTTTATGCGGAAAAAATGGGAGAAATTGTCACAGACCGTCTGTGTGAGAATTTTTCAAATTTATTGAGTTACGATTTTACGGCTAATATGGAAGCCGAGTTAGATGCAATCGCAGAAGGCGAACAAAACTGGAAACAAACACTGGATCAATTTTATGATGATTTCAGTCAGAAGTTGCGGATGGCGGAAGATGATACCCAAGGTATGCGGACCAATGTTCCGGTTCTGACCGATATCGATTGCCCTGAATGTGGTCGTAAAATGGGGATTCGAACTGCAAGCACCGGCGTTTTCCTAGGGTGCAGCGGTTATGCGTTACCACCGAAGGAACGTTGTAAATGTACCATTAACTTGATTCCTGGCGAAGAAGTGATTACCGCGGATGAAGAGGAGATGGAGACCGAAGCACTCCGAGCCAAAGAACGTTGTCCTAAATGCGGTACAGCCATGGACAGTTATTTGATTGATGAACATCGTAAGCTTCATGTGTGTGGTAATAACCCCGACTGTGACGGTTACTTGATCGAAAACGGGAATTTTAAAATTAAAGGGTATGATGGTCCGGTTGTTGAGTGCGATAAATGCGGCCATGACATGCAATTGCGTACGGGGCGTTTTGGTAAATATATGGCTTGTACCAACGCCGATTGTAAGAATACCCGGAAAATACTCAAAAATGGTGAAGTGGCACCACCCCGGGAAGATCCGGTTCCGTTACCGGAGCTACCTTGCGCCAACAGTGATGCTTATTTTGTCCTCCGAGATGGAGCATCTGGACTCTTTTTGGCCGCGAATACATTTCCTCAATCACGTGAGACCAGAGCACCTCAAGTGGCAGAATTGCAGCGATTTGCAGATAAAATATCGCCTAAGTTTAAATACTTAACAGAGGCTCCAGCTCAGGATCCTGATGGTAATCCAGCTATTGTGCGTTATAGCCGTAAAAATAAAGAACAATATGTCATGACTGAGATCGATAAAAAGGCCACAGGCTGGAGCGCCCATTATGTGGGAGGAAAGTGGCAAGTGAGTGACAAACGTAAAAAAAGTAGTAAATAGTTTTTTAAACTTAAAAAGTTAAAGATAAAAATCCAATATCACCAGCGGGTATTGGATTTTTTATTTCATTGTTTTTGGAATGGATGATCCAAATAATCTAGCGTTTGGGTTCATAATCATTACCAGATGAGACCTATCGCTAAAATCGCCAAAATATTAGTATGTTAGGCGTAGAAAGCTTGCACAATAGCTATTTATAGGTCTTAATATAGTACATGGATTATCAGGAAATGCTCGACATAAGGATGATTAGATGAGCTCAGATAACCTCCCTATTGAACATCTTTATTTCACTGAAACGAATCTGGAACAGATCCTCGAAAACCTCGATGTGGTTCGTCAGCAGATATATCCTCGGTTACCTACTGAGGAAGCCTTAGAAAAAGAGCAAAATTTCCCATCCGTCTGTTTGATCGGGTTGGGGCGATGTGGTTCTAATATTGCTCTGGATGTGGCCACGCTGGTTTTTAATGCCCGAACTAGTTATATCCATGAAATGGAGTACCAGGAAAAAGTTGCCCAAGAACGGGAATTTGAACCGGTGCGTTGGATCCGTAAGCATCTTCCCATTGAAGACAAAAATCGGACAAAACCTGTCTTTTTGATAGAGCCGATTGTGATGCTGGGAGATTTAGATAAAGATATTGAAGGTCGGATCCGCTTTTCAAATCAGCAAGGGCGAGCTCGTTTTTTGAATGAGTATCGCAAGTTGCAGATTATGGATTTGTCAGAAGTTCATGCCGGTGGTGCCGGTAATGCCCCTATTTTAGGGCAGTATCTGGCCAAAATTATCTTAAATAAAGATACCGCTAGCTTTCAAAATGACAGTTGGCGACGGATGCATTCCTATTTAGTGGATTCTTGTGGCATTAAGGCTAACCAGTCTCGATTATATTTTTATATTTTCAGTGCTGGGGGGGGAACTGGATCGGGGATGGCCTCTGAATTCGGTTTAGCGCAGCAATTTTCATATCTGAGCAAAACGTTTGATTATCGCTCCGTTCAGGAACAGTCGTCAGATAAACGACATAGTTTTGTATTTGAACCTATTTTTACTTCTGGGATTTGTATTTTACCGAATATATCTGGGCATAATTTAGATATTTCTGAGGCGTTACACATTAATGCGGGGCGTTTGTTAACGAAATACATCTCAGAAGAGTGGAATTTTTCATACAACGAAGAGCGTGAGGATGATGAGATCCCTGCGGATGTGATGAAACGGATCCGTCCTTGGAATGCCATGATGTTGATATCGAATGATATTATGCGTTATGCCGAAGAGGAAAAAGGGACTGAGTCGGTTGATATTGATGTCAACACGATGGAGAAATATGCCAATCAGTATATTTCGCAGCAAATCTTTAATATTTTGACGGCTCAGGCAGTGACTTCCGATTATGACGAAGATTATTTCCGTCGAGCTGGTATTGATATTGCTGAAACCATTCGCTTAGACGCCAACGATTTATTCATGAGTTTGGCAGGGCCAGTTGCTGTAGCCTATGCCGAAAGTGTAGTGAGTGATTCAACACAGACTGAACATGTTGATATTGATGATTTATTCTGTCGTTCGATTGATTTACCTCACTTTAACAGTGAAACCTCAGCCATTGAGGGAATTAGTATTTTGCCGATAGAATCGGATCGTTATCGGGATGCGATTCGTGAATTTCGGGAAAAACAATTTGATGCTGATTATCTCAATCAACTGCATTTCTTCAAAAATTGTTCTTCAATTGTTTCGATTATCTCATTACCACGGGATTATAAACTGTCGTTTACTGCCTTAAATCAGTTAAAAGTGCATTTGAATCGGTTATGTCCAAATACAACATTGAAACGCTACGCCTTAGTGATTGGGGCTTCCGCTAACTTGTCTCTGACAACATTGATCGCTAAAAGTCCATGTTTAAGCGATGATTTTTTGACTTTGATGGTCGCTTACATGAAACGTTGCTTTGCGAAAGATGAATATCGCTATAGTGATGATATCGATAAGGCTGTGATCGATATGATTCGATCTAATGATTTTGATGATAGCCATGTTGAGAAATTTTTTAACACTTACGAAAACCCAGCCAAAATCTTAGATACTAACTGGTATGCCATTAAACCTATGTATGAGAAAAAATATCGCGAGTTGATAGAAGAGCAAGAACGCTTTGTTTCTATTAATGATATTCGTTTAGACATTACTAACGTTAAAAATGCGATTAAGTACCTTAGAGAGATTTATCGACATCGGATTAGTAAAACAAATATTTTGTCATTGAATGATGAAATGTGAATCGTGTGTTAAAATAAATAATAAAAAGGGTGATTAATTTCACCCTTTTTATTTAGGAAGAACAATAGATAAGGACATCAATGAGCTAGAGCTGTTGCTCTTCCATGGTTGATTTTGATTCAACTAAAGCGCTTTTTGAACAAGGTGCGTTCACTGGCTGGATGGGCTGAATGAGTTAAGTGCATAGGGAACAATCCAGTTCGGAAAGTTGTATTGAAACTTTAAGACAATTTGAGCTTGCGTGATTTGGGGGCAGATTGTGTTCAGGAGAAAGAGTGGGGTAGGTACAACGGTTGACTTATCTCAATCGGGTTCAAACTGCTGTAAAAATAACCATGAAAGATCGATAACTATTAGATTTTTATTTTATGATTTGGAGAAATTTGATCCAGTTTCGGATGAGATGCAAATTGTCGAGCAAAAATGATCGGAGCAATGTAATATTCTTACCATATTGTAAATATAGTTGTTTCTAGTCATGACAGTTCATCTGTTTCTATGGCAATATAGCACCATATTAATTGTGGGGTTAATAGGGTTTTGTTATCTATTTTCAGTAATGAAATGATTAAAGTTTAAGCTTACAAAATTTCGCGATAGGTAACAGGTGTAGTATTTTTTCAAAATTTCCAAATTGACTGATATTGAGAGGAAACCAATGGTCAAAAAAATTGGAGTGCTAACCAGTGGTGGAGATGCGCCGGGAATGAACGCTGCGATTCGAGCAGTGGTCCGTACCGCATTATCTTATGATATAGAAATTTATGGTGTCTACGATGGATACTTGGGATTGCATCAGGATCGTATTCAGAAACTGGAACGGCAAAGTGTTTCTGATGTTATTAACCGGGGTGGAACTTTTTTAGGGTCGGCTCGTTTCCCAGAATTTAAAGAAGAGCATGTTCGGGCTGAAGCTGTTGAAAACATGAAAAAACATGGGATCGATGCTTTGGTCGTTATCGGTGGTGATGGTTCTTATATGGGGGCTAAAAAACTGACCGAAATGGGATTCCCATGTATTGGTATCCCTGGAACAATTGATAATGATATTGCCGGTACTGATTATACAATTGGTTTTGATACTGCATTAAATACCGTTATTGATGCGATTGACCGTATTCGTGATACTTCCTCATCACATAATCGAATTTCTGTTATCGAAATTATGGGACGTCACTGCGGTGATTTGGCGTTGCAAGCAGCCATCGCTGGCGGTGCTGAATATTTGATCATCCCTGAACTGGGATTTAATCGTGATGACTTGCTTAAAAGTTTGAACGAAGGTCGTTTGAAAGGTAAAAAACACGCTATTATTGCTATTACTGAACATATCACTAATGTCAATGAATTAGCAGCGGGTATCGAAATGGCGACTGGCCGAGAAACGCGTGCAACGATTCTGGGGCATATTCAACGTGGTGGGGCTCCATCGGCTCGAGATCGTGTTTTAGCTAGTGCAATGGGCGGGTATGCCGTCGAATTGTTGTTAGAAGGTCTAGGCGGACGTTGTATCGGTATTTTAGAGAACAAACTTGTTCATCACGATATTATTGAATGTATCGAGACAATGCGTAGACCATTTGCTCAGAGTTTATATAACTTACAGCAAAAATTATTCTAAAAATAAAATAATAAACTTGATGGTGCTTGGTCTCCATCAGGCAGGTATGGTACTTAAGAAATAAGTAGCGTATACAATCGAAAATCCGATGTTTCATCATCGGATTTTTATATTTAGGCCGATAAATAAAAAGAATAAATAATAAAAGTCAGGCTGATAGATATAAAGACGGATAAAATTGAATAAAAAGAAAGCGATTAAAGCAATTCTTAGCATTCATCACTTGCAATATATCTCATGATTGCTAAGATCCATCGCACTGAATTGTTCATGCAGTTCAGTTCTTCTATGGTGGTTCTGTGGGTTCCCCCGCATCGATACTCTGTGAACTCGGTCAGGTCCGGAAGGAAGCAGCCGCAGCAGATGACTCGAGTGCCGGGGTGTGGCTTGCAGAACCGCCACCCACTGTTGCTAAACCCATATGCTGAACTAAACTTGGTTTTAGTTGACCTCTATACTGGGAGGTTCTTAGCGGCCGTTGGATCTTGGCTGATTTATCCTCATAAAACTAATTGTCCACGTCCCCATTAATGAGACAGCTCTAAAGTAGAGTTTTCTACACTAGCGCATCTTCACTGTCCAATTAACTTTTCAGTCTTGCCGTGAGCCGCTCTCGGCTACTGGATAGGTGTAAACGCATGGCCGCTCTAGCTGCATCAGGATCGCCTTGTTCGATGGCATGGCAGATTTGTTCATGTTCTTTTAAGGCTTGAATTTTAAGCTTAATAGGCGTGATCTGCTTTTGGGGGACTAAGCAGGTATCAATATATTTTAGTAGCCCAAGAAAGTGAGGATTCTTAGAGGCCGTTGCAATGGCATAGTGAAAGTTCAGATCGGGCTGAAGGGGGGGGATGTCCTCATTGATCAAGTTTTCCATTTCACGAATAGCTGCATTGATTCGCTCTAGATCTTTAATGGTTCGGTTTTTAGCTGCCATAAGTGCCGTTTCTGCTTCGATTGCAATGCGTAGATCTAAAATGTAGCCAAGTTCATCGGCGGCGGATGCACCCGAGTGGCTTAGCTGGAACATGTCTCTGGTTGGTTTTTGTAGTACGAAGGCTCCTTTGCCTTGACGTGTCTCGATTAAATGATTGGCTCGTAAATTTGCAATGGCTTCTCGTATAACGGTTCGGCTGACGCCAAATTTTTCTATTAACTCATATTCGGTAGGGATCCGATCTCCTGCTTGATAGATTCCATTCTCAATGTCGTTCGTAATCTCCTGGACCACTTGGATTGATAAGCGGCCATTTCTTGATGCTGTCATGCATATCTCTGATTCAATTTATTGGGAATATTTATAATACAAGTTTAATTTATAGTCAATTACTCAATCTGGATCAAATTGTGATGCTCATCATAAATATTGATAAATGATCTAAAAATAGATGTAAATATGGCTTTTATGCGATTTATACAGCATTTATTTGAGTTTTCGACTGTTAAATTATTTTAAGTGTTCAGTCATTATTTGTATTACAACTTGGCGAGTAATCTTTTTCCATACGATCGATCACGCTTAAACAAGCATTAAACGATGGTCTGAAAAATGAATAAACATATCAATGGGATATCGGATAAAAAGTAGTCGGTCTCTATATGGTTATTTGTTCCCGGTAGCTTCAGGTCAATTGAAGTGTTTAGAGCGCAGGATGCCGAGTTGTCGAACACAAAATTTTTATGAGTGATTTGTAATTAAAAATATTTAAATGAAAAAATTAATAACGATAACCGATGAGGATGATGATGTTTCGCTTTGATTTCAATGAAAAATTGAGCTTTCGTAAAGCAATTTATTATGAATTTGATCCTATTCCACTACCTCGTGTGTTTCAGGATGGAACAGGAGGGCTTGGCCAATTTGCTCCAGAAACAGGGTGTATAGAACTTTATGATTCAGAAGGTTTTGTTGCGCACTATTTGGCTATTGATAAAACATTTATTAATACGGTCTTGCCATTAATTCTGACGGGAGAGACTCGAACCTTTAATGAATGGCGTGAATTTTTATATTGGAAGGTTCGTAATAGCGGTTTCCAAAGTGAAAAAGCGGTTTGTTTAGGGAAAGTGGATACGTTAATGCTGGATTTATTAGCGCAGCGTAAAAATATGCCACTACACCGTTTTTTAGGTGCGACTAAAGATTGGGCTAGTGCCTATAAAGGCGGGGGATCTTTGTTATTAGAAGATTCAGAACTGATTGATGATATGCAGCGTTATGTCAGTGAAGGCTATCGGACCGTGAAGTTTAAAGTTGGCAGTGCTGATATTGAACGCGACATCCGCCGCATCGATAAGGTTCGTTCAGCCCTTGGTCCTGATGTAGAGATTGCAGTAGATGCCAACCAAAAATGGGATGTAGAAACTGCAGCTAAA
Source organism: Celerinatantimonas marina (assembly GCF_046054165.1). Classification (NCBI taxonomy): domain Bacteria; kingdom Pseudomonadati; phylum Pseudomonadota; class Gammaproteobacteria; family Celerinatantimonadaceae; genus Celerinatantimonas; species Celerinatantimonas marina. The sequence goes on along the minus strand of NZ_JBFNXK010000001.1, from coordinate 279,387 downwards.
GTTGCTGAGTTAACTGAACCGTATCATCTGGCCTGGTTGGAAGAGCCTATTCATGCCAATGATATGAATGGTATTCGTGAGTTAAAAGAAAGAGGTTTTAAAGTTCCTATCGCATTTGGCGAATCGATGCGTATTAACTATGAATTTGAAATATATGCTGAAAAAGGGGTCGATATTTTACAGCCATCGGTTGGTCGAATGACCCGAATGGATGATCTTATTGCTATTCGCGATTTGGCGCGTGAAAAAGGACTGCGTTTTATGTCCGGAGGCCGAGTTTATCTATGTGCACTATTTGGCACCTTATTTAATGAAAATGAGTTAGTTGAATTTCATGAGCCAATTAGCCAACCCATGAGTGACTATGCCTTAAATATTCCAGAGGAACGCCATGGGCGTTTTTACTTACCGACTGATATTCCTGGTAATGCTCAACGCTTAAATCTAGAAAAATTAGAAAAAGAAGGATTGCTGAAATCCAAACAATATTTTTATTCCAATAACAATAAATAGTACCTACTGTCACGAAGGATTTTAATGATGAAACCGATTAGAACATCTGTAGGGGTGACCCTGATATTAACGCTACTGACTACGATAGGATGTTTTGACCAAAAGTCAAATACAGCAGAACAGCCCAAAACTGAAAAAGGAGTAACTGTTCAGCCAGATAAGTCTTTAGCTTGGACTGACGATACTGTGACTTTATATGTTCCAGGAAAACCGGGAGGAAGTTCAGATTTAACAACTCGTTTCCTTGCAAATGGTTGGGCTGCAAAAACCGGTATTCGTTTTAGTGTTAAAAACTTTAATAGTACTGTCGCCAGTTTTACTCAGCTCTCTAATAGAAAGCCAAATGGAAATGAATTGAGCATAACTCACTCCGCTATTTTTACACAGTATGTGACAGGTGCTTCCAACATTGAACCCATAAATGATGTCACACTTATTGCGCATATGGGGAACAATGGATTACGGGCAATCGCTGTACGTAAAGATGCTCCTTATAATACTTTTGCCGAACTTATTGCCTACATGAAAAAACATCCTAATACAGTGAAAGCAGGGGTTTCTCCCAATGGGACTACCCAATTTTTATTGGGGACGCTGGAGCATAATCTGGGAGTTAAATTTAAATATGTTGAAGCATCCCAAGAGACGGATCGATTAACTAGCCTTGCGGGTGGATTTATTGATTTGGGAACTGTTTCTTTATCAAATGGGAAGGAATATGACCAAGCTGGTAAATTAAAAATATTAGGGACAGTCGGTGCCAATGGTGCGGTGATTAGTGATTTTCTTAGCAATGCTCCAGATAACTATAAGACGTTACAAGAAATGGGATATCAGAATTGTTATGCCGTTACGAATTATTATGTGATTGGTCCTAAAAATATGGATCCGGCGTTAGTCAAAAAAATTAATGCTTCATTGAAAGACTTGGCGAATAAAAATAATCCTTACTTTATTGGGATGAAAGGAATGGGACAAGTCGCACAATGGTATTCAACTGAAGATTCAATGATTCATTATAAAGATGAATATCATGTCAAAGAAACGGTAGCAAAATCTTTAGGTATCTATAGAGAAGAGTAAATAGTATGTTACTGAAAAAAGACAGAATTATCGGCGTATTTTTTCTTGTTGTGGCAGCTATATTTTTAGTATTCGTCAAAGATATAAAAATACCCAGCAATTTAACTGAGCCAGGTCCAAGAATTATGCCCTATTTATCTATAGGCTTAATGATTATTTGTTCTTTGGGCGTGATTTGGGAATCATTTAAAAAGAAAGAACAGGCAGAAAAACCATTTTTATCAGCTGAGGGGTGGAAGCGCCTTATTATTATGCTGGGTGTGTTGGTTCTATATTCAATTGGGTTAATGTATTTTGGATTTTTAATCGCCACACCGTTCATGGCATATGTATTAATTCATATGTTGAGTGGCCGGCATAAGATTTCGATTTTAACGGGGAGCATTGCCGCAATTATTGTTACTGCAATGATCTATCTCTTATTTGCTATCGGTTTTAACGTAATGTTACCACCGGGTATGCTACTTGATTAATCCGGAGGCTTTATGGACGCTTATTTCTCAAGTTTACTGCTCTGTTTAGAGCCGTTTAATTTAATGCTAATTCTTATCACCGCTGTGGTTGGTTTAATCTTTGGGGCCATTCCTGGCCTCAGTGCGGCTATTGGGATTTCATTATTGTTGCCAATGACCATCGGGATGGATACCACTCAAGCATTTTGTATGTTGTTATCTATGTATATTAGTGGTGTGTCCGGTTCCTTTATTGGGGCCACTTTGATTGGCATTCCGGGAAGTTCATCATCAATTGCGACGACTTTTGATGCCTATCCCATGACTAAAAGTGGTCAAGCAACCCGAGCGCTTACAATCGGCATCTTGGCTTCATTCTTCGGGACGATTGCGTCTATTATCATCGCGACTCTATTAAGCCCAGTGATCGCTGATTTGGCCTTACAATTAGGGCCTTGGGAATATGCTAGCTTATGTTTCTGTGCGATTACGCTAGTTGCTGCTTTATCCGAAGGGAGTATGTTTAAGTGCTTATTAGCGACTGCTATAGGTTTAGCATTAGGGAGCATTGGCATGGATAAAGTCTCGGGGGTGGCTCGATATACGTTTGGTTTGCATGAATTAGACGGGGGAATTAGTGTTATTGCCATTACATTAGGGATTTTTGCATGTCGCCAAATTTCCATGAATTATGCTAAAGGCAATCAGGAGCTCCCGGAGGTAAAAGATTCAAATATTAAAGGGCTTGGAATTTCAATTGTTGATATTACCCGCCATATTGGAGCGATTATTCGTTCATTTTTCATTGGATTATGGGTCGGTTTTTTACCGGGGATGGGCTCTGGGGTATCTAATATGATTGCTTATGCCCATGTTAAATCAAGTGACAAACATCCTGAAAAATTTGGTAAAGGTTATCCGGCGGGTATTTGGGCATCAGAGGTATCGAATAATGCTTCTATTGGAGGGGCTATTATTCCTATGATTGCGTTGGGGATCCCGGGGGATAGTATTACCGCTATGTTATTGATTGGTCTAATGATCCATGGCCTGCAGCCCGGTCCATTGATGTTGACCTCTAATCCTGATATATCCTATTTAATTTTTGCAGGCGTTTTAGTGTGCTGTTTATTGGTGTTAGCCATGCAGCTATTAACTAAACGTTGGTTTCCGCTTATTTTAAAAATTCCATATCATTTCTTATACAGTACCATTTTGATTGTGGCTTTTATCGGTGCTTATGGCACAGCCAATAGTATGTTTAGTATTTACGTGATGCTCGGTTGCTGTTTGCTGGGTGTGATCATGGGAGCTGCAAAACTGCCCACAAGTCCATTTATTTTGGCGTTCATTTTGAGTAAAAGTTTAGAAGAGTATTTTAGAAAAGGTGTGAGTTATGCCGATGGTGATTATTCTCAATTTTTCACACGTCCTATTTCTCTTATTTTTATTTCGATTGCGGTGGTTAGTGTGATATGGCCAATCATTAAAAAGTTTCGAGCGCTTAAAAAGCAGCAAGTGATTGTTTAAAGTGGGTAAAAGCCATCAGTATTGCAGATGGCTTTTTACTGTCATCCCCAAACGCCCACCAGTGGCAGTGATAATTGTTTGGGAAGGGTTATAACGATGAAAATTATTTAATTTTTAGTCATCGGATGTTGATTCAAGGCAGTTTTCAATCATGCATAGAACATTGCCAAACATTAATGCATTAGGCATGAAGGCCTGCCATATAGCCTTCTTCAATGGCTTCCATTGCTTTTCTTACTTGTTGGGCATCCCCGATCGTGATCACGTTGCTTACATTATTTTTGAGTTCTTCAAGCGAAAAGCTTACCGGTTTAGAACCAATCGCCATAACCACGCTATCCACCTGTTGCAGCTCTTGCTGTTGACCTGGTTTCGTTTCGATGACTACCGAATTTGAGCGTATTTCTTTGACCGTAGTCTCTGTCATAATGGTCACATGGTGCTGTTGCAAATCTTGCATCAGATATTGTTTGGTTGAGGAGGGAGTCCCCAGAAAAATATCTGAATTCATTTCAATAATGGATACCTCATGTCCATGGTTGGCTAAGTGCGCGGCGGTTTCGGATCCAACGAGTCCCCCCCCAATGATAACGACTCGTTTTCCTGGTTGAGCACTCCCTTGTAAAATATCATTGGCTGTGACGACATGTTCAAGGGTGTTCCCCGGGATATTGGGAATAAATGGAAGGGCTCCTGTGGCAACAATGAGCGAATCTGGTTGAATGGCTTGGATCATCTCTAGAGAGAGTTCTGTATTGATGTGAACACGGACCCCTAAATTCTGCAATTTATGAGTTTGCCAGGTGGTAAATGCACCCAGCTCTTCTTTGGTTGGTGGAATTGAGGCAAGGATCCATTGACCACCTAATCGATCACTTTTTTCGTATAAATCAACGCGATGACCTCTTTGAGCGGCAACGATTGCGGCCTCCATTCCCGCGATCCCTCCGCCGATGATGACGACTTTTTTCTGATGTGTATCGTCTTCAATTTGCCTTTCTGACTCATGACCCGTTAATGGATTGACCAAACATTTAATCGGTAATTGTTGTGCATTTCGCTGAATACAACCTTGTAGGCAACCGATACACCGAATGATACTGTCAAAATCACCTGCTTTAGCCTTATTGGGTAAGTGCGGATCGGCTAAGGAAGCTCTTCCCATTGAGATAAGATCGGCCTGATTGGCTCGAAGGACAGCTTCAGCGATCAGCGGATCATTGATGCGACCAACCGCGATGACCGGAATTGATACGACTTTTTTAATTTCTTCACTAATGGCGGCACTCCAGGCATGGCCAACCGCGGTTGGAGGAATAATCTTATCGCTCGTTGCATAGACCCCATTAGAAGCATGAATGGCATTCACGCCGGCATCTTCTAGCAGCATAGATATCACTTTACTGTCTTCAGTGGTTAACCCACCTTCAACGAATTCGTTAACGGACATACGATAGATAATCGGGAATTCGTTGCCGACCTTAGCGCGGATGTTGGCAATAATTTCAAGGGCAAATCGTGCACGATTCAGAATAGTTCCGCCGTAGTTATCGGTTCGTTTATTTGAAAATGGTGACATGAATTGGTTGATCAGGTATCCGTGTGCGCCATGAATTTCAACCGCATCAAATCCTGCTGCTTGAACGCGTAATGCCGTATCCCCAAATTGTTCAACAAGTTCGTGGATCTCTGCAACCGTGAGTGCTCGAGGCATAGCGTTGACAACTGGATCCGGAATCGCGGAAGGGGCGACGGGTTGAACTCCGGTAATTTCAGCACAGGTTTCTCGTCCGGCATGATAAATTTGCGCGGCAATTTTAGCTCCATGCCGGTGAACTCGATCGGTTAGTTCTTTATGGCTTTTTATTTGTCCATCATGCCAAAGGCCTGGTAGTTTTACGAAACCACCCGATTCGGGATTAATTTTATAGTCTTCAACAATAATTAATCCCCAGCCACCTTTAGCTTTTTCTTCATGATAAGCCATAAATTGTTCGCTACAGGTACCATCTTCGTTGGCATAGTTCGACACCATTGGTGGAACGACAAAACGATTTTTTAATTCTAAATGGCCAATGGTTAAAGGTTCAAAAACATTTTTTAGCATATATGATTCTTATATCAGGATTAATAATGAAATGTATGATTGTTTAATAATTAAACATGAAATTATTTTATATTTCATCGCTATAATTAGCTATATTAAAAAAATGATATGAATATAATTATATCGTTACTTATTTGTTTTTAATATTTAACCTTTAATGAGTTATTTCAGTGAAATCATTATAAATCAATGTGTTAAATAATTTATGGGTGAATATTTAATTAACAAAATGGTACTTTTAATCTTTATTGTGGCATGGAATTCCGATCTGATTTTCCTAAAGGTAATCTATTAGAAATAGTTGAATGAAGTTTAGATGGGATCTTATTTTATAGCGGGGTTAATTTATTCTATATTCTGGAAAATAATTCCAGTCTGTATGGAAATAAAACATATTTATTTACGATTTTTCTTTGCTCATAGTCACTTCTAGTCATAATTTCTTATTAGAATTAATAAATTAAAATATAAAAGGACTAGGTATGAACAAAGTCGTTATGGTTACCGGTGGAACCCGCGGAATTGGTTTTGAAACAGCTAAGAAATATTTAAATCAAGGTTATCAAGTCGCTATTGCTAGCATTGATACTAAGGAAGTGATTGAACAGGCCATATCAGAACTTTCTGTATTAGGGGATGTTGCTTTCTTTGAATGCAATATTGCCGATGCTGAACAGTGTCGATTGGCTGTCAAGCAAACCGTTGAAAAATTTGGATCGATTGATGTTTTAGCGAATGTTGCTGGGGTTGTGGGGCAGAGGGTTCCTTTTATTGAAGCGGATTTAGCGGATATTTTGAATACGATCCAGATTAATCTGATGGGGACTATTCAGCTGTGCCAAGAAGTCGGTAAGATTATGGTGAATAATCGGTCGGGCGTTATCATCAATGTAGGCTCGATTTGTGGTGCGATAGCAAATACCGAAAGTATCGGTTATCACGCTAGTAAAGGTGGTGTTCGTATGGTGACTCAGGCGATGGCGCGGGAATTGTCACCTTATGGAGTTCGGGTATTGTCCGTTGCCCCGGGCTGGGTTAAGACCGCAATGATTGACAAACCCATAGAAGAAATCGGCAGTAAACTCCATATGAAAGGGCGGATTATTGAACCGAAAGAAATTGCGGATGCAATTTATTTATTATCGTTGCCTGAAGCAAGTGCTATTAATGGGTCAACAGTGATGGTGGATGATGGTTACTCCTCTTTTAAAGGTGTTGACGGTTATATTGCGTAATCACTTAACGATTCAGAAGAATCGTCCGCAGTATCACGATCGATAAGTCTCCCCATTTGAAATGATGCCAGTACTATCATACTGACATCATTTCTTGTTCATTTAGCATTCTCATCAAGAGAAATCTGCTAGTCCTTGTGCAACGAATTAAAAAGCTCAAAAGTTCCTGTTTATGACTTTATATTCTGGATCCTGATGAGGCTATTCGCTGTTGTCTAGATGCAGAAGATCGCAATTTTGTACAAACATTTCGAATTATGTATCGTTATAATCGGAGTGTAATCTTGCAAATGAGAAATGGTAGATGACAGATGGAAAACCAGAACACAACAAAAATGCGAGATAAAAAAGTAGCATGTCCAAAAGAGCAGGCCACCTATAGTATCGCTCAGGAATTGGGGGGGATTGAGGTGCTTAATGCCCAATACCATTATCAGAACTTTTCTCGGCATAGTCATGAAGGATATACCGTGGGGGTGATTGAGCAGGGCGCTCAAGAATTTTTTCGTACGGACGGTAATTATATTGCGCCCCAAGGGAGCATCATTTTAGTCAATGCGGATGAAGTTCATACTGGACATTCGGCATCTGAGGGAGGTTGGTCTTACCAAGCCATGTATCCTTTACCTCAGCAACTAGCTTTAATTACTGAAGAACTGGGCCATGGTCGTTTAGGCAGGGATCCGGGATTACCGTATTTTCCATCACCGGTTGTTTATGATCCTGAGTTGGCCGATCAGTTTCGTTTGGTTTTTAACATACTGAAACAATCGGATAATCGCTTACTCAGAGAAACGCTTTTGTATAGTGTTTTGACTCGATTACTGTGCCGGCACGGTAAGTTATCGGTTACTTCGACAACGGTTCCTAAAGCTCAGCAACAGTTAAAACTGGTGAAAGAATTTATCGATGATTTTCCAAGTGCAAACGTTTCTTTACAAGAATTGGCTAACTTGGCATCTATTAGCCCGTTTCATTTAGTTCGCGCTTTTCAGTCAGCATATGGGTTTCCTCCTCATGCGTATCAGATCCAGGCCCGATTACGGCTCGCTAAAAAATTGCTCAAGCAAGGACATAAAATATCAGATGTGGCCCAAGAAGCGGGTTTTCATGATCAGAGTCACTTTCATCGTCACTTTAAAAAAGCAATGGGAGTGACTCCCGGCCAGTATTTTAAACAGGTTAATTGAGCAGTTTTGTACAAGTATACTTGTTCCCTTCCTCTTACTGTAAGTTGAGTCTAATTCTATAAAATCGAGTAATGAGTAATGCAATCAACGGCTTTATCAAATGATTTTAATCAGCGCTATTTAAACAAAAATAAATTTAAGTTGTTTCTACAAGGAGCTTTAGCTGTTACACCTCTGAGTATTGCTGTTATTCCGTGGGGATTGCTAGCCGGTTCTTTTGCTGTAGGAATCGGCCTTGATCTATTTCAGAGTCAGGCGCTCTCAGCGATTGTTTTTGCCGGGTCAGCCCAGTTGATTGCGACCGGATTAATACATGCGGGGAGTGGATTAGTCACTATTTTATTGACGACGCTTTTTATTGCGTCCAGACATTTTTTATACGGGCTTGCGATGCGCCATAAAATCAGCCCATTATCATTGGGATGGCGGGTGAGCCTTGGCTTTTTACTGACGGATGAACTATTTGCTATATTAGGTCATCAATCAGTTAAAACATTTAATCGTTGGTATGCGCTTGGGGCAGGGCTTTCGTTCTATCTCTGTTGGAATCTAGCTACTTTTGTGGGGATTGTTGCGGGGAAATTTATTCCGAACCTAGATTCTCTGGGGCTCGATTTTGCAATTGCGGCCACATTTATTGCGATTGTTGTTCCAACGATAAAAAACAAAGCTATTTTGATGTCTGTTTTAGTGGCGTTGGTTTTATCCGTGGTATTGCAGGCATTTCATATTGACGGAGGGTTGATGATCGCGAGTTTGGTGGCGATGTTTGTGGGCTATGGCTGGGAGAAACTATTCAATAGAAAAACAGATAAAGTTGGAGAAAAAGCATGATTTGGTTCACTATTTGTCTGATGTCGGTGATCGTTTTTGTGAGTCGTTATCTGTTTTTAGCCCCTAAATTACCATTGAAACTCAACGCTGAGGCACAGAAAATACTGAGCTATTCCAGCCCGGCGGTCTTGACCGCTATCTGGGCTCCCATTGTGTTGTTACATGACGATAAATTGGATATAAGCATTAGCAATCCATATTTGATTGCAGCAGTTATCGCAGCATTAGTGGCTTGGAAAACAAGAAATGTTTTAATCACGGTGGTATTAGGCACAGTTATTTTTTTCAGTTTAATGGCCTTTTTTGGGGAATAAATGATTCGCTGGACGCAATAAGCTACAGTGATGAAAGGTACCTTTGAATAAACATAAAGGATCCAACGCTTATTGAAACAGTAACCAATCTCTGATGATGGACCTTTCGTGTTTAAAGCACCTCGCATGGGCTATTTCTTGATATAATAGCGCTTTGTAATCGGTTACAGCATGTTCCCTGAACCAGTGAGAGAGTGAGATATGCGAGAAACACAGTTAGTTGCGACAGATATGGACCATACATTGCTTACTGAGATGGGCGAGATTCCTCCGATGTTTGAGTCGTGTGTCAAACAGCTAAAGCAGTTAGGCGTATCGGTAGCAATTGCGAGTGGTCGACCTTTATATACTTTGCGAGCTTTATTTCCTCGGTTGGCGGATGATCTGATTTTTATTAGTGACAATGGTGCAGCGATTGCTCACCAAGACGATTTCCTATTCAAAAGTATTATTGAGGCCAGTCGCTATCAGCAATTAGTTCGGTATGTTGAGCAGCATACTAGCGGTGTGGCGGTGATTTGCGGTTTGGATACCGCTTATGTTTCGCAATCTGGGTTGCCTCATATGGAGTTTTTGAAACGCTTTTACGCTAAAATTCAAGTTGTTGAAAAACTTAGTGCAGTTGACGCAATAGCGAATAAATTTACGGTTTATTTCCCGAATGCAGATGCACAAGCCAGTTATGAAAATGATTTTATGCCACGTTTCAATCATGATTATTCAATTACTCTGGGTGATACCATGTGGATCGATATGATGAATCCCGGGGTAAATAAAGGAACGGCCATGCATTTTATGGGCAAAGCATTACAAATATCTACCGAACAGATGATGGCATTTGGTGATACGTATAATGATATTGAGATGCTACAAGCGGTGAAATATAGCTATACCATGGCGAATGCACATCCAGATATGCGGCAATACGCTAAATTTATGACTAAATCTAATGATGAATACGGCGTGATTCAAATACTTGAGCAACTGATCCAAACAAAAACATCAGAATGGGTGTGATTGAAAGCCCAATGGATCGTTAAAGCTGTTATCCAATCCTCTCAATAGTCTGAATAAATGGTCTGTCGTGGGCCATTTATTTTATATGGCTCGGGCTAAGCGCATTTATTCATTTGCGATTCATATTAAAGATTATCTGGCTGCTACTTTGATTACGTCAATGCTGAGCAGACATACTCTTCCATAAGTATGCTTCTTTATGAAATGATCTGAATATGATGTCTGAATATTCAAGAGTTTTATCATAAGCCCTGTTAAGCTGTCGATTAAACCTAGCCAGATTTATGGGGTTCATTCACTCCTTTTATCTCATGAAATATCCAGTGGGTGGACTCTATTTATAATTGCACATAGAACATGACTATAGAGTCAATTGATTTTGTTTATGCTGGCAAATCAAATAACAGTGCTTCCATATTGGATTGAGCCAAGCATGGCACGGAAGATTCATCCTTTATGGTGATACCATCCCCGTCCTGAATCAATTGATCGGCGATTTGTAAGTTCCCCTGAACGATATGCATATAGAGTATTCGTCCCGCATGAATAGGTAGTGTGTAGTTTTGGCCTTGGGTTAGTTGTAAGCGGTAGAGTGATGTATCCTGTTTAATCGTCAAGGTTGATTCTCGTCCGTCAGGAGTCACAATGGCGGTTAGACCATTGGTCGATTCAAAAAACCGTTGTTGATAGCTGGCTTTTCCTCCTTGAACCGCGGGTTTAACCCAGATTTGTAAAAAATCCAGAGGCTGATTCGGTGACGGATTAAATTCACTGTGATAAATACCACTCCCAGCGGACATTAATTGAAATTCGCCAGCGGAAAGCGTGCGTTTGTGTCCATAGCTATCTTGATGAGCCAATGTTCCTGCCAGCACATAGCTGATAATTTCCATATTCTGGTGGCTGTGGGTTTCAAACCCACAGCCGGGTTTGACATGATCTTCATTAATGACTCGAAGAGCTGAGACCCCCATATGGCGAGGGTCATAATACTGCGCAAATGAAAAACTGTGTTGGCTCCGTAGCCAGCCTAAATCGGCTTGGCCACGAGCGTCTGCATGTCTGATGATAAGCATGACACCTCCTTATAATTTAGAACTAATTAAACGATCCAGTGATACTTTCCCTGCACCTGAAACTAGCAGAGAAACAGTCACCGCCAAGAGTGACAGAGCATATTCGTAACCATTGTTGGCCATGAATAAGCCGTTATGAATGTGGACTGAGAAGATTGCCACTATCATGGTAAAGGCAACGACAGCCGCTGATGGTCGAATGAGTAGGCCCAGCAAAATAAATAGTCCACCGAAGAATTCGGCTGAACCTGACAACAGAGCCATTAGGTAGCCTGGAGTTAGGCCGATAGATGCCATCCAATGTGCTGTGCCGGCTAAACCGTACCCACCGAACATTCCAAATAGCTTTTGACTCCCATGCGCCATGAGTGTGAGTCCGACTGGAACGCGTAGCATTAGAGGGGCAAAACTAGCATTGCTGTTGATGATTTTTGCAATAAGTGATTTCATTTTATCTTTCCTTAAATAAATTTGAATAGGGTTAACAACGTTTAATCTCGTTGTTTAGCTGTTGAAATGAAGTTTATCTGAGACTGGTTAAGCTTGAAAATCGGAATAATTTGAGTTTAATATTCAAATAATTTGAATAATATTGAACTGGACTTAACACCATGAATATCGATGCGTTAAAAGTATTAGATGCTATTGATAAAAAAGGAAGTTTTGCTTCAGCTGCCGAGTCTCTCTATCGTGTTCCTTCTGCACTGACTTATACCATTCAGAAACTGGAACAGGAGTTAGGGTGCAGTTTGTTTGAACGCCGGGGGACCCGCGCAGAGTTGAATGCTGTTGGGCGATTAGTTTTAACTCAGGGGCGAGAAATCTTAGCGGCTACCGAACGCTTGCAGGATGCGGTAAAGCAATTGGAAACTGGGTGGGAAACTCAAATTTCCTTGGCATTGGATACTATTTTACCCGAAGAGCCATTATTACAGGTGATTCATGAATTTACCCGCTTAGGTAAGCAGGTCACGATTAATATCTCTAAAGAAGCGCTGGGTGGAGGATGGGATGCACTGTACTCACATCGCGCGGATATCGCTATAGGTGTTTCAGGTGAACTGCCCCGGGGACAGTATGATGTTTATGAGTTGGGAAACGTTGAATTTGTATTTGCCGTTGCCTGTGATCACCCTTTAGCGCAATATGATATGCCAATCCCCGTAGATGCTTTATTGCAGTATCCTTCCGTAATTGTCGCGGATAGTTCGCAAGCTTTATTGCAGCGTTCCAGCGGAATTTTTGCCAGCCGCCAGCAGATCCGGTTGTCGTCTATGTCCGATAAAATTCGCTTACAACAACAAGGGACTGGCGTTGGGTTTTTACCTAAACATTTAATTCGACAACAGTTGGTGCAGGGCTCGTTGGTTATTAAAGCCGTTGAGCTGCCAAGGCCAATGCAAACCATTTATATGGCTTGTCGTAAAGGTGAAACAGGTCGTGCTCATCAATGGTTTATTGAACAGTTAAAAAGTCAGTTATGGTTTGGGAATAACTAGCATGGCGTGGGATTACCATGCTTGTTATTGAGTTTTGGTAAGGGTTAAGCCCCTATTCAAGTTGGTGTTATCTTCATTAATCATATGTGTTATAAAGTAACACTTTGTGAATTCATTTTATGTATTCAATTGATATAAGTCATCGGTTATCGAATCGTGTAATAGGTAAGTAAAGGTCAATAAAAAATGCTACCAGATGTAACGAGTAATCAATGTGCACAGCAGCCATCTTGCCTGCAGTGGGTCGGGATGGAAAAAATAGCTGTTCCTTTTTTAGTAGCTTCACAACAGGGAATATTCGCTAGTGTTAATGGACAGGTCAGTGTTTTTGTCAGCTTAGATAAGGCGAATGCGAAGGGGATCCATATGTCCCGTTTATATTTAAAGTTGATGGAACGGTTAGCTAATCAGTCGATTAGCCTGAATCGTTTGCAGTTGATCTTGGATGAATTAATTGAATCCCAACAGGGAATCAGTCAATCGGCTCGTTTAGTGCTGGCATTTGATCTTATTTTAAAACGGTCCGCGCTGATTTCCGGTGAACAGGGTTTTGCTGTTTATCCTGTCGAATTGACGATCGAAAAAAAGCATATGCATTATCAGTTGCAAGTTGATCTGACCATTGCTTATTCAAGTACCTGTCCTTGTTCTGCATCGCTTTCTAGAGAATTGTATAAAGAGGCTATTGAACAGCAATTTTCAGGGACTGTGATTGAGAAGCCTCAGTTACTGGAATGGCTGGTTTCTGAGCAGGGAACAGTGGCTACACCGCATAGTCAGCGTTCTTATGCTTATGTTTCGTTAACATTCAAACCGGAAACTTTTCCTGATTTTCCGCAGTTGATTGACATGCTAGAAGCTGCAATTGAGACGCCGGTACAAACAGCCGTTAAACGGGTGGATGAGCAAGCGTTTGCTCGCTTAAACGCTGAGCATCTGATGTTTTGTGAAGATGCAGCTCGTAAGGTAAAACGTTGTTTGGAACAGCATGATGCCGTGGTTGGGTATCAGTTTAAAATTGAACATCAGGAAAGCTTACATGGGCATAATGCAGTAGTGATGGATCGGCATTTCTCATCAGCTTTTGAATGATAAAGATAACAAAAGGGCTGTTTGCGGCCCCCTTATGAACCAATGGCGTTGGAGTGGCCCGTTATCTACCTTTACTAATTGATTATTCTGGAAATTTTGGAAATCGAGCGGCGGTCAGTCCTGCAATATGCCATTGAGTCTCTTCACTGCAAAAAATTTGCGCATCCGGAGTTTTACTGGGTTCGGTATTTAAACTACCTGCCGGAACAATTAATGCTTTCCCACTTTTTGAAACATAAGGGAGGCTGGATCCACAATGGGTACAGAAAACCTGCGAGAAGGTTCGGGTGGGATGCTCATAGCGTTTTATAAATTCTTGTCCTTCGGTCCATTGAATATTATCTGGACGAGTGAATAGATTGGTTGCAAAAGCAGATCCAGTCATTTTTCGGCATTGCTCACAATGGCAAAAATAAAAATGTTCAAAGTCATCTTCAACCGTAAACTGAACTTTGCCACAGACACATCCACCTGAAATGATTGTTTTCATGGTATCTCCTTAATTGGATTTGAGTGATAAACAGCTTCTAATGTAAAGTAGTTCATTCGGTTTTTATACTGATTTTTTGAAATGAACGATGAGCTCGATAAGTGCTTATTTTAAATTTTGCGTAATAAGTTGGATAAATGTTTTGAGGGCTGTTTGAACACTTTTTTGTTCGATTGGAAATCCGATATTGATCCGTAAGCAGTGTTGATAACGGGACGATAATGTAAACATGGGGCCCGTATAGATATCTAAGTGAGCTTGATAGGCCGCAATACTAAAAGTATGGGAGTTTAGCCGGGGAATATCTATCCACAAGACTAATCCTCCTTCGGGTTGGGTGACTGAACAGTCATTGGGCAGATGTTGTGCTAAATAAGTCAGGTATTGCTGTTGCCGAAGATGAAGTTGATAACAGGCTCGTTTCAAATGTCGGGTATAACTTCCAGATTGAATAAAATCAGCCAGCGTATACTGGATCAGTGTTGCGATTCCCATGCTTTTTTGTGCATAAGCTTGATAATAGCGACCAGGACGACACCAACCAATCCGATAACTGGGAGAAATACTTTTAGATATAGAACTACACCAGAGCATATAGCCTTGAGTATCATAGTAAGTCGCTGGCAGGGGATGATGTTGATTGTGAGATAATTCCAGATAGACATCATCTTCAATGATGGGGATCTGATAGTGATTAGCCAACCTAGCTAATTGTTGCTTTTGTTGTGTTGATAAAGTTAATCCCTGTGGATTCATATGTGTTGTACAAAATAAACCAACTTGTATGGATTGTTGTTTTAGTAATGCTTCTAGCTGGTCTAAATCAATCCCGTCCTCACAGGATGGAATTTCGATCACGTTCAAGGAGGATGCCGCCAGTAAGGCGAGTAAGCCATGATAGCAAGGAGAACTGACTGCAATGGTATCACCGGGTTTACTACAGACACTGAGTGCAATTTTTACCGCATCCATGCATCCGGCGGTAATAATTAATTCATCCGGATGGAATGAAAACCCTATTTGATTAAAGTGATTCGCAAGTGCTTCACGTAATTCAGGTTCGCCTTGTCCCTGAGGATATTGCATTAAAAGTCGTGCTGTTTTTCGAGTGGCTCGTTTTAAACTGCGGGCTAAATCTTTTTGCGTTGCTTCATCCAAATGCAGCATTGAAATTCCCAGTGGTCCGGTGACGGGTTTGGCTGCAACGATCTCCGTAATTTTGGGGCTGGTGGATATACTTTGAAAAGATTGCCAACGTAACGGTTGTAGTTTAGGGGTCGTTGTGACATAAAAACCCGCTTTCGGGCGGGACTGAATAATTCCCCGAGATTCGAGTTCTGCATAACAGCTGACCGCGGTTGACATGCTGATTTGATGTGATTTTGCAAAATGACGGAGTGACTGCATTTTATCTCCCGCCTGAAGTCTGCCTGTATCAATATCATTCAGTATTTTCTGAGCGAGTTGCTCGTATTTCGCCATGGTTCATCCCTATTGTACTTGCTGATACCACCCCAATTTTATGGGTACTGCCAGAACTCGCAAATGGCGACCAGAATCCGCTGATCGCCGTTGAAATGGATTATTCATTAAAGCGCCTAATTTGTTCAAAAGCAGCTTGAAGTTGGGCAAAATTTGGTTTTTTATTGGTAATAGGTCGATTTGTGGGATCTAACAGCTGGTAAGTCCCTTTTGACGATGACACTTCTAAAATACTTTGATCGGTAATGATGGCATAACCGCTGTACTTCGCGGAAATAATCCAGTTCCGTTGTTTGATCGGTTTCAGTAGGTCGATTCCGGTTGAATAGTCCGAAATAGGGCTCGTGACTCCTAAATAATGTTGTAACAAGGTCGGTGCAACATCCTCATGGCTGGTGAGTTTGGTTTCAATGCCTGGGGTTACATCCGGAGCTAAAATGATAAAAGGAACATGGACTTGATACTGGGTAAAGTTACTATTATGTCCCCAGTAATTTAGTTTATTATCATTGATTTCCTGCCCATGGTCCCCTGAAATAATGACCACGGTATGGCGGAGTGCGCCACTATTTTTAAGTTTATCTAATATTTTAGCCGCTAAACTGTCCGTGAAATGAACGGACGTTTTATAGCGATTCATAAAAGGTTTCGGATCAAAATCATTATTGAGTTTTAGATAATCGACGGGATCTAATATCGGTTTAAATAGCCGTGGATAATCTGATGGAAAATCGTATCCATGCGGTGAGTCATAGAAAATGAATGAAAAACTTGGTTTGGATTGATCGCGGTGTTCAAACCATTGTAGCCAATCGTGATTGACATCTTCATCTCGCTCATGAGGGGAGTTTCCATCTGAATGCTGGCGTAGGTGAGGAATGTTCCGAAACACGGTCTGGTTAAATTCAGGATTGGTCAGTTGAGCGGAGCCAAATGCCTGAATGTCATAACCGAGCTGTTGCAATCGATCCATCAGTAATGGAGAACGTTGGTTTGCGAGAAAAGCTTGCCAGTAGGTCGATGGGATCCCATAAAATAAGCCAAAAATACCGGCTCGAGTTGCATTTCCAGTCGAGAGGTGATGCTCAAAAATACGACCTTGCTGAGCATATTTCCAGATATTGGGGGCCACCTCTTTAGTGAAACTATCAAAGCGCCATGAGTCGATCATTAAAAAAACAATATTCAGCGGCTTGGTAACTGGCTGGGTTTGTAAAGGGTGTAAAGGATATTGCAAATCACCGTGTTTACGATGTCGAATGAGTTTTTTGTGCTTGAGCGCTTGTATATCAACCCATCCCATTTTTTTCATGAGGGCATTGGCGGATAAGGGGTAGAATAATGGCAGATAGCGATCTGTCATCAGTACCGATTGATTCGCATAAGCCGATCCCCAAGCATGGATACCATTTGAGGCTAAAAGACAGATAATGACGAGCCCACAAAAGGTTCGACCTAACTTGAATTTCATTTTCTTGAATTGGTTGGCGGCAATCCCCGTTAGCCACACCTCAAATAAGAAAATCAAGATAAAACTAAATAGAGCTTTTAACCAAGTGGCTAGCGCAAATGTCACGATATCTCCGGACATGACTAGTTCTAATACGACGGCGTTGATATGAAAACGGTATTGGGCAAAAACAAAGGTATCGATGAGGAGTGCGGTGATGGCTAATGTTGCGAGCAGTGCAATGATCCAGCGTCCAATCTTGAAGGGAAGGAGCATAAAAGGGATACCTGCCAACGCAACCACACCCGCTAAAAGTGACATCTGGCCGATAAGTGAAGAGACTAGAAAGGTTAGACCTGTAATATCGTTTGGTAGTGCAGGCAGATATTGGAAATATCGAATAGCGATAAGAATAGCAATCAATGCATTTAAAAGAGCAAATAACCCTAATGTTGTCAATTTATTCTTAATATTTTTCATCACAGCAACTCTTAATGATTATCTACATTTTTAATATCTGGCAAATTTTTGAGTTCGTTTCATTATAAGGAACGGTTTATTTTATCTACGAATGACATCCAATAGAGATTGAATGTGGTGCCATATAAAAATGATAATTGTTTAAACAATAAATATCGGAATAAGGTCAGCGTTTCAGTATGGAACGAGCCGGGTCAAATAGGGCACAACTTTGCTTAAAAAATAAACTTTTTTAAGCACAATAAATTAATTTGACCGACATGAATCACTAAATTAATAAACCGTTATAACGTTTATATTGATATTTTTAATATGTTTATGGGTCATAACTAAAGTCATTATTATAGTCCCTGATAATAAAATTGAGCAAACTAACTGTAACTCAGAGAGCTGTATTCAATTTTCAGGAGCCAGATATTTATGGCTGAACTTGGCAGGCATTGCCGGGATAAGATGCATATCATATTCTATGATGAGTTCTGGATGCCATTCTAGTTCCTGAAGCGTTTATCGTACATCACGAAAATTCAATCCCTAAAATTATAATCTGTACCCATAAAAACAACATAAATTGTATCTGTACTGAAATCATCTCACAAGTAGTATTCAAGAAAAGATGAAGGAGGAAAATACTGATGCAGTTTCGTGATTTATGCCTAGTGATTGCTCTCATGGCAATTTGGGGATTTAATTTTTCAATGATCCGATTAGGTGTGACGGATGTGGATCCATTTATTGTTGCGGCCGGACGCTTTTTTTTCGCGGCGGTCCCCGCGTGCTTTTTTATTCGGAAACCCACGGTTCCCTGGCGCTACTTAATTGGTTATGGCATCTGTTTTGGTATCGGTGTTTGGGGAATGGGGCTGTGCTCGATTCATTTCGGATTATCGTCTGGAATGGCGTCAGTACTGCAACAGGCCGATATTTTAACGTCGGTATTGGTCGGGGCATGGTTTTATAAAGAAAAAATAACAGCAAGGTTATGGCTGAGCATTATTGTTGCCACGATAGGACTGGTTTTTGCCAGTATCTATACCAATGGCAACGTTACGTTGATGGGCGGTGTTTTTATGCTGATATCGGTGATCAGTTGGCCTTTAGCGGGGGTAATAGTCCGGCAATCTAAGACTAAATCGGTTTTTGCGTTTAATATCTGGGGGATGGTCTTTGCCCCTTTACCCTTATTAGTCTTAAGTATGGTGACTCATGGTTCGCAGGTTTGGAGCTATGCTTTTCAACACTGGAATGGCAACACTTGGCTTTCAGTGCTGTTTCAGGCTTATCCGACGACCTTATTGGGGTATTGGCTCTGGAATAGAATGATTATTAAATATCCGATGAGCTATTTAGCGCCATTTACCCTGTTGGTTTCAGTATTTGCCTTGATGAGTGGCTATTGGATATTTGGTGAAACGTTATCCCCAATACAATGGGTTTCCTGTGGTCTCTTTTTAGTGGGGGTTGGATTGATTATATCTCCGCAATCGAGTCTGAAAAAAACAGACAAGCTCACAGATCAGGATGTGTCATGTTGAGTGGGGTATCCTGCCGGCCGTGAAATATAAAGGATCTGAGTCTTTCAGATCCTTTAACGATTAAAAAGCTTGTTTAAATGGTTTCACTGTGGTGGAAGCATACACGCCTGCTTCGACATAAGGATCATGATCGGCCCATTCCTGAGCTTCAGCCAGTGAATCAAACTGGGCGATGACAGTTGAACCGGTAAAACCATTTGGACCCGGTTCTTCACTGTCGATTGCCGGGCAAGGGCCTGCAACGAGTAGACGGCCTTCATTACGTAATAACTGAAGGCGCTCCAGATGGGCTGGACGTGCTTTTTTACGGGCTTCCAGACTATTAGTTACATCTTCAGAATAAAATACATACCACATGAATTAATCCTTTTTATTATTGAGAGACTGTTTAGGTAGGTAACGATACATATAGACCACGGTCCCAATTGTAAACAGTAAGGTCGCACCAAACAGACCAAATACCTTAAAGTCAACCCATGCCTGCTGACTCATGCCAAATGCCACGAATAGATTCGTAATCGCGCAGATGGCAAAGAAAATCGCCCAAGATAAGTTTAGGCGATTCCAGATTTTCTGGGGAAGCTCGATCTCTTTACCCAGCATTTTTTTGAGAACCGGTGCATTAAATCCAAATTGAGAAACGAGCAGAATAATCGTGAACAGTGTATAAATCACGGTCACTTTCCACTTGATAAACACATCGTTATGTAACGCTATGGTGAGTCCTCCGAAGACGGCCACAGCTAAAAACGTAATCAGATGCATTTTTTCAATTCGATGATATACCAGATAATAAATAACTAGCATAACCCCAGTGGCTAAGATCAGCGCACCACTAGCTAAATAAATATCGTATAGTTTATAAACGATGAAAAAAACGATGAGTGGAAAAAATTCGATTAATTGCTTCATAGTTATATCCAGGCTCTGTTTTGCCAGAGCCCATCATATCGTTTCAAAAATAAAGATCAATTATAAGCCGTTGCAGCTTTCATCGCGGCCGTAAAATCTTTGAGTGCTTCACACATTTGTACTGGCTGTTCCAAATTGGATTCAATGATTTTAACAACCGCTGATCCGGAAATAGCCCCAGCTGCACCAGATTTAAGGGCTGCTTGTACTTGAGCGGGTTCTGCAATCCCAAATCCAAGCAATGCTGGAGCAGCCTGATATTGGTTTAGCATGGCTAACAGATGCTCGACCGGTTTTCCCGCTTTGGTTTCAGTTCCTGTGACTCCAGCACGACTCACCAAGTAAGTATAGCCCTGACCGAGCTGTGCGATAGCTTGGAGTGTGGGATCATCCGCATTTGGTGGTGCGATGAAGATACAGTCGATCCCGTGTTTTTGAGCACTTTCTCGAAACGGAGCGACTTCAATGGTTGGAACATCGGCGATTAACACCGAGTCGACACCAGCGGCAGCCAGTTTCTGATAAAATTGATCAATGCCATTACTGTAAACCAGATTTGCGTAAAGCAATAAACCGAGTGGTAAATCAGGATAGCGGCGGCGAATTTCTGCTAACATTTCGATACATTTTCCCGGAGTGGTTCCCGCATGAAGTGCTCGCAGATTAGCTCCCTGAATGGTTGGTCCGTCGGCGACCGGATCGGAGAACGGGAATCCTAGTTCCAGTGCATCCGCACCCCCGGCGACTAATGCATCGATAATATTAAGAGATTGCTCAGGGTTTGGATCGCCTAATGTGACAAATGGCACGAATGCACCCTGTTGGGCTGCATTAAGACGGCTGAACATTTGTTGATAACGGCTCATTTGAATTCCTCCCGGTGAGCAAAGATTTCAGCAACTTGGAAAATATCTTTATCACCTCGTCCTGAAATATTAACAACTAACAATTGTTCTTTTTCTGGTTCTGCATGGATCATCTTCAAGGCATAAGCCAGTGCGTGAGATGATTCTAGTGCGGGAATAATCCCTTCATGACGTGATAACTCTTCAAATGCATGCAGTGCTTCATCATCGGTGACCGATACATAATCCGCACGACCGATGCTGTTCAAATAGGCATGTTGAGGGCCGACTGATGGGAAATCAAGACCCGCCGAAATAGAATAAGATTCTTCAATCTGACCATCTTTATCCTGCATCAGCAGTGAACGCATACCAAAGAAGATCCCTTCACGGCCATGTTTTAATGGTGCACCATGCTGACCGGTATGGATCCCTTTACCCGCAGGTTCTACGCCAATCAACCGGACGCTTTCTTCGGGAATAAAATCAGTAAATAGACCAATTGCATTGGAGCCTCCACCGACACAGGCAATAACAGCGTCCGGCAATCGGCCTTCTTTTTTCAGCAATTGTTGTTTAGCTTCTTCACCAATCATTTTCTGGAATTCCCGGACAATGGTCGGAAAAGGATGGGGACCTGCGGCTGTGCCCAGCATATAATGGCTGGTTTCATAAGTGCCAGACCAGTCTCGCAAAGCTTCATTACAGGCATCTTTCAGAGTGGATGAGCCGCTGTGAACCGGGATCACTTCTGCACCCATTAAGCGCATCCGGAACACATTCGGTTTTTGCCGTTCCATATCTTTAGCGCCCATGTAAACGCGGCATTTTAAATTCATCAGAGCACAGACAATCGCTGTGGCAACCCCATGCTGACCAGCTCCAGTTTCAGCAATGATTTCGGTTTTCCCCATGCGTTTGGCCAGCAATGCCTGACCTAATACCTGGTTGGTTTTATGCGCACCGCCGTGCAATAAATCTTCCCGTTTTAAATAAATTTTAGCGCGGGTATTTTTAGTGAGATTTTGGCAAAGGGTGAGGGGGGTTGGGCGCCCAGCGTACTCATTTAAGAGTTGTTGGAATTCAGCTTTAAAGGCTGGATCGTCAACTGAGTCAAGGAACGCTTGCTCAAGCTGATCCAGAGCGGGCAGCAATATTTGGGCTACATATTGTCCCCCAAATTCACCGAAATAACGATTTAATTTACTCATGTGGCTCTCTTATTTAAATACGTTTATATGTGATTTAGTACTGACGTAATTGATAAAATACTTGATTGATCTTTTCGGCCTGTTTAATTCCCGGACTCTGTTCGACACCGGAATTAAAATCAAGTCCCAGAGCACCTAACTGCGCAGCTCTGGACGCATTATCAGGGGATAGTCCGCCGGCTAGCATCGCTCTCGGCAATTGTTCTTCGACCAGTTGCCAGTCAAATGTTTGGCCGGTTCCGCCGGAATGGTGGCCCACCTGACAGTCAAATAAAACTCGGTCGGCATGGCTTTTGATTACTGGACGTTCATCGCTGACACCGATGGCTTGCCAGATTTGACAGGATGCAGGTAAGCTCGTGCGAAGTTCATCAATATAATCTTGATTTTCATGGCCATGTAATTGCACGGCACTTAGGTTAAGTTGTTGCGCAATATCGCTCACTATATGCTGGGATGCATCAACAAAGACGCCAACATAATTTAAAGGGGCTGCGGCTGCAATTTTCTTTGCTTGCTCAATACTGACTTGTCGTTTAGAGCCAGGGGCAAAAATAAGTCCTCCGTAATAGGCTCCGGCCTGATAAGCAGCTTTAGCGTCCTCAGGGCGGGTCAGCCCACACACTTTGTGCTCGCCTAAAATCATTTTTCGACAGGCCATTTCAATATCGGATTGCTCCATAATTGAACTGCCGACTAAAAAGGCGTTGACTAGAGGACTTAAGCGGCGCACATCCTGATTGGTATAGATGCCTGATTCGGAAACGATAATGCGATCATTCGGAATTTGCGGGGCCAGTTGTTCTGTCCGGCTGAGATCAATACTCATATCGCGTAAATTACGATTGTTTATACCAATTACTTTGGCATTCAAGGCAATGGCACGTTCCAACTCTTGCTGGTTGCTGACTTCGGTGAGCGTATCCAAACCTAATGAGGCAGCGGTTTGAGCCAATAGCTGGTAGAGCTCATCATCCAGTACCGAGAGCATCAGCAGAATGACATCGGCCTGATAATAGCGGGCCAGATAGACCTGATATGGATCGATGAAAAAGTCTTTACAGAGGACCGGTTGGTGCACGTGCTCACGGACAATCGGTAAAAACTCATGGCGTCCCTGAAAATATTTTTCATCAGTGAGGACCGAAATAGCGGCGGCATGATTTTTATAGACGGTTGCGATAGCGGCTAAATCAAATGATTCACGGATCTGTCCTTTGGACGGCGAAGCTTTCTTACATTCTAAAATGAACTGCGTCGGTAATTGGCTCAGCGCGTCAGGAAAACTGCGATCACTCAGGGTCAGTTGATCTTTAAAGCTTTCCAATGGCTGTGTTTCTTTCCGTGCGGCGACCCATTCCAGTTTATCCGCTACGATCTGATCGAGTACGGTTCCGGTTTCACGAATAATCACTGACTTTTCTCCGCTAAGTGGTGAACGAGTTCTAATGGGCGCTTCGAGCGCATTTCGCTAAGGGCTAATTCGAAGCCATCGGCGACATTATCGACTCGTCCGGCTAATTTAAGTAATAAAGCCACGTTGGCCGCAACGGCATTCAGGTGGGCGCTTTTCCCTTGTCCCTGTAACAGTTGCTCGGTGATCTGCCGATTTTCTTCCGGTGTCCCTCCGGTTAACTCATCAATATGCGCCACTGGCGCACCAAAGGATTCCGGCGTGAGCTGATAGTATTGAATGTCATCGCCATTCACCTCTGCCACATCGGTCGGGCCATGAATCGCAACTTCATCCAAACCGGCACCATAGACCACCATGACCTTTTTCATTCCCATCGTCCGGAAAGTTTCTGCAATCGGTCGGAGCAACGTTTGATCATAGACGCCCATGATTTCCATGGTTGGATGAGCCGGGTTAATCAGTGGACCCAGTACGTTAAAGAGCGTCCGTGTTTTCAGAGCCTTACGAACCGGCATCGCATGACGGATCCCGGCATGATATTGCGGCGCGTACAAAAAGCATAGATTGAGCTCATCCAGACAGCGCCGGGCTGTTTGAGGAGACATTTCAATATTGATGCCTAAAGCGGCCAGTAGATCGGATGAACCGGATTTACTGGAAACGCTGCGATTACCGTGTTTAGCGACTTTGACACCTAAACTGGCTGCTACAAAGGCGGAAGTTGTTGAGATATTAATGGTGTTATAACCATCGCCTCCTGTGCCCACAATATCGGCAAACTCATAATCGGGTGATGGAAACGGTGCCGCGTTGGCCAGCAGCGCTTTTGCTGCTCCGGCGATCTCTGCGGGTTTTTCCCCTTTGATTTTAAGAGCGGTCAGCAATGATGAGAGTACTAACGGATCCATCTGTCCGTTGACAATTGCGTCAAATGCTTGCTGACTTTGCTCAAGAGTCAGATCATGACCTTGGTACAATGTTTCTAAAATAGTCTGCATTGGGTTAAGCCTCCTGTTAACAACTGACCCAGTCGAGTGTTTGTTGTAAGAGTTGTTCACCTTGACTGGTTAAAATGGATTCGGGATGAAATTGAAATCCGATCACCCGATCATTTTGATTGAGAACGGCCATTGGCATCCCTTGGTACTGTGCACAGATTTCTAGTGAATCGGGTACTGATGTAGCGACCAGCGAGTGGTAACGAGCCACCGGCAATGGATTGGATAGTCCTTGAAACATGGCCGCTCCGGAGTGTTCAACTAATGATGCTTTCCCATGTACCGTTTCTGTCGCCTTGCCGATGGTTCCACCATAATATTCAACAATGGCTTGCTGTCCCAGACAAATTCCAATCATTGGGATTTGGCCACGACATAGTCCGATAAGTTCCAGCAAACATCCAGACTGAGATGGATTGCCTGGCCCCGGCGAAAGGACGAGCACAGGATCGTCCTCGTTGTCTAACTGACTTTTAATATGTTCGGCAGGCAGACTGTTTCGATAAATTTTAACGGGATATCCCATTGCTCGAAATTGATCGACCAAGTTATAAGTAAATGAATCAAAATTGTCGAGAAGATAGATTGTTTTAGCCACGAGAAACTTCCTCCAGAGTAGAGCCATGAGCCCGGGCGATAGCATTGATAACCGCGGCTGCTTTTTTACGGGTTTCGTTTGCTTCTTCAAGGGGGACCGAGTCATAAACAACTCCGGCACCGGCTTGAATTTGCGCAACTCCATCTCGAACAAATGCAGAACGGATTACGATGCAGGTATCCATTGTCCCTTCTCCGGTTAAGTAACCAACGGCTCCACCATAGCTACCACGTCGAGTTTTCTCGGTTTGACGGATTAATTTGGCTGCGCTGATTTTAGGAGCTCCGGTTAATGTTCCCATATTCATACTGGCTTGATAAGCGTGTAATGCATCTAAATCCTGACGTAGTGTACCGACGACCCGAGAAACCAGATGCATGACATGGCTGTAGCGATCCACTTTGAGTAAGTCGGCAACATGTCGAGTTCCTGGTTCACTGATGCGAGCAACATCATTTCGGGCCAAATCGACTAGCATCACATGTTCGGCGGTCTCTTTTTTATCTAATCGAAGTTCCAACTCCAGACGGCTATCTAAATCAAGATTGATGGAACCATCTGGATTGAAACCGCGGCCGCGAGTCCCTGCAATCGGGTAAATTTCGACCTGACGGGTTTTTGCTTCATATTTGATGGCGCTTTCAGGTGAGGCTCCAAAAATGGCGAATTGCGGATCGTTCAGATAGAACATGTAAGGACTGGGATTGGTTTCTTTTAATACGCGGTAAGATAAAAGAGAGTGTGGGCAATCGAGGAAAAAGCTACGGGATGGAACCACTTGGAAAATATCGCCGTTGATAATCGCTTTTTTCAATTGCGTCACGGCTTCTCCATATTCTTCATCACTCATATTGGAGTGCACATGACTTTGGTATTCACCGACTTCAACCGTTTGTGGTTCAGGTCCTTTCTCACAGGCTTGCTGTAGCGTGTCCAGACGAGCATTGAGGGCTAGCCGATATTGTGGATGATCGCTGAATAAACTACCGATGAGCTGAGTTTGTTGGGTCTGATGATCGATCAGTAACAGTGTTTCAGCGAGATAGAATTGAAAATCAGGAAATGTATTTTTACCTTCGGCTACTTCATCCAGTTGTTCAAAACTGGCAATGAAATCAAAGCTGAAAGCTCCTCCAAGGAACAGACCATTGCTGTGTGTCGCCAATGGGCCATATAGATGAATGAGTTCTCGAAGCGCGCTGACTGGCGACAGAGCCTTCAGTCGGCTGTCTTCATCTAATGTCGGATCAGGAAGTTTGAACTCAAGGACCAGTTGCTCGGCACTAGACGCTTTAATGAGTGGCGGTAAAAAATGTTCTGTCAGTGTCAGGATCACTTGTTTACCATTATCGGATAGTGCCTGAAAAGTAACAGTTTGTTCCTGACATATGATTTTGACGGCGCAGTCAGCAATGAGCAGACTTTTTAGATCAGTTTTACTGTGGATTTCAGCTGATTCTAATAGCATGCTTTCGCGGTCATCATGATGCAATTGTTCATACAGTGCCAACGGATCTTCTACATAGGCTACTTGTCTGATGATGTTGGTCAGGGTGGGTTGATGCCCTGTCATAATTTTGTCTCCTGCCGATAATAAAAAACCCGCTTAGAAGCGGGTTTTTGAATTTGATTAGCTTTTAGATACGCACAACAAATCACTCCCGCTTAAGTTGGAGAGTGCCACCACCAGACTTTAGAAATGATGATTGAAGTTGTCATGTTTATCCTCGACTGATTTAATAGTGTTAGTAAACCGGAAATGGCCGTAAAAAGTCAAGAATAAATTATAAGAATTATGCGAATAGACCTGCATTGTCACACCACGGCTTCAGATGGAGCCTTAACACCAGAAGAACTGGTATTACGAGCCGAAAATCAACAACTGGATTATCTGGCGATTACGGATCACGATACCACCGCGGCATTGGCCGATGCCGAGCAGGTTGCTCGGTCAGTTCAAATAATCAGTGGAGTCGAAATTTCCACAGGGTGGAATAGTTTTGATATTCATATTGTCGGATTAGGGTTTGATCGTCATCATAGCGAGTTACTTGAGGCATTGGTATTGCAGCGACAGAAGCGGGATGAACGGGCTCAGGAGATCAGTCGTCGTCTGGAAAAACGAGGGATTGAGCCAGTTTATCCTCGAGCACTGGCCTTAGCTCATGGCGGATCAGTCACTCGGGCGCATATTGCGCATGTATTATTGGAACGGCAAGTAGTTGATTCGTTTGAAAAAGTTTTTCAAAAATATATGACTCGTGGTCATCCCGGGTATGTTCCGAATCAATGGATGTCCATTGAGCAGGCCGTATCACTGATCCATCAAGCGGGTGGTGTCGCCGTATTGGCCCATCCGCTCAGTTATCAATTATCGAACAAGTGGTTACGGCGATTGATTGGTGAATTTGCTAAAGTAAAAGGGGATGCCATAGAGATTGGCATGCCTCAGATGAAGCCGGATCATCAGCGATGGCTGACGGAGCTGGCCAGAGAGCATCATTTGGATGCTTCGGTTGGGTCTGATTTTCACCGGCCTTCGCCGTGGCGGGAACTGGGGCGGTATTTAGCGTTGCCGGATTCTATTCGACCCGTATGGGAACGGCTAGCGTTATCGAATGTATTAAAATAAGGTAAATGCTTATGAGTCAATTTTTTCAGGTTCATCCAGAAAATCCGCAGGCCCGTTTAATGAGTCAGGCGGCCGCTATTATACGGGATGGTGGAGTCGTGGTGTATCCGACTGATTCCGGTTATGCGATTGGTTCGTTGGCCGGGGATAAACATGCACTAGAGCGTATTATTCGGATTCGTCAACTAGATGCTCACCATCATTTAACGTTGATGTGTCGGGATTTATCCGAATTATCGGTTTATGCGCGGGTTGAAAATACGGCATTCCGATTGTTGCGGAATAACACTCCGGGGCCTTACACATTTATTCTTCGAGGAACCAAAGAAGTGCCTCGGCGGCTACTTAATGCCAAACGTAAAACGATAGGGCTGCGGGTTCCAAATTCACCGATTGCATTAGCGTTGTTGGATGCATTGGGGGAACCGATGTTGTCTGGGAGTTTAATTTTGCCCGGCAATGACTTTACCGAGTCTGATCCGGAGCAGATCCGGAATCTACTTGAAAAACATGTCGACCTGATTATTGACGGGGGCATTATTGGTGAACAACCAACCACGGTGATCGATTTGTCTAATGAGCAGGTCGAAGTGATCCGCCACGGTAGTGGTGATGTATCTCCATTCATTTAGACATCAGAAGAAGGGAGAACGGATTGGGTAATGAAATCCCTGTGGCTTTGGAACATACGCCGCAGCAGTTGGTGCTGGCCACTGTTAATGGAGAACCGTGGCTAGAAATCCCGGGCGATCTTTATATTCCGCCGGATGCCTTAGAGGTTATTCTGGAACGTTTTGAAGGACCGCTGGACTTATTGCTGTATCTTATCCGCCGTCAGAGGCTCAATATTGTTGAACTGCCGATTGTAGAGATTACGCGTCAATATATGAGCTATGTTGCGACGATGATCGATTTAAAATTGGAGTTGGCGGCCGAGTATCTGGTGATGTCTGCACTTTTGGCAGAGATTAAATCCCGGATGTTGCTCCCTAAACCCGAATTGGATGAGCCGGAAGAAGATCCCAGAGCCGAACTGGTTCGTCGTTTACAAGAATACGAACTCTATAAAAATGCAGCGGAACAGGTTGATTTAATTCCCCGGGAGCAGCGTGATTTTTTTGTTGCCAATCTGGATAAACCGGAGCACTTGCCACAGCAAATAATGTATCCGGATGTGGACATTGCCGAATTACTAGGGGCATTGTCTGTTGTATTGGAAAGGGCTAGTCAGTTTGAGCGTCATGAAGTAAGCCGACAAAAATTATCAACCCGACAGCGCATGAGCGAAATTTTGGATAAACTTCAGGTTGGTGTATTAACGGAATTTTCAGCACTATTTACCGAAAGTGAGGGACGGATGGGGGTCATTGTCAGTTTTATGGCGATTTTAGAGTTGACTAAAAACCAATTGATTCGCTGTTTGCAGAGTGCACCTCTAGCGCCAATCCAAGTGACACTATACGAAGCCGAGAATCCCGTGCATGGTGAATAAAGAACGCCCTGATTTTGTCGCGTTGATTGAAGCTGCTCTATTTGTTGCTGGTAGGCCGTTAACCATCGCTGATTTACAGCAGAGTGTGTTGGCTGAATTTGGGCTAGCAAAAGGGCAAGTATTGATGTTATTGGAAGAAGTCGCTTCTCGTTATCAGGGCCGAGGTGTTGAACTTTTGGAAGTTGCCAGTGGCTGGCGGTTTCAGGCTCGGACAGAGTTTGCTCCTTATTTGGCTCAATTATGGCAGGAGAAACCATCGCGTTATAGCCGGGCTTTACTGGAAACACTCACAATTATTGCTTATCGGCAACCGGTGACGCGAGGGGAAATTGAAGCCATTCGGGGAGTTACAGTAAGTTCCGGTATCATTAGTACATTAAGAGAACGAAACTGGATTAAAGACGTTGGTCATAAAGAAGTTCCGGGGCGACCAGCGTTACTAGCAACGACCCGAGAATTTTTAGACTACTTTGGATTGAAAAGCCTTGATGAGTTACCACAATTAGATCAATCTTTACTTGAAAAAATTCCCGAGGACTTTCAGACTTAGCCCACTTTTTTAAGCGGATATCAAAAATGAGTGAAAAATTACAAAAAATCCTTGCCCGATGTGGCCTAGGCTCCCGTCGTGAGATGGAGGCGGCTATTGATGCTGGCCGAGCTAGTATTAACGGTCAAGTTGCAAAACTTGGCGATCGTGCGGAAGCTGAAGATGTTATTCGCTTTGATGAGCAAGTCGTGGATACACAGCGGGCTGCCAATGAGCCGTGTCGAGTGCTCATCTATCACAAATCGGATGGCGAAATTTGCTCTCGTCATGATCCGGAAGGTCGAGCAACCGTATTTGATCGCCTGCCGCGTTTACGGACGGGGCGGTGGATTGCTGTGGGCCGACTGGATGTGAATACTCAGGGATTGCTTTTGTTCACCAACGATGGTGAGTTAGCTAACCGGTTAATGCATCCTAAATTTGAAATTGAGCGGGAATATGCCGTTCGTGTTTTTGGTGAAATTACTGATGCCATGGTGCAGCGTTTAAGAATGGGGATTACTCTTGACGATGGTGAAGCTAAATTTACCAGTGTCAAACGCCAAGGAGGCGAAGGGATGAACCAGTGGGTTAGTGTGACACTCAATGAAGGTCGAAATCGAGAAGTCCGCCGGATGTGGGAAGCCCAGGAAGTTCAGGTCAGCCGCCTGATTCGGACGCGTTATGGTCAGATTGGTTTACCAAAATCACTTCCGCGTAGTGCCTGGAAAGAAGTCGATTTAGAGACTGTGAATTATTTACGCCAGATGGTTCATCTTCCCGCCGAGGAGAAAACATTACTGAAAGTAGGGGATAAGGTCCGTAATCGAAGTGCTCGAATCCGCCGTTCTGTGCGTAAATATCAAATTCAGAAACGCCAGAATGATCGCTCTGCGAATTAAAGAGTTATTTCTTTCGTGGTGCGTTTGGGCTCAATCTGAACGGATTGTTATTGCTGTATAAGTTTATAGCTTAATTCTTGCAAGCTAACGACCTCATTTTTTAGGCTAGAAAATCTAGCCTAAAAAATTACTTGAATTCCCCTTGAAATTAATGCGCTCATCCCCAAATGATAGATAGGCAATCATGGATTGCCTGACAAGTTAAATGATTGTGGTTTTCCAAGTGAGGAGGTTGTTATGAAATTACGTCCGTGGAATCCTACTGAAGAATTTGACGATCTATTTAGTCGGGTTGGTTCTTTAATGAATTGGCCAAGTCCGTTCAGTGGTGCATCTCGCAGTTGGCTTCCTGCGACTGATATCAGTGAAAATGCAGGGCAATATATGCTGAAAGTTGAGTTGCCGGAAATGCGTAAAGAAGACATTCAGTTGAGCATTGAAGATGGCTATCTGGTGCTGAGTGGTGAACGTAAACATGAAAAATCAGATGAAAAACAGCATCTGAGTGAACGTTTTTATGGGCAGTTCACCCGCCGTTTTCAGATCCCTGATAATGTTAAAGTGGATAAAATTGACGCCAAATTCGATAGTGGCATGTTGTATCTCACATTGCCGAAAACAGAGCAGAAAGCTGAAAGTCGTCAGCGAATTGATATCCACTAACGAACCCACAATGCCGCCTGAAGGGCGGCATTGTCACGTTTGTATTTTGGATCTGTCTTAAAGCAGTTGATCGGAACTTATGAGTATTGCCCCGCTTTCTAGCATCTTTTCCAGTGCTTGTTTCCCATCCGTTTCGCGTACGTTGACAGCGGCCATCGCATCGGTTAGTAAGTAACAACTAAATCCGTGTTTAAGTGCATCCAGAGTGGTTTGTAACACGCAATAATCAGTTGCTAATCCACAAATTAATAATCGAGTGATATTAAATTGTTGCAGTTGTTCCGCTAGATGAGTCCCTTGAAAGGCTGAATAGGCATCTTCTTGCGCTGCTCTGGCTTTGGAAACGATGAAGGCTTGGGTTGGCCAGTTAATTTGTCGTGAGAAAGCAGCACCATGTGTATTGGCAACGCAGTGACGAGGCCAAGGTCCTGCATATTCACTGAAAGAGCAATGATTTTCAGGATGCCAATCCCGACTGAAGATAATGAGCTGGTGGGTTTTTTCAAATAAAGTAATGGCCTGATTTAAAGGCGGAAGAATTCTATCAGCCTGGTCGATACCTAATGTCCCCCCTGGCAAAAAATCATTTTGCACATCGACAACAAGTAATGCATCCCCAGGTTGGGGTAAAAAACAATGGTCTGATTCAGACATCACAAATTCCTTATTTTGTGGAATAAAACCGATCATTACCTCTTTTGATAGTGCAAACATCTATGGTAGTTTGCAAGCATTTAGCTGCTGAAAGGGCTGCATATGACCTATGATCAAAAGTTGTATCAACAAAGCGCTTTATTAGTGATTGATGTTCAACAGGGATTATTTGATCCAGCGCCTGCAGATCGGGATGAAATTGTTGAAAACATTAATACCTTAATTCAAGCTTCTCATGCAACAGGTGTCCCTGTGATTTTGATTCAGCATCATACACCTAATAATGCTGAATTAGGTAAAGGAAGTCAGGCTTGGCAGCTTTATGATGGCCTATTGGCTCATGAGACTGATTTCCATGTGGATAAGAGCACCCCAGATTCATTTTTAAGAACATCTTTAAATTCGTTATTAGCTAGCCTGGAAGTGACTCATCTGATTGTGAGTGGATATTCGAGCGAATTTTGTATCGATACCACGGTTCGGCGGGCCGCCGGGCTAGGGTTCTATGTGACGCTTGCCGCCGATGCACATACCAGCCATGATAAAGTTCATGCGACGGGTTTCCAGATCCGTCAACATCACAATTTGACATTATCAGCCATGAGTAGTTTTGGGGTTCCGATTCAGGCATTGGATACGGATCTCATTTGTCAGCGGTATTTGACAGTGGTGCGTAGTCCTCACTAAGTGAGTTTTATTTCATGGTTTCTCGAAGAGCATTCTTGGATTTCATTTATCTTGGGGTCAGCTACGTGATTCGTACCATTTTTTGGGGCTAATGTTTGATATTTTTATCATACGATATCCTTAATGCAATAGTAGTATTTCATACTATGTGCATCTCTGATGAGTGTATGAAATCTCACGGTTACCAACTTATCAGAAGGACAAGTAAAGGAGTATGAAGCCTTAGGAAACGAAAATGTACCCGGATAAAATTGTTGAGGCTTTATACGGCTCAATTTAATTATTTTATATCAATTCAAACGGATTTTTGAACATGAACGTGATAGCGCTTATGCTCTCTGATACTTTCATCGGGTTAAGATTATATTTTCAATTGTTCTCTAAGGCTTGCAGGTGCTATATAAACGACACCTCTGTGACCTTTTTGATTTGTGGTCATTAAAAGGCCCTCATCCACTAAGGTATTGAGATATGTGCGGGCAGTGTTCTCATTCACATCTAAATCTTGAGCTACCAATTTTGCAGTAAAAGTGCGACCAGGTTGTTTTACTGCGGTTTTTAATATATCTATAGCCCCATTTTTGAGCCGTTTAGATACAGGGCTCTTATCAATCCATTCCTTAAACTGATAAAATTCGGTTCTCTTTTTCTCTATGTATTGATGCAAGGCATTAACAGCTTTGATAATGATTCCTGTTTGGTTATAAAGAAAATAGGTCAGATCATTGGAATCTGATTCCGTGTATCTATATGCCAAGTCATAGTCCGCTCTATTTTCCTGAATCAGCTTACTGATTGAAACGTATTCAAACAACCAATAACCACGTTTTAGCATGAACCAATAAAATAAGGCTCTTGCCGTCCTACCATTTCCATCACCAAATGGGTGAATATACCCAATCATAAAGTGGAGCATAATGGCTTTTAGAACAGGATGGATAAATCTGTTAGATTCTGGCTCGGCTGTGTTTTCATTCGCGAATTCACACAGAGAACTTAGCCTGTCCTTCAGCTCTTTGTAAGAAGGTGGAATATGAGCGACTTCATTGTATTGGTTCGATACGGAGACTGAATCATCTTTACGTAGTTCCCCAGGAATCGCTTCATTTTCTATTGCATTAAAAGTTGCAATAGAATGTAATTCAAAAATTAAGTCTATTGTTAATGGTTCATCTTTAATTTCTACCGCGCGCTTCATCAACCGGAAATTATTAACAATCATCTGTTCAGACTTATCTTGTGGTTTCCGCCTAGTTTTTAACATTTCTTTAGCTACTTTGCGGGTTGTTGATGCACCTTCAAGTTGAGATGAAGTAATAGCTTCTTCCATCATTAAATTGCTAACAAGGTATCTGTCTTTGTCTCGGGAGCTTACAAAGAGACTATCGCCAATTTTTTGACCACCACCAGTTTTTATATCAATATAATGTAAATTTGCCCATAAAGAATCAGGCACACAGAATTTGAAGTGCTCATCATGTTTGGCTGTTAATTTTATAAGATCTTTCGATATGGAATTACGTGAAAATTTTGTTCCAAACCATGCTAATTCCGCATCTACATCTTTGCCCTGACGCCATTTAAACTTATCCCAATGTAGATACTCACCTTGATCTGTAGTTGGTTTTGCCGCATTAGCGAGACGCAACATCTGTATGGCATCCAGCTTTCTAACTTTAGCTAAAACATCTTCTTTATTGGGTGGGGTTCTAAATCGGGCCATACCAACTCCATAAATCAATATGTTACATTAAAACATAATTTTTATTTTTTAAGTTTAAATTACACTCAATACGTTCACAACTTAATTTTAAAAATTTACGTTTTATAGTAATTTAATAATCCCATACACCATCTAAGACCGATGTGTTCGATGACAAAACAACGTTGTTCATTTCCATAGTTGTCCTTCATCGGTGGCGGATTGATTGGGCTCGCGTTAAGCATGCAGGATGTATATACTTTAAGGTAAGTTAGCTGCACGATAGGTGAAGTAATGAACCAATATGATCGAGCATACACGGTTCCTTATGTAATGTCGGAATATGAGATCGATGCCAAAAATCATGCCCTGGTTGCTTATATTTTAATGACTATAGGGCTGTTTACCGGTGTTTTATGGTTCGTCGGTGCGATTTGGGCCATGGTTAAAATTAGTGATGCAACGGGTACTTTATTTGAAGATCATTATCGCAATATGATCCATGTTTTTTGGTGGTGGATTGGTTGGTCGGTCGTTGGTTTTGCGCTGTCTATTATTTTAGTCGGGTATCTGGTCATTTTTCTGACTTGGCTTTGGTCTCTCTATCGCATTATTAAAGGATTAGCCAGAATAACGAGCAATCGTTCATACAAAGGTGCCTGTTTTCAGCCCGTTATTTAATTTTAAATCACGGTTGTTCTGGGGGGCGATAGTTCTCTAGCATGCCAATGGGCACCGGTTTGGCATAAAACCATCCTTGGGCATATTCAGCATGATGTTGCCGTAAAAAGTCGGCCTGCGCTAATTCTTCAACTCCTTCTGCTATGACGTGTTTATTCAGACTGTGGGCCAGAGCAATCGTGGCTCGGGTGATGACGGCATCCCTTTCCATTGTAGTGACCCCATTGATAAAAGAGCGATCAATTTTTAGGATCCCTGCGGGGAGTAGCTGCAGATAACGCAAGGAAGCATGCCCAGTACCGAAATCGTCAATCGCGAAGCGGATCCCGGAATTCTGTAATTTTTTCATCTGACTGATGGCAAGATCAATATCATTAATGACCGAATGTTCTGTCACTTCAAATTTCAGACACTGAGCCGGAAGCTGATATTTAGATAACATTTCCAATACAAAATCAGTAAAGTTTAAATCCAATAGATCAGCGCTACTAATATTGACGGACATATAGGTTGGTTGGGGCAGTTTTTGGTAAACGGAGGCAAACTCCTTACAAGTTGTTTCAATGACCCAACGGGAAAGCAACTGAATAATGCCACATTCTTCGGCAATCGGAATAAACTCAACAGGTGAGAGATATTCCCCTTTTTTCCATTGCCAGCGAATTAGTGCCTCGACTCCAATCATTTGACCATCGATCAAACGAACAATGGGTTGATAGACCATCTCAAAACCATCTTCATGGATTGCTTCTCTTAGCCGTTTCTCTATTTCAATACTTCGTTCTAATAGTAATTCTTGTTTAGGATCATGACTTTCAAAGCTGATCCCGTTGGGCAGTTCCGGGGCTGAACGCATGGCAGTATTGGCGCGATTTAGGACTTCATCAGCGATATTAAAGTCTTCAGAGATTGATGCCATTCCGATGGAGCAACAAATTAATAGCGAGGGTTCTCGTATGACTAGAGGGGCCTCCAGTAAACTACGTAATCTGAGCAAAAATTTAGATTGAGATGAATTTCCATTGGACTGAAGCAAAATAGCAAATCGATCATCTCGCATCCGGGCAAAGAGTGCATCTTGGGGCAATAATGGTTTGATCTCTTTAACTAGGATCCGTAATAACTCATCACCAAATGCTCGGCCATAGATTCGATTAATCACCCGAAAGCGTTGGATATTCAATAAAAATAGTTGGTAGCCCTGATCGGCCATATTACGACAGACTATTTCTAGACGATGAATTAATAATTGCTGGCTGGGTAAGCCGGTTAACGGATCATACAAAGTTTGCTCTAAGAGCTCATTTTGTGATTCGACAATTTTCTGATCGCGCCATAGTTCGCCACTAATGACTTTTGCAACAATCATCATTTGCTGGATTTGGTCCGGCGTAAAGTGATGGGGACGACTATCTAAAACACAAATAGTGCCAATAGGCAGTCCATTAGGACTAACGATCGAACAACCGATATAACTGCGAATATGGGGGGCATCTGTGACCAGTGGATTTGCATAAAAGCGTTTATCCTGAGTCGTATCTTCAATGACGAGAAAACCGGATTTTTCATTGATGGTATGAGCGCAGAACGACCATGATTTAGGATGTTCCTGATGTTGCAATCCTATTTTAGATTTAAACCATTGTCGTTTATCATCTACCAATGTCAGCAGGGCACTTTGGCCTCCGGCAATATGTTTCGCCAGCTTGACCAGCAAGTCGAAACGGTCTTCTGGTGCTGTGTCCAAGACATTTAATTTCTTGAGTTCAGCCAGCCGAAGTTCTTCCTGCTCGGTACTCATCGCTGCAATCCATCCAGGTTTGATCTCCTGATAGGTCATAGACTCCAACTCATCTTTTTTAATTTTGAAAGCTAACCGTACAGAAATCATAGCTAAAGACAGCCATAATCGCCTGATAAATTACCTGAGAAATTATTTTTGGTAGAAGATATTATGCAGGATCGAGAGCAGGGGCCTTTATGCTTTGTTTTTATAGCAATCTGAGCTAAAGCATGTATAGATTGCTGCAAAGATAAGCATAAAGAACGCTAATCCCTTGGCTTTGGTCGACGCTCTTAAGCATTAAATGGGTTTGATTCTGGATAATGTGAATGCGGCAATGGCGACAAAGCCGCCACCGACCCAGAATGTCGCGCCATAACTCACGTACTGAGCAATGATCCCAGCCAAGGCTCCTGCAATAACATTTCCGGTATAAAGTGAGTTGGAAAATAAAGTGGTAGCCTGGCCACTTCGACCGGGCATGAGATCTTGAAAGTAGATCATGCCCAATCCCCCTAGAATACCGATAAAGGCTGCATTCCCAAGTTGGATGACGATGAGTAAATGCGCTGAGTGAATGAAGTCCATACCAATGTAAAAAAGCAGGCCCGCTACACAAGCTAAAATTAATAGTGTTTTCATCCGCCAGTATTTGGTCAAATAGCTGGCAATGAGCATGACTGGGATCTCTAGTGCCGCCGCTGTTCCCATCATCCAACCGGCCAATTCCTGAGGTAAGTGCAGCTGGTGACTAATATAAAGAGGCATCGAAATGATGTACATACTATTGCAACCCCACATCAGCGTGGACGCAATAAATAATTTGAAAACATCTTGGTTGGTTTTTAAATGATGTTGATGAGTTCCTCCCGTGGCACTTTGTTTGGGCATATCGGGTAATTTGAATAAGGTAACGACAAAGGCAATGATGTAAATGCCCATACCTGCCATAAATAGTGTTTTAAATCCATAAGCCGCGACAAGTGCAAAGGCAATGGTGGGTCCGATGACCCAAGCTAAAGAGAGTTGAGAGCGCATGACCGAAGTGAACATGACTGAACGTTCTCCAGCATGATCTTTATAGTCTCGGGCCAGAGCGAAAGTTTGAGGCATCGCTGATGCTCCGATACTCATCAAAAAGATCCCTAAACTGATCAAAATATAATAGTTACGACACCAATCGAAAAGTAGGCAGTTTAAGGCTCCCATAAGCAGGCAAATGAGAATGATGCGTTTTCGGTGGCCTTTTCGATCAGAATAACGGGCAATCAGTTGACTAAAAATAATGCCACCGATCGCGTTAATGGTATAGAACAAACCGACAGCAAAGGGGGAAACATGGACCTGATTGGTCAGAAATAGGCTTAGAATAGGGGCAAAGAGAGCACTTCCTAAGCCTGAAAAAAAACTCAAACTCATGAATGATAATAGCACGGCACTTTGATGGCTCCGAAAATTGCGCCAATAAGTAGCTAACATCTTTAAACCTCAAGTGATGATGGGTTGCAACTGAATGTAATTGTCGGTGATCAACCGTTACAAGATATCCAGAGACTAGGCCGCGGCATACCAGAACAGGCGTGCCGTTAAGGGTATTTATTGTGCCTGATTTTATCGCTGTCGGCTAGAGGCCGTGCGGCTTTATTGATTGAATTTCATTCAAATTTACCTACTGGAATACCATAAAATTCAGAATAGATGATTTGAGTCTTGGGCGTATACTAGGGATTAATTGATTCAGATATTAGAGCTTGGAAATTAAACATTAGCAGATGATGAGAGGCCTGTTGAGTCTCAATATATCTAAGTTATCAATAAAATAATTAGTGAGCAGAGTAAGAGTTAAAGTTTTCAATTATTTATTTGTTCGCTTACGATCAATTAAATGAACCGATTAAACATAGAGTGTATTATTTTTAGTCTATCTCTAACTTCATCATCACCTTGCTTAAAGGTGTAGCAAGAACATCTGAGACGATCAAGATACGCAAAGTAGAACAGCTCAAAGCTAATATTGTGCAGAAGCATCGATTAATAACTTAAATGTAAATAATGATATGAAAACTCACAAGGTTTATTTTTAGCGTTTTTATCCATAAATTATAAGATCTTGGCACTGGCAACATACAGCAGGTTGGGGCCAAATTAGCATAAATGAAAAATATTTAATGGAGATTTTAAATCCATATTAAAAATGATTGATTTTGATAATTAAGCCAAAAAATTATTTTTTCAAAATGGATTCTATCTACTACACTTATGAAAAAATATATAGGCAGGGTTCCATTTTACTATTGATGTAGCGAAATGAAACGTCATAGCAGAAATGATTTTGATAAACAGGTAGCCATAAATGGTTATAAATGATGATTGCATCAATTTAACGACTGTGACAAGTAATATGAGAATCATTTTCATAATCTAATTTAAATGTTGGGAAATAATATTTAACTAATTTGTATATGTTTTTGAAGTCAATAAATATATTTTAGTCATTAATAGAATAGATTATAATTAACAGAGCGTTAATGAATGCATTGATAATTACTCATTCCCAGGAAGTGAAAAACTAAGAAGTAACAAGCCATAATTGAGTAATAATAAAATAAAAGAGCAATACCAGGGTCGTGTGTTTTTATTGAGCTTCTGATTATTAATAATTTCTGTTTAAGGATATTAATTTAAGGAAATTCACCTATGAAGTTGAAATCAATACAGGGAAAGATTGCGGTCGTTGCTGGGCTCTGTTTATTAGTTACTGCCAGCATCTTAGTCGGGTACAGTGTTTATTCAGCCTCAAATACACAAAAACTTGTATCAAATCAGGTAACCACCCTAGTTGAGCAAAGTACTCTGGATGGACTTAAGAGCACTGCCGATGCATATGGGCATGCGATTAGTCGTCGCTTAGAGCCTAGTTTGACGATTGCCCAAACTCTGGCCACGATGGTTGAAGCGAAAAAACTTTATGACCAGAATAATTGGATGCACACCGACACCCGGGAATCGTTTAACTCTATTTTACGTAGAGTGTTAGAGCAACACGAAGATCTGAATGGGGTTTACAGTGCTTGGGAACCGGATGCCTTTGATGGGCAGGATGCTCAAAATAAAAATAATACGATGGGCAATAATGCTGAAACAGGTCGCTATACACCGTATTGGACCCGAGATCAAAATGGACATATCGATGTTCAACCTCTCGTTGAATATGATACAGATGCCAAGCATCCGAATGGTGTTGCTAAAGGTGGTTGGTATCAAGAACCTAAACGAACACTCAAATCGGCAGTCACCGCACCACTTCCTTATGTGGTTCAGGGAAAAAATGTTTGGTTAGCTACTTTATCAGCACCCGTGGTGGTGAATGGGAAATTCTTAGGTGTCGTCGGGAGCGATTTTAATTTAGATTTTATTCAGTCTTTAAGTAAGCAAGTCGCGGCTAATTTATACGATGGCAAAGCGGAAGTCACGATCGTTACTCATCAAGGGCTTGTGATTGCCGACAGTCGAAATGCGGGCAGTATCGGACAATCGATGCAGAAGATTTTTAGTGATGACTATAACAAGGTGCTGCAGATTGTTCAGAAAGGCCAATTAGAAGTCTTTAATGATCCGAAATTAAATCAACTAACTGTTTTTTCACCGATTACTTTAGGTTCCAGTAATAGTTTATGGTCGGTGATTATTCGGGTCGATCGTAATGTCGCTCTGGCGAGTGTAGAACAGCTCACTCATCAGATGGATATGACCAGTGACAGAGCGATCACTTGGCAGGTTGTTATTGGGTTTATTGTTTTAGTCATTGCTATTTTGACAATGGTAATGATGGCTCGTAGTCTGTCGCTTCCTATTTTACGTGCGGTTCGCATGGCTAAAACCATTTCCCAAGGTGACTTAAGTGAACGGCTGAATTATCACAGTCATGATGAAATCGGCCAGTTAGCCAGTGCGTTGGATAATATGACGGATAGCCTGCAAGCTCAGGTGACCATTGCCGAACGGATCTCGAAAGGTGATTTAGATTTATCGGTGCAATTGGCTTCAGAAAAAGATCAGTTAGGTCGGGCACTGTCGCAGATGGTGGATGATCTGAATAATATCGTTGGCGGTATTCGTCAACGCTCCGATATGATCGGGCATAATGCCGGAGCTGTCTCTGACTTGAGTCATGATCTGGCTAGCGGTGCAACGGAATCAGCCGCAGCCGTCACTGAAATCAGCGCGACCATCACGCAGATAGCTGAGCAGATTAAACAAAGTTCTCACAATGCGGATAAAGCCAGTGAATTATCTCAGCAATCAATGGATTCTGCTGAAAACGGTAATGAACTGATGAGTGAACTGCAGCAAGCAATGCAGGAAATTGAAAATTCAGGTCAGGATATCAATAAAATTATTCGCACGATTGAATCGATTGCTGAGCAGACAAACCTGTTAGCATTGAATGCAGCTATTGAAGCGGCGAGAGCGGGGCAGTATGGACGAGGCTTTGCCGTGGTGGCTGATGAGGTTCGTCAGCTAGCCGCTCGCAGTGCTGAAGCGGTGCAGCAGACCTCCGCGCTGATTGATACTTCCGCTCAGCGAACTCAGCGTGGGATCGTGTTGTCTCAGCAAACGGCTGAAGCGTTGGGCTCTATTGTTGAACGGGCTAGTGAGTCCGCTTCTTTGGTGAATGAAATTGCATTAGCCGCAAGTGAACAGGCGCAAGGTGCTGAGCAGGTGAGTTTAGGTATTCATCAAATTGATGAGGTGACTCAACAGAATAGCAGCAACTCCGAACGTTGTGCTGAAGCCGCGAATCAATTATCGAAAGAATCAGAACAATTAACCGATCTGATCCAGCAGTTTAAATTAAAACGTTAAAATGTGGGGGGAATCTTCCCCCCTTTTCCTTCTTTATTCACTCCATTCATTAGTGTTTTTCGAATGGCTCTGGTAATTTAAGAGGATAAGCTTGAATTATTTATGA
Source organism: Celerinatantimonas marina (assembly GCF_046054165.1). Classification (NCBI taxonomy): domain Bacteria; kingdom Pseudomonadati; phylum Pseudomonadota; class Gammaproteobacteria; family Celerinatantimonadaceae; genus Celerinatantimonas; species Celerinatantimonas marina. Next base: position 237,330 of record NZ_JBFNXK010000001.1, on the reverse strand, counting down.
GATATTGGATCTGCGATGATGAATCGACGGATGGCCTTGTTAGGCATAATTTTCTGGATGATGGCTCTGAGTGGATGTAGTTCTCTTCATCTGAATGAAACCTTAGCCGGCAGTGCATTTCCAGATCGCCAAGTCCAGCAAATTCAACGACATTACACCACTGAAAGTGACATTATTCAGCTGTTTGGTCAGCCTTATATCACGACTAGTGCCGGTAATAATTATCAGCGTTGGACTTATTATTATCAGCAGCAGCCGAATCGGGAGAGTTGGCTTGGCCGTAACTTTGGGAAGAGTTACCAGAAAACGCTGATTATCGTACTTAAGAACGGTATTGTTGAACGGTATCGTTATTTTCATCAATAGATAGTGATTTGATACGCCTACCGTTCGTTTCAAATATTATTTATCCGTTATTTAGTCTCACACTTTGTAATGCGACAATTGTTTCTGAAAATTATTGACCAGTTCATTTAGTTTTTGACAAGCCTCAGCGGTTGCTTGGTTATAGCCTAAATTCTGATGGCTACGTTCTCGGATCTGGTCAATATTTTTACTCACCTCTTCTGCAACACCGCGTTGTTGCTGGACTGCCTCTGATATTTCAATATTGAGCTGAGAAATGCGTTTAACGGATGATAAAACCGTCTGAATTCCTTGCTCTGCCGCCTTAGACTGGCTGACGTTTTCATCGGCCATTTGCTGGGTGATAACCATCTGCTCAGATGCTTCATGGCCACTTTGTTGGAGCCGAGCCACGACTGTTTTAATCTCTTCTGTCGAAGTTTGGGTTCGGCTGGCTAATTGGCGAACTTCATCGGCTACGACCGCAAAGCCTCGTCCATACTGCCCCGCTCTTGCCGCTTCAATGGCTGCGTTGAGCGCTAACAAGTTAGTCTGATCTGCGATGTCATTAATGACCGCTAAAATTGTATCGATGCCTTGACTGGCGGTAACCAGTTCCTGAACAACACGACTGGCTTGAGTCATCGAATGCGATTGCTGCTCGATATGCGAGATAGTGGTACTCAAAGACTCACCAACCTGGCGAACTTCATGATTGGCTTGATGTGCATAGTTCTCGGCATCGGTTGTATTTTTATCGATTTCCTGAGCTGAAAGATTCATCTCATGGGATGCCGTAGCCACGTGTTCCGTCTCTTTATTTTGAGCTTCAGAGGATGTGAAAGTTTGTTCAGTGAGTTGTAAAAGGTTATGGGCTGATTGATTGACGGTTTCTGCCATCGTTTTAGCTTCGGTGATGGTTTCATGGATCCGATCCAGCAGCCGGTTAAAGCCGGCTGCCATATCGCCCAGTTCATCCTTGGTTTTAAAATTAAAACGTTTGGTTAAATCACCTTCACCATCCGCTAAATCATGAATAGTATTCACGTAAATAGCTAAAGGGCGACCAATGATTCGGCGGATTAATAATGAAATAACCAAAATTAAAATCACACCAATAATCATAATTGTCATCACGCTTTTAAGAGAGGTGGCCCAGACACTAGAATTTATTTCTGATTCTGGATAGGCCGTTACTATTTCATAGCCCCACGGTTTGAATTCTGTTCGTTGGATATGCCAGTTTTCAGGATTCGACATAGCCTGATTTACCGCTTGATCACTGATATGATCTGAGTGCATCCGTAATTGACCGTGTCCGTCATATAAAGCGATAAACCCCTGATGGAGAACGCGAGACTGGTTAATAAATGTCATGATGGTTTGCATATCGGCTGAATAACCGACGTACCAAATACCAATGACCTCCTGATGATCTAAAATTGGTTCATATCCGGCTAAGTAAGGTCGACCCAAAATATCGATTTGACCATAGTAGGGCTGATGATCGCGAATCGCTTTAATCACTTTACCGGTTGGTGACAGGATGGTGCCAATCGCGCGTTGGCCATCTTTTTGAACATTTGTCGAAACACGGACAAAATTTTGTGACTGATCTCTGGAGAATAAGGTCGCGGTTCCCCCCATGATTTGGGTGAGTTGATCGACTAACGTAAATTGATTGGTTTGATTTTCAGTGCCAAACAAGAGGGCCGGAACCTCTTTCCCTGCGACCGACTGTGATTCCCCCTGATGGGGATCTCCAATGGCTTGGCTACGCATGATTAACAGCTTCATACTACTGTGGACCCGTTTTAACATGATGTCATGAGTCGTATTTAGGAGCTGAATGATATTTTGAGTAGATTGCTGTTGTTGTAGTTGGGCATTTTGTCGAATCGCTTTGATATTCTCGATGACTTGATAAATCATCACGACGGCTGCAAAAAAACTGATCAGGATTGATATGCTGATGACAAATTTTCGATTTATACTCATCCAAAATCCTTTTGAGGGTTGCCTGAAACATGAACCATTGTGATTGAGCCCTAATTGCTACAATCCATTGCTGCAGAATGTACCTGATAGAATAGCCGATGGTGAGGTACCTCCGCTTATATCATTACTTAAATTAGATCTCTGTTCAAACAATGAACAAAATATTAACCTGAATAGGGAAGGCTCACCAGTCGTTTTATGTTTAAAGGCTATTATTTGATGAATAAAGCGCTACAGGTGCTGGAGTTATTGTGAATATTGAAATAGTGATCGCCGATTATCAAAATCCCCAACACGAGCACGATATTGTGATGCTGTTAGATGCTTATGCACAAGATCGTATGGGCGGGGGTGAACCGTTAGCTGATTTTGTGAAAGCTAATTTAGTACCGCAGCTTGCACAACGTGATGATGCATTTAGTCTGTTATGTTACGTAAATGGAGAACCCGCCGGGTTAGCCAATTGTTTTGAAGGATTTTCAACCTTTGCATGTCAGCCATTACTTAATATTCATGATTTTACGGTTCATCCTAAATTTAGAGGGCATGGTTTAAGCCAGCGGCTTTTAAACCGGATTGAATCATTGGCTCGGGAAAAAGGCTGTTGCAAGATGACTTTAGAAGTTTTAGCTGAAAATTTTGTGGCCCAGAAAGCTTATTCAAAATATGGGTTTGCTCCTTACCAGTTAAATTTGCAAACAGGTTGCGCTTTATTTTGGCAGAAAAAATTGAATAACCATTTTTAATATAACGAGCGGTTGTGCTGGCAAGCATGATTGGCGTGTCCCATATTTTGAATACGACTGCTATTGAATGAGACCGTATGATTTGCACGGATCTTGTTTCTTTCTTTTTATCTAATCCTACACCAATCATATTGCCTTTATTCTCCGCAAAATTGCGTCAATTGATTAAAAATGAACTAATTTGATAGATAGAGAAATAAAAAGCTGACGCATTCATCATATATACAGGTTTAATCAGTCAGTTACCTGTCATCCGTCTGTGATGTATTTGATTATTTATTAATAAATTCAGTCTGTTATACATGGTGGCATAATGTGGATTATAGATAAATGCATTTTTTATGGCATATCCGATCAACCGTTAGCCTTTAGTGATGGTCTGCCTATTTATACGCCGCGAGGGGAAAACGGGAGTTCCTGCCGGCTGTTTATTGGCCGATTGGGTTTTCTTGATCTAACCGATTTAGGCACCCTTCAATCTGGAGAGGATTCATCGGGGATCCTGATCAACGGCAAGGTTCTTTATTATAGTGGAGCCGTCAAAGCAAGTAAGTTAACCGTGACTATTTCGGCAAAACACACCGCTCATATTCAAAATGAACGGAGTTCGGTGATGGTTGCACTGATGAGCTATCCACAGATTAATCCAGCTGATATTCAGACCATTCACCAGATGGAGCAGGGGGGATATATTCCCTTTCGCAATGATCCGAATACCTACAAAAATCCCGCAGAAATTCGAAAAAGATTACAGCAGTTAGGCGAGCAGTATTTCCCGTTTACCGATGATAGTTATGAGTTAGCACTTTCTATTTACGATTGGACGACCGCCGATTTCTTTCGGATGGATTTATTTCATTTGTACTGTTACACAGCGATGGCGGAAACCCCTCGGAATCTATCGGAAATGGCAGATGGCTTAGCAAGTTCAGATTGGGGTACCTATAAAATCACCAATGCGGATTTTATGAATTCATTTATGCTGCCAACGATGGAGCATCCCGATGAAGTAATGGATGGGTTACAAAAAGTTGAATCAGTGCTGGGGGCAGACTTAAATGCATTAGCTCGGGTGACGATGGCGGCTAAATATTTATTGCCGCGGATTTCACTGACAGTCGCTCCCATGCTATATAGCGGACAAGTCGCTATTCAGAACTTGGGTAATGATGCAATGGCCGCCTATTTTATGGAATGTCCCTGCAATCGGGGGCCTGTTGGTATGCCGATATCGATGGCTATTGATCTTGCTTTAAATGGCTTTATGGCTCCGGGGAAAGTTGTGACGTTGAAATCATTTATTAGTTTTACGGCTGATCCGTCGGAGGCCGAGCAATACAGCAACGGTTTGCTGCTGGTTTTACAACCTAAACCGGATACGTATATTTGGGGGGAGGGGATCACGAACATTACGCCATTTTCTGATGCGCCTACGACCAAAAATGAATATACCTTTTCACCCGGCGCACAGCTTAAAATTGAACGTCATGAGAATAAAATCATTAATAACAGAGAGTTAACGGTTATCTATATGACTTATCTGGATCAGATTATTCTCGTTCCCGGAATAGGTTAACTATGAAATTTATTCAAGTTGATGATAAATGAAATTAAATGACCTTAACAGACGTCTAGCCATTCATTATGATGCATGCATTATTCAATGATTCTTTAAGAGGTTTTATTCATGGCTATTCGTCCTCCTTTTCGTGCTGACGTTGTGGGCAGTTATCTTCGGCCGGATTATTTGCACCAGGCGCGCCGTGACTATAAAGCGGGCCAAATTTCAAGAGCTGAACTGACGGCCATTGAAGATCAAGCGATTCGGGAACTGGTTTCCCAACAGAAAGCAGCTGGTTTGCATGTGATCACCGATGGTGAATTCCGCCGAGGTTTTTGGCATATCGATTTTCTGGAAAATTTAGTCGGTATTGAAGGCTATGTCCCTGAGCAGGGTTACAACCAAACGTTTCATGGTAAAGCTGCACCTTCTTATAATGTGCGTTTAACCGGGAAAGTTGGTTTTAATCCGGAGCATCCGTTTTTGACCCATTTTAAATTTTTAAAAGAGGTGGCAGAAACAGAAGATGGCTATGTGGCGAAAGCGACGATCCCCAGCCCAACCATGATTTTACGTCAGGAAATTTTAGCCAATGACGGGTCGTCAAAAATGGCTGAAATTTATCCTGATCGCCATGATTTTTATCAGGATCTGGCAACGATCTATCGGGATGCGATTCAGGCATTTTATGCGATCGGCTGTCGATATTTGCAGTTTGATGATACCAACTGGGCCTTTTTAGCTGATGCGGGTAAACGGGAATCTTTACAGCAGAAAGGAATAGATGCTGATGCGATGGCGGATATCTGTGCTGAAATTATCAACAATGCGTTAGCTGAAAAACCAGCGGATATGGTAATTACTACCCATATTTGCCGGGGGAATCATGCCTCTTCATGGCTATTTTCCGGAGGTTACGAACCGATCTCGAAAGCATTATTTGCAACCCAGTATGATGGGTTTTTCTTAGAATACGATAATGATCGCGCCGGAGATTTCGCGCCATTACGTCACTGGTCAAATCCGAATAGTCGGGTTGTATTGGGATTGATTACTTCAAAATTTCCGGAACTGGAAGATAAAGTTCAGGTGAAAGCCCGGATACAGGAAGCGACACACTATGTTCCATTGGATAATCTATGCCTAAGTCCACAATGTGGTTTTGCCTCTACGGAAGAAGGTAATAAATTAACCATCGATGATCAATGGGCTAAAATTCGGTTGATCCATGAGATCGCGGCTGATGTCTGGAACGATTAACAAGGTAGCGTGATGCACGCTATCCCGCTGTAGCTCGGACCTCCTTTGTGTGTCCGGGCTGTTAACTCCCGCCCCTGATTACCCATTTTGCCGCATCTATCAGCCGTTATGGCCTGGAATAGTTGTTCGTTGTCACACCTTGGGTATGTCGGCTCATCTCTTCTGTAGCGAATGATCCCTAGATCACAGCACCTAAATTCCAACTCAGTAAAAATTAAGGAAAAATTAGGAAAATTTTCCGTGGCAACAATTAAACAAATTGCGCAACAAGCGGGTGTGGCTGCGTCTACAGTTTCTCGGGTTTTAAGCCATGACATCACCTTATCGGTGAGTAAAGAAAAGCGTCAGCGTATCGAACAAATTGCCAAACAATTGGGATATTTATCGCCAACGCAGCGAAAACAACAGCAAAACACCGATGTAGGGGTCGTGGCTCGTTCTCATTTTCAGACACCTTCGATGACGGATTTACACCTATTGGTTGTGCATTTTTTAACGCCGACTCAGGAACTAAACGACCCTTATTTCACCTCGATCCGAATTGGTATCGAGAATCGCTGCCACCACTTTAATATTGGTCTGCGCAGTAGTTTTACCAATAACTTACCCAGTAACATGCGATTTATGGAGCAGGCGCAGGGAGTTATTTGTGTAGGACACTTTAGTTTGGAACATATTCAATTGATCCGCTCTATTAATCGAAACCTAATTTTTATCGATTCCAATCCATTGCCGAAGTTAGCCGATGCCGTCACTTTTGATCGCAAAAGTGCTGCTCGGGAGATTGTGCGTTACATCATTGAAAGTGGAGCAAAACGGCCGGCCTTTATTGGCAATCAGGAAGATCGCTTATATGTCTTTCGACAGATGACACAAGAAGCCGGGATTTACTGTGAACCTCTTTGTAAAATTAGCCCGAATTTTTGTATCGATTCCGGGTATCAGGCAATGGCTGAGATCTTAGATTCGCCATTGCAACCGGATGTGGTTTTTGCCGCAACGGACATTATTGCTATCGGCGTATATCGGGCCATTCAGGAACGAGGGATCGATATTCCGGGGAAAATTCAGGTGGTAGGGATGAATGATATTCCAACCTCTCAGCATTTGAATCCGAGCCTGACCACGATGCGACTGTATCCGGCAGAAATGGGAGAAGCCGCAGTTGATCTGTTTATGGAGTTGGTGGAAGGCCGAAGTTACAAAAAGAATGTGCAACTTGGATTCGATATGATCTGGCGAGAAAGTTTTGAACGCGTTACATATCGATAACAGCCCCTGAGGGCTGTTATGATCCGAGGCCAACGCGATTAATTAATGCGTAGACCCTGTTCATCAAACAGATGAACATGCTCGCTGTTGCAACTAAGTTGTAACTCACCGTAAGGTTCCGGATTCGAATCTAGTGCGAGTGAGACTTTAAAATTATCGACTCCAGAAAAGCTGCCGAACAGATACGTGGTATTACCAAGCCACTCGGTGGCTTCATTACGCATGGTGAGTTTAACATCGCCCGCGTCCCCCAGAGCCAGGTGTTCCGGCCGGATCCCCACAACCACGGATTGTCTGGCTTCGATCATTGGTAAGGTACTTTGTAGCGTAATCGTTTGCTGGTGATTAATCTGAATTTTGAGTTGATCCGGAGCAACAGAAACCACTTGTCCCGGGAGTAAATTCATACTGGGTGAACCGATAAAGCCGGCAACGAACAGGTTTTGCGGGCGGTGATAGAGCTCAGCTGGAGTTCCCACTTGCTCGATATTCCCCTGATTGATGACGACGATTTTATCCGCCAGCGTCATTGCCTCCACCTGATCATGGGTCACATAGATCATTGTGGTTTTGAGTTCCTGATGTAATTTAGCAATTTGGAGTCGCATTTCTACACGTAATTCTGCATCCAGATTGGATAAAGGTTCATCGAATAAGAATACCTGTGGATGACGTACAATCGCCCGACCAATCGCCACTCGTTGCCGTTGGCCTCCGGAAAGTTGTTTTGGAGTTCGGTCTAAGAGTGCATCGAGCTGCAATGTGGTACTGGCCTGTTGTACTCGTTTTGCGATATCTGCTTTAGGATGACCGGTCATTCTTAATCCAAAACTCATATTTTCACTGACGGTCATATGCGGGTAGAGCGCATAAGTCTGAAAGACCATCGCAATCCCTCGTCCGGCCGGATCAATGTGATTGACGATCTGATCGCCAATTTGGATGGTCCCATCGGTAATGGTTTCAAGCCCGGCAATCATTCTCAGCAGTGTGGATTTCCCGCAACCGGATGGCCCGACAAATACGACAAAATCACCGGAGTCAATGGCAAGATCGATATGGTGGATAGTTTCTGTATTGCCGTAACGTTTCACCACGTTATTGAGTTGAATTTCAGCCATGTAACACCTCCGGATTAGTTAATTCAACGGCTTGGGGCAGATCAGATAGAAACAGTATCATCGGGATCTGTTGCCGCATGGATGTCGGTAGCGTCTGATGCTGATAATCCCGGATTTCGGTCCACTCATAATCGGTTTCCGATCCATCTCTGAAAAAAGTAGGTCGAGTGAAAAATTGAGTACTAAGCATTATTTGACGGCTCCGGTAAGACTGGCAATAAACTGTTTTTGCATCGCAAAAAAGATAATCAGACTAGGGATCGTGGACATCACTGTTCCAATCATAATTAATCCATAATCTGGTGCGTAGGCTGAGGCAAAGCTGGACAGGACTAGGTTAATGGTTTTTAGCTCATTGGATTGCAGCACAATCAAAGGCCATAAAAACGCATTCCATGAGTTCATGAACACAATGATGAAAGCGGCCGAGTAACTCGGACGCATCACCGGCACATAAACATGTAAAAAGATTTTCCATTCAGCAACACCCTCAACGCGGGCCGCATCGATTAACTCTTTTGGAAAACTCTTTGTACACTGGCGAAAATAAAAGATGATAAATGCGACCGATACCGTGGGCAGGATTACCGCAAAGTGGGTATCAAGTAATCCGGCTTTACCGAACATGGTAAATAACGGGATCATCAGAGCCGCAAACGGGATCATCATGGTCGTCAGTAGTGCGACGTAGAGTTTTTCCCGGCCTTTACTTTTATAAACCTCAAAGGCATACCCGGCCAGTGAGCAGATCACCAATGTGGCAACGGTATTGACAACCGCAATTTTAGAGGTGTTCCAGAAGATCCTCGGTAGATCGACCTGACTGGTTAGGGTATGAAAGTTTTTCAGCAACTGATCGCCAAAAGTAAACTTACCAATATTGATCTGACTGGTATTGTTGGTACTGGAGACCACCATCCAATAAAATGGAAACAGCGAGATCAGACTCATCACCAACAAAAACAAATGCATGATGGCATTTTGAAACGTACTTCGTCTCATATCATTGATTCCTCGCTGCTTTGAATTGGATCAGTGCCAATATGGCGGCAAATACCACAATCACATAGGAAACCGTGGCCGCATAACCAAAGTTAGGTACGAACTTGAACGATAAGTTGTAGATATACAGCGAGAGCGTCAATGTTGAGTTGGCTGGCCCTCCCGCGGTGATATTCATCACCTCATCAAACAATTGTAAAGTACCAATGGTCGAGGTGACGCTGGTGAATAGAATCACCGGTTTTAAAAGGGGAACCGTTAAGTGAAAAAATTGCTGGATCGGGCTAACGCCGTCGATGCGTGCCGCTTCGTAGATTGACTTATCAATGGTTTGCATCGCGGATAGATAGAAGATCATATTGTAGCCCGTCCAGCGCCAAGTAATTGCAATAATAATGGTTACTTTGGACCAAAACGGATCGGCCAGCCACGGAATCGGCTCACTGATAATATGAGTGAAGAGTAAGAATGAATTAATGACGCCATCGAGCTGAAACATACTTTTAAACAGGATCGAATAGGCCACAAGTGAAGTAACACAAGGCAAGAAGATCGCCAACCGAAACAGTTGCCGACATTTGAGCCGAGGTGAGTTCAGGCAAGATGAAATCGCCAGTGAAAGCAGGATCATAATCGGAACCTGAATCACTAAAAAGAGCAGTGTATTACTCAATGCCTGCTTGAACATTGGGTCATAAAACAGGCGCATGATATTGCCAAACCCGACAAAGTGCATCACTACGCCGCGTCCGGAATGGAACGAGAGCCAAAGTGAATTGACAATCGGGTAGAGCGTCATCAGGGCAATCAGCGCCACCGCAGGCAGGACAAACATCCAGCCGTTGACATCATAAAGTCGATGGAGTTTTGCTTTATTCATTATAAATCCATGAATGGCAGTCAGCAGAAAATCGAGGAGGCATCACTCGCCTCCTCATCAGAGTTATTGCATGATCTGATAGCGCAGGTTGGTTTCGACCCGACTGAGAATTTTGTCAATCGATTCCCCATTGAGCAGGGCTGGGATTTCAGCTGCAATGGCATTATCGACTTCCTGAGTGTACATGCCGTAGGAAACCTGTGGAATTTGAGCCACCCATTTAGAGAAATCAGCGAAGACCTGCTGTCCTCCAAAGAACGGGTCTTTAACTTGGTAAGCATAACCATGATTGGCAGGGAGATAGGTGGCTAGCGCACCGCGATCAACCAGCAATTTTTGATAGAGATCGGTATCGTGAGCAAATTCAGCATTAAGAAATTCAATTGCTTCTTTGGTGTTTTTCCCTTTGGTTAAAACATACCAACTTGACCCGCCTTGGTTGGAAGCATGAGTGGCTCCGGGAATATTTAAACTTGGGATCGGCGCGACTCGCCATTTACCGGATTGATCGGGAACACTTTTAATGGAACCGATAATCCAGACGCCAGAGACTACCGAAGCAAGTTTCCCGGAATTAAAACCACCGACAAAATTAGACCAGCCCGAAGTTGGCCGGACAATTTTGGCATCATTGATTTTTTTGATGGTTTGTAGCGTTGCTTTAAGCGCGGTGTTATGAGCAATATTTAATTTACCGTCTTTATCGAAATACCATTGGCCGGCAGATTGCATCATGATGTGGGGGAGGACGACATCATTAATATCATAGGCAAGCATCGCAACCCCAGTTTTGGCTTTGACTTGTTTACCGATTTCAATAAAGCGATCCCAACTGATATTTTGCAAATCTGCATCACTAAAGCCGGCTTTTTTCAGATAATCACTGCGATAGAACATACCGGCAACCCCAGAGTCGAATGGAACCCCATAGACCTGATTCCCGACGGTCATGACTTTGACTTTATACGGTGCAAACTGGCTGTAATCGATACTTTTTTGTAAGGGAACAAATGAACCTGGATAGGATTGTAGATATTTTTGCGCGTTATAGTCTTCAATGAGCACAATATCAGGCAGAGAGCTGGTAATGCCTGAAGCGAGCATGGTTTGCAACTTCTGTTCAATATCTTCTTTACCGGAATCAATGACTTTGAGATGAAAGTCGGGATGACCTTTTTCATAACGGGCGGCGGCTTCATTCATTGCTGCAACGTTAAAGTTAGGGTCCCATGCCCATACTGTGACATTGCCAGCAAAACAAGATCCTGAGATGCCGGCTGTGAGTAGAGTCGCCGCACAGAGTGAACGTAATTTGGTGATATTTTTCATAGTAGGATGCCACTTGATGTTCTTTATTATGTGTCTTCCAGTCTATGCATTCTGTTTGTTCAGACAATGAACGAATTAACGTATTTACAACATGTTAGTGATACCGATCACTCTTGGTAGGCAGAAAATTTAGAATTGTCGATCAGAGTAAAAAAATTTAAGGAAATTTTTACTTAATTGTTGTGAAAATATTTCCCTCATGAAAATGACAGACAGATATTCAACACAAATACTCGATCAGAGTAAGCCAACAGGCGATAGAATAGGGCAACCGTTTTTCATCAAGTGTTTCAAAGATAGTTGGGAATGACATGAAACTGCGATAGGGTGGAGCTTGTGTTCACTCAATCAGGGGAGAAACTGGGGAATGTCGGTAAATAAAGCCTATTTTGATGCACTGGCGGCACAGTGGGATAACAATCCGGAAAAATGGAGACGCGCCTCAGTGGCTGCTCAGCGGATTGAACAGTTGAATTTATTGCCGCATGGAAATTTGATCGACTATGGCTGTGGTACTGGATTATTAGGCTTGCAGCTTCTTGGAGCCTTTCAGCATATTTATTTAGCTGATGCATCCGAAGCTATGCTTCAGGTCGCTCAGGCTAAGATTAATCAGGACCGTATTCATAATGCATCGGTTTGTCAGGTGGAACAGCTTGCTGACGTTCCGGTGAATGCTTCGGCTATCACCATGCTGATGGTCTTGCATCACATCTTGGATCTAGAGGCCTTTTTTCAGCAAGCATATCGTAAACTGGATACGGGTGGGGCCTTTATTGTCGTTGATTTAGTCAAAGAAGATGGTTCGTTTCATCAAGATCTGCCTGATTTTGATGGGCATAATGGGTTTGAACTAGAGCAATTATCGAAGCTGGCACAAAAAACAGGATTTAAAGTCGGCTTTAACGAAGCGTATGATGAAATTTACAAACAAAGCTGCAAACGTAGCTATCCGCTCTTTATGCTCGTGGCTTATAAATAAGCCGAAAAGTAACAGCCTCAGTTTATGGGGCTGATTCAGGTGAGTGATCCTTGAGCAGATGACCCATAGCTGGACAAAATCGCTAAAAAATTCTTTATTTTCATCACCGTCTGCCGATATAAAACATGATGTATAATCACCTTTATGAACAACCGACATGTTCATCCTGAGTTTCAGGAGGACTATATGAAACCTATTTCTCACTTATTATTAACCGTTATTTTAGGCCTGACGGTGCTGTTGTCTCCAGCGATGGCTGCCGATGCTTCAGGATCGTTACTTATCAATGTCACCAGTAGCAATGTGCATAAAGCCAATATGGCTATCTCATTTAGTGTGGCACAATTACAACAAGGCCAGCCGCTAATCATTTTACTCAATAAACAAGGGGTTCTACTGGGCTCAAAAGCCAATGCCGCTAAATTTCCCGGAGTACAGAAAACACTACTGAATTTAATAGATAAAGGCGTTCCCGTGATGATGAGCCCTCAAGGGATGCTACAATATGGTATGACCCGAGATGATGTCCTCCCTGGTATTTTAGTCGGCGCCGCAGAAGCAAACAAAGCCGCTCCACTTCCTCATATTAAGCAAATGCTAACCTGGTAATCACCCCACCAAGTGCTCTGAATTAAAGCCATTTCATTATGATTTGAATCAGAGCCTATTGATAATCATTTATGTTTATAAAATTATTACTGAGTAAAGTGACTTATTCTATAAATAAAATTTTTATATAAAGAAGACGCACTTTATTCACTAAGATAATAAATATAATTATTAATACTTAGTACTTTTCTAGAGCCAACAGAATGGCACACGATATAGATCAAAAACCTTGCACATCTGGTTTAAAAATCGGGCAAATTGATTGCTAACTAACCATTTTATCGCTAATGTTAAAAATAAATTTATCATTTTTAGGTAGTTCCCTGTCATGACTGATGAATCATCAGTGCGGTAGCGTGGGTGCCTAAAATTAACAAGTGATGAAAATCTAGTCCCCATTAATTCTATAGATAAATAAATTAGATATCGAACAATCACTTATTCAGCACAGATGTTGAATATAAATAATATTTTATCAGTATTGAAGTTATTATTATGGGAGTGAATATTCTACTGAATTTCTATTTAAAATGGATATCAGTTATTTTTGAATATCGGTATTTAAATCAATAATAAATAGGGCATAGACCACGATAACCTGTGGTGATAAGTGAAGGATGGGTTTTATTTTTAAACGCCTTGAGCCAGGTTAATGTTTTTAGCGTAAACACTGTAACCGTGAAGGCTAATATTTGATCGAATGCCTTCTAGGGAAGAACTTTGATTTATCCCAGACATCGATTAACGGGGTTCTGTATATTCATACAGTGTTATATTTCAAGATGCACAATCGAGTTTGTTTTGTCCTAAGAGGTGCACACTTTGTTTTTTAACATCGTATAAAATAGTATAAATATCAATCTATTATGAAATTAATGTGGGAGCTATTGTGAACTATTGGGGGGAATATTGAGCACGCGTATTTTGCGATCAAAGTATATCAGAAAAGTGCTCATACTTCATTGATAAATATAATTTTATTAGATTTTTAGATAAAAATTCGCAGGTAGTTTTTGAGTGTGCGTGATGTACAACTGTTAGCAATATTTGTGGTATCTCAAACATAGTGGAAGTATTACACTAGAAAAATAATATTTAAATTTTATATACAAATTTATGGAAGAGTATGATGTCAGAAACAATAACATTAAAAAATGTTGCTAGTTATACCGATGAAGAACCGCAGATTATCGATATTACTAAGCCATATGGTTTTATTTATGGCCTTAACGGTACTGGAAAATCTACCATATCAAACCTATTTTATAATTCAGATGATGAAAAATATAATGACTGTATAATAAATTTAGAAAGAGAATATAAACCATTCGTTTATAATAACAAATTTGTAGAAGATGTTTTTTATAAAAATAACGAACAGGCTGGAATTTTTACATTAAGTAAAAATAATAAAGATCTAAGTCATCAAATCGAAGTGAAAGAAAAAGTTCGAGATGATTTATTGAAAAAATATAATAATACTAAAGATAAAATTGTTAGTGAAAAAGAACGGACAGATAAAAATATAGATGGTGCAATTAATAATGTTTACAAAAAATTAAATATAATAAAAGATTATCGTATTTACGATTTTATTGAAGGTTTTAAAAGGCCAAAACAAAAATTCTATTCTAAGTTAATAACTATTCCTGTTGATAATTCTAAAGTAGATATTTCAAAGTTAGAAGATGAATATTTACAATTAATGAAATTTAAAGATATAATAGTTAACACGATAAATATTAATGAAATTCCGCAACTAACAGATGAGGAGTATAAGGTTTTAGAAGAGCCTATAATATCAAGTTCTCATAGTCAATTGTCTGATTTAATAGATGTTCTAGGAAATATGGAATGGGTTAAATTAGGAAGGGATAAGTTTTTAAATAACTCTAAAAATATTTGTCCGTTTTGCCAATCAGAAAGTATTGATGATAATTTTAGGCTGCAATTATCAAAATTATTCGATAACTCTTTTGAAAAGCAATTGGAGAAATTAAATGAGTTGAAAAATTCTTATAGCGAAAAATGGAAGATGTTTATTGATGTGTTAAAAAACTCAATTGAATCTTCTCCCTTATTTGATAAGGATAACTATAATCTAGATATAATAGAGCATAAAATTTTAAATGATATTCAGAATAATATTAATATAATAGATAAAAAATTACATGATACATCTATCCAAATTAAAGAAAATTTAAATGTTGACTTGTCAGATTTAATCTCAATAGTAGATGAGATTAACCTTAATATAAATGAAATAAATAAAAAAACAAAACAGATTACTAAATCAAAGTCGAATATAAAGTCTAAGGTTTGGCAATACTTACGCAACGAAAGTGAGGATATCATTAATATTATTAATGATATTTCAAATAAGAATGAATCTAATATAAATCAGTTGAAATTAAATTTAGATAAAATTAAAAAAGAAGGGGAGGAGAATACTAAAGAAATAAAGAAACTTAGATCTCAAATGTCAAACATTGACGATACTATTATCAAAATAAATGATGGCTTAAGGTGTTTGGGTGTAACAAATTTTGAAATAGTAAAGTCTTCCAGAGATTCTAAATTATTTTCAATTCAACGTGATAAAACAGATGAAGTCAATGTTTATAAATCATTAAGTGAAGGTGAAAAAACATTAATAACATTTCTGTATTTTCTAGAAATGTGTAGTGGTAGTCAAACAGCTACTGATAGCATTTCTGACTCTGAAAAAGTTGTCATTGTAGATGACCCAGTTTCTAGTTTATCACAAAACTATATTTATGAAATAGCATCACTTATTCATTCTAAATTATTAGTTAATAAATCATATTATAAAGTTATTGTGCTAACTCATAGCTTATTTTTCTTTCACGAATTGATTAAGTTATCATCCAATCATAAAGATAAGTATTCTCTCTACTGCATTAAAAAACATAAGCATTCTTTAGTTCAACCTATTGGTTTCTCAGAGTTGAAAAATGAATATCAATCTTTATGGCAAATTTTAATTGATGCTAAAGAGCATAAAATTAATCCAGTTGTTATACCTAATGTGATGAGAAATATATTAGAGCATTATTATGGCTTTGTTCATAAGAAAAATTCATTGGGGCAGGTGCTTAATGAATTGGTCGAAAAAGAGTCAACTCAAGAATTGAAGTCTTTTTTCCGTTATATCAATCGGCAGTCCCATTCTGATCCTGTAAATCTAGGATTGATTGCTGATATTGATCCAGACGTTTACCTAGATAAATTCAAAGAAGTTTTTTGTAAAACAGGCGATGAGGGACACTACTTAAAAATGATGGAGGTTTAATGTTACCACATGGGCTTTAGGACTTAACGTCTAGGTAGTGAACGCAAATGCTTGCACACTGCTTCTTTTCTACCAAAGCGAGTTCGAGTATAAGCTCGTACTTTAACCACTTTTTTCATTGCAGGTTCTCCTGAACCGATGCCCGCCATCGGTAGCCTTATCACACAATGTAACAAGCTGTACTTGGTGTCAGACCGGAGTGCCTATGTGGTAACGGGGTTATATTAGAGTAGTGGAATATTGACTGCAATAAAAAATGTTATTTTTTAACCATCTAACGCCGAGTGTGACGTTAGCCAATTGCTAACAAGGCGAAGAGCCAAATAAACAGGCCCCCCACCCATAAAGCCAGTATTCACTCGGTACTTATGAAATTTAGAGCGAACAAAGTAGCCGAAGGTATCGTTTTGAATTTTGATCAATTTTGCTGGTTAATCTGCTGTCACTTCTGATTAATTTGAACTACTTTGAAAAGGAAGGCCAAAGAATCACTGCCGTGACTGAGTTTCTACGGTGGGTGTCCTAACTATAACCTGATGCATAAAAATAAAATAATAGGCCACCCACCTTATAAAGCCAGTATTCATGCGGTTCTTATGAAATTTAGAGGGAACAAAGTAACCGAAGGTATCATTCTGAATTTTGATCAATTTTGCAGGTTAATTTGCTACCACTACTGATTAATCTGAACTACTTTGAAAAGGAAAGCCAAAGAGTCCTATCATCACTGAGTTTATGTGGTGGGTCTCCTGATTATTAGTGTTTGCCAAGGCAACGGCGCCGCGAGCCATATTCAAATAACGCCCCCGCAGGTTTGGGGGCACAATAGCATTGCGCTACCTAGCTAATAGGTTATTTTATAATTAGAAACTCGATAAATATTGACGCTGCTGATGGAAAAAATAAACAGGCCACCCACCTTATAAAGCCAGTATTTATGCAGTTCTTATGAAGTTCAGAGGGAACATGGTAGCCGAGAGTATTGCCCTGAATTTTGATCAATTTTACCGGTTAATCTGCTGTCACTTCTGATTAATTTGAACTACTTTGAAAAGGAAGGCCAAGGAGTTCTATCATAACTGAGTTCATGTAGAGAGTGTCTTGATTATTCATTATCTCGCACAGTTAATTGGGAGTGGTGTGCTTTTCAGTATTTGAATTAACTATTAAATAAGGAAGCTATATGGGTGCAGATGAGTCAAATAGACGAATAAAGTTTGCTTATCAAATGGAACATTGGAGCTACGAAAAGGGTAATCCTGCATTACTCAAAGCTAATGCAAAGAAAATTATTCCGTCTGAATATAAAACTGATATGGATGGAAGCTTATTTTGCCCAGGTTGTTTTACTAATCTTAACCGGGTGCCAAAAGAAAAAGAGCATTTTACCAATGGGCGAGAAGCATATTTTGCGCATATTAAAACTTATAAAAACGTGAAATGCGATTTAAAGTCAATTAAACCAGAGGGTAAGAGGTACGAAAACTGGGAAGAAGCTAAGAAAGCAATCGATGATGAAAACTTGGTTATTATAAATAGTTTTCTAAAAAATAAACCTGAACCCAAAGAGGATCAATCTGTAATTTATGATGAAACTCCTGTAGAAGATCAGGTTGGACCAATAACAGAAGTAGCAATTGGTCGTCATAATGGCGAGACATTTGCCTTGCCTAGTAGGATCAAAACTGTAGCTGGTCTCTGCCGTAATTTTGACGAAAACTTATATAAATACTTCCACTTACCTGATAAGAAATATGCTATTCGACTTATAGACCTTTTTAAAAGTGTTAAAACAATTTCAGAAGAAACTGACATCCCAAGTTTTTATTACGGAAAAATTGTAAGCACAGCACATTTAGGTGAGTATAAAAGGCCAACTAACTTTAGAATGACTTTCCTTGAAAATAATGCAGAAGGTGTTTGTGATTTTTGTTTAAAGTCTCAAGATAAAGATCAAAAAGAACATGGCATTGATGATAATTCAGTTGGTCGCATATTAATTGTTTATGGCACAGTAAAACAAAATGGAACTGGCTTATGCTTCCAAGGTTTAGGCTGGGGAGAATTTAGTTTACTCCCTGAAAAATATAACCATTTGTTGGATTAAGCGCATAAAAAATATAAAAATAAATAGGCCACCCACCTTATAAAGCCAGTATTCATGCGGTTCTTATGAAATTTAGAGGGAACAAAGTAGCCGAGAGTATTGCTCTGAATTTTGATCAATTTTGCTGGTTAATCTGCTGTCACTTCTGATTAATTTGAACTACTTTGAAAAGCAAGGCCAAAGAATCACTGCCATGACTGAGTTTCTGAGGTGGGTGTCCTGGTTATTAGTGTTTGCCAAGGCAACGGCGCCGCGAGCCATATTCAAATAACGCCCCCGCAGGTTTGGGGGCACAATAGCATTGCGCTACCTACCTAGCTAATAGGTTATTTTATAATTAGAAACTCGATAAATATTGACGCTGCTGATGGAACACTCTTCGTCCGATGAGATGTTTTGAGTGATCAGATGGTACGCGTTACCTTTGTAATCAAAGAACGTAAAAAAATAGACATCAGTGTATTGGCCGCTTTCCAATTTTTCAGAGGCTAACAGTCTAAATTGGGTTTTATCGTCTACAATCAGTTTTTCAGCGACGATGTTTTTATCCTGCAACCAACTTTTTGCCATATTCATCGGCCAAGTATGGCAGGTAGTATCTAATTTGGCATAGGAGCAGAAGGTCGTAAAACATAGACATAGAAACAATAATTTTCTCATTATTCAACAACCTCTATTTCTCTTTCATTACTCATCCATATACTCTTTCTAACCCAGAATGGGAGAATTATGCAACCTTCAGAGGCTTGCCCCGGGTGGGCACGGCTATCGCCGTGAATCATAAATCCATCTCGGCCAAACATTATGTTACTAGCATTTGGTTGTAATCGTAAGGTATAGATGCCTGTGTGAGGGTGTTTAAAGGGGGTTCCGATAATTGTATATTTTCCTCTCGGGATAGGACCTGTACTTTTTATATTCTGCATTTCAGGGTTATTTTTTCCCCGACCTTGACCGGAATATCCTTCCGACATTTTTATTCCATTCCTACTAATGTAGTGATCTTTTTGATGATAAACCCACGTCATAAATGCCAATATTTTTTATGCTATAAATATATGAAGATGAATTGTAGACTTGTGAGTAGGTGTGTTGTTGATAAATACCACTATTATGTTTTTTATCATATTTTTGGATGTGTCGATAATTAAATTTGACCTATGTCAATAGGTCTAAATCCTGATGTATGTGAGGATATATGATTCTCATTTCAGTTATTTCTAGTTTTTATACAATTTTCAGAAGATATAAAAGAGATAATTTTTAGAAGAGTATGGAGTATTAATGTAAAATAATAGGCCACCCACCTTATAAAGCGAGTATTAATGCGGTTCCTATGAAGTTTAGAAGGAGCACGGTAGCCGAGAATTTTGATCAATTTTGCTGGTTAATCTGCTGTCACTACTGATTAATCTGAACTACTTTGAAAAGGAAGGCCAAAGAGTCCTACCATGACGGATTTTCTGCGGTGGGTGTCCTAATTATCTCGTAATGCTTTAATTTTTAGTGTGTTATTGCGCAGGATAAGCGGGGTGGTGTTTTTTTCTCGTGATCGGTTTTGGCTAGGTCTTGCGAAAATGATTCGGATAGCGTAAAAGCATAAGCCTGTCAGCGGGCTCAGCCTTATGACGTGTCGCGCCACTTGGGTAAGGCTAAGGGCAAAATAAATAGGCCACCCACCTTATAAAGCGAGTATTAATGCGGTTCCTATGAAGTTTAGAAGGAGCACAGTAGCCGAGAGTATTGCCCTGAATTTTGATCAATTTTGCTGGTTAATCTGCTGTCACTTCTGATTAATCTGAACTACTTTGAAAAGGAAGGCCAAAGAGTCCTACCATGACGGATTTTCTGCGGTGGGTGTCCTAATTATCTCGTAATGCTTTAATTTTTAGTATGTTATTGCGCAGGATAAGCGGAGTGGTGTTTTTTTCTCGTGATCGGTTTTGGCTAGGTCTTGCGAAAATGATTCGGATAGCGTAAAAGCATAAGCCTGTCAGCGGGCTCAGCCTTATGACGTGTCGCGCCACTTGGGTAAGGCTAAGTGAATATTTGGAGTGAGCGAGTCATTTTACTGAGTTGCAACGTCTTGGTGCACTTCATCATTTATAAAATCTCGAACAAGGGAGACGTATGATCAAAGAGAATAGTTATTTCGATGAGACGGTTAAATCTTTGGGTTTTGATCAGGATGGCCATTCAGTCACCGTTGGTGTGATGCTGGCTGGTGAATACACTTTTTCAACGGCTGCGCCGGAACGAATGACGGTTGTGAAAGGCCAACTGATTGTAAAATGTGCCGGGGAATCGGAATGGCACACATATAATAGTGGTGATCTGTTTGAAGTGGCTGGCAACTCTTCTTTTGATCTTAAAGTGAGTATCAATACAGCCTACCTGTGTGAATACCTCTAAAATTGGTTGAGCCAGAAACCTGCGATAAGGTTGTCTCGAAGGCGTGATCGCTCATCTCTTCGGGACCATCCATATTGAAGCCTTTATATAAAAAGTCACCCACCGAATGACGCTGGTTATAGTCTGAGTTACTTTTAACTGAGCCGTCTCTCTTCCCAATTAACGCCATCATAGACACACCATGATTGAACAGATAGGGACGGTTTATGGGGGGCGCTTCCTTTTCGTTGTTACCCGGTTTATTTCCTTATAAGCGTACTAGCTTACATCTACTTGCAAGATGTTTGACATCTCAAGTAATCATCCATAAACTTGAGTACTCAACTAGTTATCAAGGAATTCAGCGTGTCTGAAATTAGCGAAAGTGAGTTGGTGATTCATCTCATTGGTTTGCATAGTAAAATGCAGAAGCGGATGAGCCGTGCTCTCTCGGTACATGGTCTTGGGGTGAGCGAATATCTGGTCCTTCATCAATTATATACAGCGCCCACTCAAACTCTGCGACGTAGTGATTTAGCTGAGCTGGTCGGTTTGAGTCCATCGGGCGTTACGCGATTGATTAATCCGATGGAAAAAATGGGGTTAGTTCAAAAAGAGGAAAATCTTCGGGATGCTCGAGTGAGCCTGGTGACTTTATCGGCAGCCGGGAAGCAAATTTATGAAGAGGCACAGGTTTCATTTGCACATGTTGCGGCGGCTTTATTTGAGCCTTTAGGTGCAACCCCGCTGGGGACATTGGCTGAGTTGTTGCTAACTCTTACGAAGGGGAGTTAATCAAATGCAAACGCAACGTGACCGGCAAACGTTAATTGATCGGATTGGTATCCCGGTGACCCAAGCTAAGGTCCGGGTGGGGTCGGTGAATAGTGCCTATTTATCCGCCGGTCGCGGTGATCCTGTTATTTGTCTGCATGGCGGTGGGGCGGGAGCCGTAACTTGGTATCCATCCATCGCTCCGTTGGCAGAATATTTTCAGGTGATCGCCCCGGATATCGTGGGGTATGGCGAGTCGGATAAGCCCGATGCCGCTTATGATAAAGCTTATTTTGCATCTTGGCTTAAGCAGTTTTTAGCGGCGCAAGGGATCGCCCGAGCGCATATCGTCGGATTATCTCAAGGTGGAGCAATTGCGCTGCAATTCGCGCTCGATTATCCGCAGATGGTCGATAAACTCATTGTGGTTGATTCTGGTGCGCTAGGAGCAAAGCCGCCTAGGATGGCTCTTGTGGGGATGCTTTGGTTGAACATTTTGCCCTCTGCTCTGGCCAATCGTTTCTTTTCTCGCTATATCTTGTTCAATCCAGCTCATCGCGATGAGGCGCATGGTCGTTATTCTGTGGCAGTGTTGAAGCGTAAGGGCGGGAAAAAAGCGTTCACCCAAGGTCGTGGTGCGGCGGTTTCTGCGTTACCAGAGAGGGTTCTTCGTGGGATCCAACATAAAACATTGGTGGTTTGGGGGGAAAATGATCAGCTGTTTCCGCTTGAATTTGGCGCTAAGGCTGCGGCGATCATGCCAAATGCTCAATTTGTGAGTATCAAAGATGCCGGGCATCTTCCGCTGATGGATCAGCCTGCTGTTTTTAACCGGATTATAGTGAATTTTCTATTAAATTAAATTTAAGCGGTTTATGTCGTGGCTATTTAATATGATGGGATGAACTATCTTAATTTCTGGTATAGGAGCAATTGAATAGCGGGTGCATTTTAAATCATGCTTTATTTGACGTAATTGCAGTCATGTTCGACGCTGTTATTAAAAATAGTTTATACGGAACCGCATTATTTATCATTGGAATTGTTTGATTAGAATGTGACTTAGTTTTTAAACGATTTTAATCGTTATTTTTCACCTTGAATGAATTTTTCTTGACGAGTACAAAGTCTATCTTTTACTGTGTTGCCTTTTTGATTATTTTATTTAGTAGAGGTTATTCGTTGATGCGAGTGTTTTTATGTCTGTGTATTTATCTGACTAGCTTTTTTGCTTTTTCATCAACAGATGATATCCCACGAATAAAAGAAATACTTGTTCAGTCGGGGGATTATTATGTTGGTGGTGTGTTTGGTCAACAGCCCTATCAAGAACACCCTAATGTGACAGTGAAATCATATTATATGATGCAGACTGAAGTGACCCATGTGTTGTTTCACCGCGTCACAAGCTGGGCGATTAAACAGAAACTAGTTCAGGGAAAGCTCAATCAGCACCTGCATCAGGAAGAGTCAAATATCGCGGTTGCCAGTGTGTCGTGGTGGGATGCGATTATTTTTGCCAATATGATGAGCCGTTATTATCATCTATCGCCTTATTATTTAGATCAGTCGCAGCAACCGATCTTTAAGCGGCCTAAAAATGGGGTTGTTATCGTGAATGCGGCGGCTTCTGGGTACCGTCTTCCGAGTGTTGTTGAGTGGCAAATTGCCGCACGAGGCGGCCGGCCTGCATTGCTACATCAAACGTATGGGACATTGTTTGCTGGATCGAATCAGCGAGATGCGGTGGGGTGGTTCCCAACTGATGACCTGTCTCAAAAAGAAGTGCCGCATATCGTTGGGCAGAAAAAACCGAATGAACTTCATTTATTTGATATGTCGGGGAATGTGGCCGAATGGACCGGTGAGTTATTTAAGTTAGAAGGTAACAACGATCTTTATTTTTACTGTGGAGGAAGTTTTATGCTGGTTGATGACTCTTTGGCAAGTTGCGATATCCATTCCCGTGGTCATAAACGCCCCGATTTAGGTTTCCGATTAGTGAGAAATGCTGCTTAGCTTGAAATCTTCTTCAAATGAACAGAGCTGAATGAAGTTAAATTCGGCCTGTTTATGATCTATGGTTATTATTCAAATGAGTATACCAGTGTACTTTCAAGGTTTTTAATCCATGAAACATCTATGTTTGCTAATTCTGATGTTCAGTTCTTTTCATGTTGATGCCACTGCGCGCTTTACTGAATTAAATTATGGGCCGAATCATTTAGATTTAAACTCAGATGGTATGGCAGATGTTGTCTTTTATTCGAACTTTGATAATAACACCTCGCATCCTGATCCGGCGCTCTCGGTTTATATTAAAAATCATGATGCAACTTATTCTATTGTCCCGATACCTTCAGGTGATCGATTTACGCTATTCGGTGTGAATGTCTCTGTTTCAAATGTTTTACTCAGGAGTTTTGGTTTGATCCATACGTCTAAGGGGGTGTATCTGGTCATTTCAATAAAAACTGGGAATTCACCTCACTTAAATCAATTTTTTAAATTTAGGCTTTACCGTATTGAAAGCAATACGGCTTATCCCGGGGTTCCGCTTTATAGCTGGGTCAAACAAGGGGAAAAAACAAGTAAAAATCAATATATGTCAGCCGATGAGGCAATCCGCGAGTGTTTGCAAACATGTTTTGAGTAGGCAATATCCCGTGCGGTTTCATGAGTGAATGACATTGCATCACGAGGTTTTTTAGTTTAAAAGGTCAACAGCCCCTAGATAACCATTCCTTTTTAAAATTGATTGTAATCTGTTTTTTATCATCAGTGACTCCGGTCACTAATTCATGGTCGTGATCCCCATCGTTACCGATCCAACTCACATTCTTAGCGCCACTCTGGTGCAAAGTCGAGGGTTGTTCTTTATGATCCATCGAAACGTTTCGATGGGATTTCCAACCTGTTCTTACATGTGACTCATCGGTTTTAAACAACAGCTTTGAAGGTGGATGTGATGAAAAAAACAGCACTGCTGAATGCCGAGTTATCTCATCTGGTAGCGACGCTTGGGCATACGGATGAATACACGATTTGTGATGCGGGTCTGCCGATCCCGGAGTGTGTCCAACGGATTGATTTGGCATTAACCCACGGGATCCCGGCATTTATCGATGTCGTGAAAACCTTGCTGTCAGAATCGCAGATTGAAGGGGTGATTATGGCTGAAGAGTTTCCTAAAGTCAGTCCGGATCTACACGCGCAGGTGATGGCGTTGTTACAGGCAGAAGAGCAGCGCTGCGGTAAAACGTTTACGCTGAGTTATGTGCCCCATGAAGCCTTTAAGCAGCGTACTCATCAGAGTCGGGCGATTGTTCGTACCGGTGAATGTACTGGTTTCGCCAATGTGATTTTTCAGGCTGGTGTGGTGTTTTAATGGGAAACGCAAGTGAGCCGACCCAATTGGAGGAGATGTTATGACTTCGCCTGTTCTGGCCTTAACGGATATTGATAAATCATTTCCGGGCGTGAAAGCGCTGAATAAGGCAAGCCTCGCCGTTTATCCCGGAAAAGTGATGGCTTTGATTGGGGAAAATGGCGCGGGTAAATCGACACTGATGAAAGTGTTGACGGGTATCTATCAAAAAGATGCCGGTAGCATTGAGTATCAGGGATTATCGGTCAAATTTAAGGGCCCTCGGGAATCCCAAATGGCAGGGATTAGTATTATCCATCAGGAACTTAATCTGATCCCTGAACTAACGATTGCAGAAAATATCTTTTTAGGACGTGAGATTGTTTCGCCATTGGGACGTATCCAGTGGAAACAGATGTATCAAGAGGCCGATAAGTTGCTGGCTCGGCTCAATGTGACCCGCAGTTCCAGTACGCTACTGGGCGAGTTGAGCTTAGGTGAGCAGCAAATGGTCGAAATTGCCAAAGCACTTTCGTTTAACTCCAAGGTCATCATCATGGATGAACCGACCGATGCACTGACCGATACGGAGACCCACTCTCTGTTTAAGGTGATCAATGAGCTGCGCGATAAAGGAACCGGTATTGTTTACATCTCACATCGCTTAAAAGAGATTTTTGAGATTTGCGACGATATTACCGTGCTGCGGGATGGCAATTTTATCGGCCAATGCAAAGTCAGTGATATCGATGAAGACGGGTTGATCGAAATGATGGTGGGGCGTCGGTTGGATGAGCAATACCCTCGGGTACAGGTTCCGCAGAGCCAGGTTTGCTTGCAGGTTGAAGAGCTATCCGGTGCGGGGATTGATCACATCAGCTTTAAGTTACATCACGGTGAAATTTTAGGGATCTCGGGGTTGATGGGGGCAGGGCGTACCGAGTTGATGAAGATGATCTACGGTGCGCTGCCTAAAACACATGGTCAAATCCGCTTGGATGGACAGCTCATTGAAACGCGTACACCTCAGGATGGGCTCAAGGCGGGGATTGCCTATATCTCAGAAGATCGTAAGGGGGATGGTCTGATTTTGGGGTTGTCGGTCAAAGAGAATATGTCCCTATGTTCACTGAAATTATTAAGTAAAGGTATGCAGATCCATCATAGTGAAGAGCAGTTGGCGGTGGATGATTTCATTAACCTGTTCAATATCAAAACCCCGAAGCGAGAGCAGATTATTGGCAATCTCTCCGGGGGAAATCAGCAGAAGGTGGCGATCGCTAAAGGGTTGATGACTCGCCCCAAAGTGCTGATTCTGGATGAGCCCACTCGCGGGGTGGACGTGGGTGCCAAAAAAGAGATCTATCAACTGATTAATAAATTTAAAACTGAAGGGATGAGTATCATCCTAGTGTCATCAGAAATGCCGGAAGTTTTGGGCATGAGTGACCGTATTCTGGTGATGCATGAAGGCCGTATTAGTGGCGAATTTAATGCCGATGAGGCGAACCAAGAAAACTTATTGGCCTGTGCCGTAGGCCGGAGCAGTGCGATTGTCGCCGATAATGTAATAAATGAGGAACCAGCATGAGTACCCAAAATCAATCGACATCGGTAAAACCCAGAAAATGGCTCAGTAAAGAGCGGCTGGTTGAACAAAAATCACTGGTTGCACTGTTGCTGCTGGTTGTGGTGGTCTCATTTTTGAATCCAAACTTTTTCACGGTAGAAAATTTACTGAACATTCTGCGTCAGACTTCCGTGAATGCCATCATCGCAGTTGGGATGACACTCGTTATTCTGACCGCAGGGATCGACTTGAGTGTTGGCTCGGTGCTGGCGCTTTCCGGTGCGTTTGCGGCGACGATGATCGCATTGGAAATACCGGTGATGATTGCGGTGCCAGTGGCTTTGCTCGCTGGGGCGTTGCTGGGGGCTGTGAGCGGTGTGATTATCGCTAAAGGCAAAGTGCAGGCCTTTATTGCGACCTTGGTCACCATGACCTTGCTGCGCGGAGTCACGATGGTTTATACCGATGGCCGACCTATTTCGGTTGGGTTTACCGATACGGCCGATGCGTTTGCGTGGTTTGGTACGGGGTATGTGTTCGGTATTCCGGTTCCAGTCTGGTTGATGGTCGTGGTTTTTGCCGGCGCTTGGTATCTGCTGACGCAGACTCGTTTTGGGCGCTATGTTTATGCGCTGGGGGGCAATGAATCGGCGACTCGGTTATCCGGGATTAATGTCGACCGAGTCAAAATTGGTGTGTATGCCATCTGTGGTCTGTTGTCTGCGCTCGCGGGGATTATCGTGACGTCTCGATTATCGTCTGCACAGCCGACTGCGGGGATGGGGTATGAGTTAGACGCTATCGCAGCCGTTGTGCTGGGTGGCACCAGTCTGATGGGAGGTAAAGGTAAAATTATGGGCACGCTGATAGGCGCCCTGATTATTGGATTTTTGAACAATGCTCTGAACTTGCTGGATGTATCGTCCTATTACCAAATGATCGCAAAAGCCATTGTGATTTTGGCAGCGGTATTGGTGGACAACAAAAACAAATAACTGTGTGTCTGGCATGGACCAGACCGACCCTACAAAAGGACCGTAATTATGAAAAAACTGGCAACTTTAATTTCAGCGGCACTGGTCAGTTCACTGGTGTCAGTGGCGGCACAGGCCCAGGAAAATATCGCAATTGTGCTCTCGACTTTGAATAACCCGTTCTTCGTGACGATGAAAGAAGGCGCTGAGGCGAAAGCTAAAGAATTAGGTTACAACCTGATTGTGCTCGACTCGCAAAATGACCCGAGCAAAGAACTTTCAAATGTTGAAGATCTGACGGTTCGTGGCGTCAAAGCGATTTTAATCAATCCAACGGATTCCGATGCGGTGTCGAATGCGATCCGTTTGGCTAATCGTTCCAAAATCCCGGTATTGACGTTGGATCGCGGAGCCAGTCATGGGAAAGTTGTGGCGCATATTGCCTCAGATAACGTCGCCGGTGGTGAAATGGCTGGTAAATTTATCGAAGAGAAAGTTGGTGAGAATGCCAAAGTGATCCAGTTGGAAGGGATTGCCGGAACTTCAGCGGCTCGGGAACGGGGAAAAGGCTTCATGCAGGAAGTTAATCATTCCAAAATGCAGTTGTTGGCGAGCCAGCCGGCGGATTTCGACCGGACTAAAGGTTTAAATGTGATGGAAAATCTGTTGGCAGCGCATCCAGATGTGCAAGCGGTATTTGCCCAGAACGATGAAATGGCATTGGGGGCATTACGTGCGGTTCAGGCTTCCGGTAAAAAAGTTTTGATCGTTGGTTTTGATGGCACTAAAGATGGTATGGCAGCGGTTAAACGTGGCAAACTAGGCGCTACGATTGCGCAGCAACCCTATCTCATCGGAGCATTGGGTGTTGAAACCGCAGACAAAGTGTTAAAAGGCGAAACCGTGGCAAAATCAATTCCAGTTCCACTGAAAATTGTTAAATAATCCGGTTCATTGCAAATTCTGCCCCGAGTTTCACGAGGCAGAATTTGTATCTTCGCGTGTCATCATCAATGAATTGAATGATCAAAGGGTTCCGTTTTCGGCGAGATAAATTGATATGAATAGGTTAGTTGTATTAGGTAGTGTTAATGCGGATCATGTGCTGCAGGTCCCTCGATTCCCTCGGCCCGGAGAAACCCTGCATGGCCATAATTATCAGGTGATCCCCGGAGGTAAAGGCGCGAATCAGGCGGTTGCGGCAGCGCGGTTGAATGCCGATATTGGCTTTATTGCTTGCGTGGGGGATGATGCTTTTGGCATTGGGATCCGGAACAGTTTTGCTGATGATGGGATGGCTATCGAGAGTGTCCGTATTGAACAATGTTGTCCAACCGGGATTGCGATGATCCAAGTTTCTGATGAAGGAGAAAATACTATCTGTATTGCTCCGGAAGCGAACGCTCATCTAAATGCACAAGTTGTGGCGACTTATCAGTCCCTGATCCAGCAAGCCGACTATTTGCTCATGCAGTTGGAAACGCCTCTGGATGGCGTGATTGAGGCTGCTGTATTAGCCAAACAGGCCAATACGCAAGTGATCCTTAATCCGGCTCCGGCCCGAGCACTTCCTCGTGAGTTGCTGGCCCATGTGGATATCATTACCCCGAATGAAACCGAAGCCGAGGTTTTAACGGGGATTGCGGTGACCGATGAAGTCTCGGCAGGTCAGGCGGCCAGTGCTTTGCATGATCTCGGCATTCAAGTGGTGATGATTACTCTTGGTGCGCGTGGCGTCTGGGTCAGTGAGAATCGAAAAGGGCGATTGATTGCCGGGTTCCGGGTTCAGGCTACCGATACCACTGCCGCAGGGGATACCTTTAATGGTGCATTGGTCACCGGGCTTTTGGAACAGATGTCACTGGATTCTGCGATTCGTTTTGCTCATGCGGCTGCCGCGATTTCGGTCACTCGTTTTGGGGCGCAAACGTCCATTCCTCATCGCGATGAGGTGGATGAATTTCTTCGTGCGCAAGCCTCAATAAGGAGTTGATATTGTGGCGACCATGAAAGATATCGCTAGACTGGCGGGAGTCTCGACATCTACGGTGAGTCATGTCATCAACCAGACTCGGTTTGTTAGTGAGGAGATCGCAACACGAGTCAATGCAGCGGCTAAGACGCTAAATTATACCCCTTCTGCGCTGGCTCGAAGTCTGAAAATGAATCGAACCAAAACGCTGGGAATGTTGGTCACCACCTCAATGAATCCATTTTTTGGTGAGGTGGTCAAAGGGGTTGAGCGGAGTTGTTATCATCAAGGCTACAACCTGATCCTCTGCAACACGGAGGGGGATAGTGAGCGAATGCGCGCCTCTATTGATACGCTATTGCAAAAGCGTGTGGATGGTTTGATGTTAATGTGTACCGCTGCTGAAGGCGAAACGTTAACTGAATTCGAGCGTTATCCGGATATTCCGGTTGTGGTGATGGATTGGGGGCCCACGGTTGCGATCAGCGATAAAATTTTGGATAACTCCTATCGCGGTGGTTATATGGCGACTCAGTACCTAATCCAGAAAGGGCACCGTGATATCGGTTGTGTAACAGGGCCTTTGTCGCAGTATCAGGCTTTGAGTCGTTATCAGGGGTTCCAACAGGCTTTAGCGGATGCTAAATTGCCTGAAAACAAAGCCTGGGTGATCGAATCCAATTTTGAATGTGAAGGGGGTTATGCGGCATTTAAGCAGCTGCTGGCATCGGGATCACTGCCTACAGCACTGTTTGTCGGCAATGATATGATGGCGATGGGAATGATCAGTGCTGCAAATGAACTGGAAATTAAAATCCCGGAACAGTTGTCTCTGATTGGTTATGATGATATCCGCATCGCTCAGTTTATGACGCCTCCGCTGACCACGATCCATCAGCCGAAATATCGGCTGGGTAAAGCCGCTGTTGAAGCGTTGCTAGTAAAATTGCAAAACCCGCATAGTGAACCGCAAATCATTCAACTGGAACCCACGTTAGTGGAACGTCAGAGTGTGTTGGATTTACAGTCATAATCGATGGGTGTTTCTCTGATAAGCGGTGATTAGAACATGCCTAAGAATTTCCACCA
The DNA here is from genome assembly GCF_046054165.1 of Celerinatantimonas marina. NCBI lineage: Bacteria > Pseudomonadati > Pseudomonadota > Gammaproteobacteria > Celerinatantimonadaceae > Celerinatantimonas > Celerinatantimonas marina. The sequence continues at coordinate 206,668 of NZ_JBFNXK010000001.1, read as the reverse complement.
CACATAATCCATCGGTGCAAAAACCAGTAATGTGATCAGGGCTACTGGAATGGTAATTTTCATCACGTGTCCTAACTTTTCTTGAGACAGCTGCATTCCGACTGTTAAAGGGCCTGACTGAAAGGGAAATAACACAGTCGAAAAACCAATGACTTGGGTCATCAAAACGGTGGTTAAACTTAAACCGGTAATGTGTGATAACTGCTGGGCCATCGGTGTTAATACGGCTGGAACCCCGGGTAGGGTGGTGACAATGCCGGTGATAAATGACATGACACATAATGAAATAAAATTAGTGAAATCAGCACCTTTGGTTAACGGTAAAATATGGATCAGCCACTGTGCAATCACATATCCCAAACCGGTATATTTCATGACGGCGCTGAGCCCAAGAATACCGGCAATAAATAGTAATAAACCAAAATTAATGCTCTTTTGAAATTGAGCCGGATCGATTAATTTCATGCCTGGGAGCATCAATAGACTTGAGGCAACCAATCCAATCCAGGCTGGGCTGATATGATGAATCGAATCGGTCATCCACAAGCATAAAGTAATCAGCAAAATGCCGCTGATCCAGTAGCGTTTACGCTGGTTTTCTCCCAAATCTGTTGATGTTTGGTTCGTCATTTTTGCAAGATGGGGCACTGGTTTATCGTGAAATAAAAAGACGATTAATCCAGTGATAACGATGCTTTTGGCAATGCCAAGGAGCGGGTAGTGCAATAACAGATAATGGGCATACGTAAAATTCAAGCCGTACAGGGTCTGTGCAGCACCGGTTAATACAATATTAGGGACATTTGCCGGTAAAATTGCAAAACTTGGAACATGACAGCCAAAAGTTAAGGCTAGCGCTATGCCGGTTCGGCCTTTGGTTCCGGGGGCAAATCCCACTTGATCGGCTAATGCCAAACCAATCGGAACCATTAAGACGGCCCGGCCCAGTGACGAAGGCATTAAAAATCCTAGCGCCATTGTAAATAGCATCATTCCGGAGATTAAGGCAACATAACTGTGAGCAAAGTAGCATTGAAAAATCCGACTAATTTGGTAACTCAGTCCTACATTTTTAATCGCAGCCGCCATAATGAACCCGGAAAATACCAGCCAGATGGCCGCTGATGAAAAACCAGAAAAAACGGTTTCTGGAGGAGCGATTTTAAAGATCAGTAAACATGAAAAGAAGATAAGGCTGGTCAGATAATTAGGAATAATTCCCGTTCCCCATAAGCTGAGAACTAAAACGACTAAACCAAATGTTTGTGATTGTTGCGTTGTCATGCCTTGAAAAGGCAACCATGAAATGGTCGCTGCAAACAGAAAGACAATGACGACAAATATTTTTTTATAAGACATAAAGTGACGCTATTTCGATCAGGCTCTTTGGGTACTATTCTAATTTTTCACCGAAAATAAGAAATATCGATATCATGACAAAATATACTGAGAATCCGACATTAACTCGTGGCCCAAGTCCGGGTCACATCGACGATCCTGAGCAGAATATTATTGTCCATAGTAAAAAATTTAGTTCTGGAGAATTAAGCCGACCCGCACATTCTCATCCCCGAGCGCAGTTGGTTTGGTCCAATCAAGGCATTATGAAGGTAACCGTTCCGGGAGCACAATGGTTAGTTCCTCCCAGCCATGCTATTTGGGTTCCGGGGGGAATGGAACACGAGATGACGGCCAATACCGAGGTATTAACCTGCTTTATTTTTGTGGATCAAAGAGCCAGTGATTCAATGCCAAACCGGTGTACGGTGTTGCATATGACGCCATTGATGCAACAGTTGTTGATCCATTTTTTAAACTTGTCGACGCCCCATGGTTCCAAACAACGTTTACAGCGATTGTCTTGGGTGATTATGGATGAATTGGCTGAACTGGATGAAACGCCGTTGGATTTGCCGGACGGACAAAGTGAACGTTTTAAGCCAATTACCCATTACTTAGTACAGAATCAAACGAAAAACCCGACTTTGAGTCAACTAGCGAGTGAATTTGCATTAGGGGACAGGACTCTGGAACGCCTGTTTAAAAAAGAAACAGGGCTTACTTTTTCAGAGTGGAATCAACGGCTCAAATTCATCCGGGCGATCGAGCTGCTAAATGAGCATAAAAGCAGTTTTGAGATTGCCGCTCAATTGGGTTATCGCTCTGCTAGTGCCTTTACTGCTGCCTTTAAAAAACAATTTGGAACAACACCGCAGCTGTATATGAAATCATTTATTTGAACGAAAACGGAATCTGAAGCCTCAAGGCCCCACACTTAGTCGCTGATAGAGACCTCTGTGGTGGATACCTTGTTTTTATCGCTGTTTTTATCGAATGGCACATTATGGCTCGTCTTCATTAAACGGTTAACCATTGATGCTGTTGATAGCGACTGATTTGCTGGCTTTCGTCAATGTGATAGAGAAATAACCAACCGTTATTGACCAGTGAGGCAACATCTTCATGACGAGCCATAATGGCTTCGATAGCTGTTTTAGGTGCTTGAATATAGGCACTTAATCGAATCGGTTGGTGGCGATATTGCTGCCCATCATGCACGGACTGTTGAGATAAACCAATGCGCAGGTCTCCGCCATTGCCTTCGAATACGCCAATATGTCCTCCGACCACATTATGCAGCAGTTTGTTGCCACTGCCATATTTATCGGGTAGTGCGACGGATGCGTAATACTGTAAGTTAATCCAGTTCATCACCAGCAATGGGGCGGTCATAATTTTTTCCAGTTGAGAAAACTGCGGATCCTGGCTGACATGATATTCATGCAGGAAGGCTCTCCCGCCAAAATCGAGACGCCGTGTGAGTGCCCGAGGTGCAATAAAAACAGCCGCATTATTACATAATCCCCATTCCGGACGCATTTGGGCCCAGTTAGTGGCTCGTTGTTTGAAGAATCGTTTCACTTCAGTTTCCGATGGCACATTGGCGTAACCAAATTGTTTCGCACGTTTTAGTCGAGCTGCTTGGCAGGCCTGTTCGATCTGTGCTCGCCACGGCGCTTGAGGTGCATCGAATATGAGAATTTCGTCAATCGTCGTGTTATGCATGGCGGCATAAAATTGGGTATCGTCAGGAATGGTGACCTTAAACTGGGACATTTGGGCCCGCACATCCCGATCATTCAGTAGTGAGGCCAGTACTTTAACGTTCACTTCCCCGGTTTGGCCGCCACAGGCTCCACAGTCGAGGCTGGATGCGGTGTGATTGTTACACGTTTGGCTTCCATGTCCGGTGAGTAGCACAACTTTGGCCAAGCGATCTTTGATGCCCATTGCTTGGATTATCCCGGCCGCTAGCTCCGCTTTTTCAGTGATTGTTAACGGTTTTTCATTGCGCTTGAGTTCCCATTTTTCATTGGGTCGGGCATCTTTGTTGACCGGATTTTTGCTTCCTTGTTGTAAAACGGCACGTTTAAACAGACTCACAAGTTTAAGTAGGCCACTTGCTTCAATCATCCCTAAGTTTGACGATGGTTTTTCCAAGCTACTTTGCCAGCCCAATTGGGTGAGCCGAATCCAGCGTTCTGGTTGTAAACGTGTCTGTTGAGCAATCAATGAGGGGGCCATTAAACCGGGTAATTGGGGGCGAGTAATGCTGCCATCTTGAGTTTGATAGGCCATTGGAATGCCGAAAAAGCCCGCAAAGCCAAGGGTTTCGATCTCGGGGCTTTGTGCCTCAAGAGCACGGCGCATCGGTTCTGAACGAACGTCGATACAGAACACGGCCTGAATTTTGGGGCGGGGTTGCTCCGGTGCAGGTGTTGTCTGTTGCAGTTGTTTTGCCCAAGGCATTTGTACACTCAGTTCTAATGCGCGTTGCCAGGCCCAAAGTGGCTGCAGTTGTTGGGCCGCTTGTTCATAGAGGCTGTTAATTCTTAAAGCTTGATGATGCAAAATTTGATTCAACAAGGTTGCAATATTGGGATGGTGTTGCTGTAACCAGCGCATCAGCACTTGATCCCAAGTTAATAAAATAGCGAGTAACCCTAGGGTATGGGGCATCTGGAGCTGTTGCTGATTAAGTCCGGCTTGCCAATCGAGCCATGACTGCCAACCGGCCCAACCCGAAAGTTGCTGCAGGCATGCACGCATATACGCTTCGGCTCCGTCATGGTTATCCCATATCGGTTGCCAGAAGGGTTCCAGTTCAATAAATAACTCAGAAATGGTCGTCGGCATGGCGCGGAAGTCATGGAGTAGATCGACACCTAGCAGCGTTTTAATGCCTTTATCTCGGGTGACTACTTCCAACCAACTTTGATAAAGGTGCTCACCATTTTTACCATTAGCATCGAAGCGTTCAGGATATTTATGATAGAGCGCGATGAATTGGCTGACCTGCGCGATAATTTCTTGTTCCCAACTGTGCCCTTGTGGTGAGGGAATTGCCTCATCCATGAGCATGGCCAAAGTTTTCCAACGCGTGTGCAAGGGGCTTTCGCGCTGGAGATCTTCTTCTAATTGAGGCACGGTGAAGGGTAATTGCAGTTGCTCCAAAGCCCGCTGAAGATGTTCTGGTTGGATTTGCTGTCGCCACAGGCTGCGATAATAGCTGCGGGGCATTAATCCGGTTTGCCCTGTGAGTACCGCTTGTTCAGCAAAAGTGCGTTCAATCGGGGCATGTCGCTGTGGCCACCAAGGGTTGACGGCAACGGCTTGATCCAAAGGCCAAGCGGGGGCAATGGAGGCCGCTGCTAATTTAGCAATGGGCCAGGCAGGTACTCGTTTTTTCGAAGTGACCGTGTTGCTTTTCATCAGGATTTAACCTCCGAGTTCAGAGAAAGATGCGCATGCTGTAGTTTCAGTAGCGATTGGCTTGGCCATAGTTTTAGTGTTAAACGCGTGGCCCATTCATCGAGATAGGCTCCGGCGTTAAGCCAAATAAATAATCGTTTGACCCAACGAATGTGAGGCCAGTATTGCAAAGCTATAGAGAACGCAAACAAAGCGATGAACAACATGGCCACCCAAGTATCGGCCGCATGATCCAGCGGTGCATCAAGGCCCATCAATACCATGAGATGATGTTTAGCTGTGGTATAAAAGGTTAGCAGGGCGCAGGCCACGATTAAGGTGATCAAAATCCGCACCGGGCTGGCTCTATCCCAGCGAGTCACACTAGGAAGAATTAAAGCCGACAGGGCAAATAGCACGAGCATGGTGGCTGCTAGACTCTGGGTCACGGTAAACTGCCACTGAGCCATGCTGAGAATCGTCATAGCTAAAACCAGAGCAAAGACCCAATGACGGACTTTGGGCTGGCATTCCCCGCTGAGTTGGGTCGACAGATAGCTATTGACCGTGCTGCCACTGTTCAGGAAGGAATACGCTTTATAGAAGGAGTGGGCAAAGAGATGTAGTAATGCCATTTCATAGAGGCCTAAAGCGATTTCAACCAGCATTAATCCCATTTGGGAGCTGGTTGACCAAGCTAGTTTGACCTTGATACTGATGCGAGTGGTGGATACGAGCCCCGCAATGACAGTGCTGATCCCCGCCCAAACAATTAAGAGCCAACAGGCCGCTGAGCTGGCCGCTAGCACTGGCGCGAAAAAGAGCAATAAGATCCCACCTAGGTTCACAATCCCCGCATGTAGCAGTGCTGAAACGGGGGTGGGGGCTTCGACAACTTGGATCAACCAGCCATGGATCGGGAGCTGAGCACATTTAATAAGCGCCACCAGCGCCAGTAGTACGGCAGTGATATGAATATCCAAATGGGAACCCGCAGTGGGAACTTGCTTGATGATGGCGCTGATATAAGGTGTTTGAAAGTGAAGATAGAGTAACAGTAGAGCAACTCCCAGAAGCAGTTCACTTAAACGAGCCAATAGAAATTTTTTATGAGCTGCAAGCTGAGCCCGGGGACGTTGCGGATAGAATAAAATTAGTCGATGCAGTGAAAGACTCACGCTAATCCATGCCGCCCAGAATAACAGCATATGATTGCTGATAATTACCATCACCACTGCGGCAATCGTCATCATTAAAGCGCGCAGAAATCGTCCGCGATCCGCTTGTCCACTGAATGCAACCCAGCTATAGCGAAATATAGTAAAGCCTAGAATAGCGACTAAGCCGAGGAGCATCAGCTTAAGTGGCGTGATTAAAAACAGGGAAAACATGACCGACCTCACATTTCAAAAGATAGTGGCTATTGTGAGACGAGGTTAATGTTAAGTAAAATATATAATAATTAATCAATCATTCTTTTTTATAGAACAATGAGCCGACTTAATTATCATCACCTTTATTATTTTTGGCAGGTCGCCAAACTGGGGAATCTGACGCAGACTGCGCAGAAATTACATATTTCACAATCGGCCCTCTCTTCGCAGATCAAACAGCTTGAGCAAGCGCTGGATGTTCAGTTATTTATGCGTAAGGGGCGGTCATTGGTATTAACTGAGAGCGGTTATCATGCTTTGAATTATGCCGATGAGATCTTCAAAAATGGTGAGGAGCTGGAAAATTTACTCACCAGTGGTGAAACTTTGCCGGGAGCGACTATTCGGATTGGAATGCTATCGACGATATCCCGGAACTTCATTGAACAGTTTATTCAACCTTTGATAAAACAGAACGATTGCCGGTACACCTTACAATCGATGAGTCAGACCGGGCTTTTAAATGCACTTTCTGAGCTGCAGATCGATATTGCATTAACTAATATTCCGGTTCGAGGTTCTAATAAACAGAGTTGGCAGAGTCGTTCGTTAGCGCGACAAGCGGTGGCTATTATTGGTCAGCCGGGCTTAGCGCTCTCTGCTGAATTAGATGATAGCTATCGAGAGCAGCGTTGGGTGCTCCCTTATGGCGAAAACCCACTGCGAGCTGCATTTGACGCCTTTGCTGCTCAGTATGAGTTGCAACCGGAGGTCGTGGCAGAATCAGATGATATGGCAATGCTACGATTGTTAACTCGGGATACCGGAGCTCTAGCGGTGATGCCAGATGTTGTGGTGAAGGATGAGTTGGATCAGGGAATATTAAAACGCTACCTGTTGCTGCCGAATGTCTATGAGAATTTTTATGCGGTGACGGTGAAACGTCGCGTAGTGCATCCGAAATTGGATATGCTGATCCGGCCTTTTTTGGATCTCAGTGCGCCAACCAGCGGAGCCTGATGGTGGATCGACCATTGTGCTGATGGGTTAGAGATAGCATTTTTTTGTCATGAATCGAGATGGTGCACAAATTTATGCTAGTACTGGACAAAACATTTTGGCAAGGCTCGCTTACGATTAAATCATAAGAGTAAAAAGGTCATCACTGACGGGTTAAGGGTAGATATATCTTCAAGTTTGTAGAATGTATGTAGCGATGGATCCCACTCGCACTGATGGCTCTTCGATTTTTTGATTAATCTTTGAGGAGCAAGACTATGTTAGCAAAAGGCTTTTCTCAACCGACTGATCGTGTACTGCGCTTGAAAAAAACAATTCTTAGCGCAACCCCTTATGTCGAATCGGAACGGACGGTGTTAGCCACTCAGGCTTATAAAGAGAGCGAAGGGCTGCCGGTCATCATGCGCCGGGCTCATTTGGTGAAAACAGTGTTTGAACAGTTACCTGTCACTATTCGTCCGGATGAGTTGATTGTAGGAGCAACAACTAAGCATCCCCGTTCGACCCTGATTTGTCCGGAATTTTCCTTTGATTGGGTCGAAAAAGAGTTCGATACCATGGACGCACGTGTTGCTGACCCGTTTGTGATCCCAAAAGAAACGGCAGCCGAGCTGCATGAAGCGTTTAAATATTGGCCAGGTAAAACCACCAGTGATTTGGCGGCTTCATATATGTCACCAGAAACCCGTAGCAGTATGGCCCATGGTGTGTTTACCGTTGGAAATTACTTCTATGGTGGGATTGGCCACGTCTGTGTCGATTATGGCAAAATCCTGAAAATCGGTTTTCAGGGTGTGATTGATGAAGTGCAATTAGCGATGAGCCGACTGGATCGTAGCGATCCTAGTTACATTAAAAAAGACCAATTCTATCAGGCAGTCATTATCAGTTATCAGGCTGCTATTCGTTTTGCCCACCGTTATGCCGACAAAGCGCATGAATTAAGTGAGCAGGAAACTAATCCAACCCGAAAAAGTGAACTCTTACAGATTGAACAAAATTGTCGCCATGTTCCGCAATATGGTGCCAGTAATTTCTGGCAAGCTTGCCAGAGCTTCTGGTTCGTTCAATGTATGATCCAGATTGAATCAAGCGGTCATTCAATTTCTCCGGGACGGTTCGATCAGTACATGTACCCTTATTACCGTGATGATCAGTCGATTAGCCATGAACAGGCGCAGGAGCTGGTGGATTGCTGTTGGATTAAACTCAACGATATCAATAAAACCCGAGATGAAGTTTCGGCGCAGGCCTTTGCGGGCTATGCCGTTTTCCAAAATCTTTGTGTCGGCGGGCAGACTCCAGAAGGGCTCGATGCCACTAATGACATGAGTTATATGTGTATGGAAGCGACCGCTCATGTGCAGATGCCACAACCTTCATTTTCAATCCGGGTTTGGCAGGATACCCCTGAAGAGTTTTTATTCCGAGCTAGTGAACTGGTTCGATTAGGTCTTGGTGTGCCCGCGATGTATAACGATGAAGTGGTTATTCCATCACTGCAAAATCGAGGCGTGTCGCTGGAAGATGCTCGGGATTACTGCATTATTGGCTGTGTGGAACCTCAGGCACCGCATAAAACGGATGGTTGGCATGACGCCGCATTTTTCAATGTGGCTAAAGTATTGGAAATTACCCTCAATAATGGGCGGATCGGAACTGAGCAGTTTGGCCCGGCAACCGGTGAAATGACCTCGTTTAAAGATATTGAAGCTCTCTTTAGCGCCTTCCAGAAACAGATGTCGTATTTTGTGTATCAATTGGCTGAAGCTTGTAACTGTGTGGATTTAGCGCATAAAGAACGCTGCCCATTACCTTTCTTATCGGCGATGGTCGATGATTGTATTGGCCGTGGTTTAACAGTGCAGGAAGGCGGTGCTATTTATAACTTTACCGGCCCTCAGGCATTCGGTATTGCCGATAGTGGTGATTCGATCTATGCCATGCAAAAACATGTCTTCGATGAACATCAGGTCTCGTTAACTCAGTTGCAAGAAGCCTTGGCCGCCAACTTTGGTCATCCTGTCGGCGATAAAGGTGATAGCCGTCAGGGCATTTTAAATGTATTTGATGAAGTGCGTTATATCATGGAAAACACCCCATGCTATGGCAATGATGTTGATGACGTGGATATGCTGGCACGGCGTTGTGCTTTGATTTATTGCAAAGAAGTCGAAAAATATAAAAACCAGCGGGGTGGTCAGTTCCAAGCCGGGATTTATCCGGTATCGGCCAACGTGCTGTTTGGTAAAGATGTTATGGCAATGCCGGATGGCCGTTTAGCGAAACAACCGCTTGCCGATGGGGTTTCACCGCGTCAGGGCAAAGACACCTTAGGTCCGACTGCTGCGGCCAATTCGGTGGCTAAACTCGATCATTTTATCGCTTCCAATGGGACTTTATACAATCAGAAATTCCTGCCATCGGCTTTGGAAGGTGATAAAGGATTGATGAATTTTACCCACTTGGTGCGCAGTTACTTTGACCACAAAGGGATGCATGTTCAGTTTAATGTGGTCGATCATCAGACGCTACGTGAAGCTCAGCAGCATCCAGAGGAACATCAAGATCTGGTAGTCCGAGTCGCGGGTTACAGTGCTCAGTTTGTGGTGCTTGCCAAAGAGGTTCAGGACGACATTATTAGCCGAACCGAACAACATTTCTAATTGAAATTAATCCAAAACTCAGGGGGAAACCCTTGAGTTTTTCATTTTGATTTGGCTTTTAGGAGCGCAATATGACGGTTGATGACGATATCCGTTATGAAACTCGCGGCGTCATTTTTAATATTCAACGCTATTCATTGCATGATGGTCCTGGGATCCGGTCGATTCCTTTTTTCAAAGGATGTCCGCTTGCGTGTCAGTGGTGCTGCAACCCAGAATCACAGCATCCTTATCCTGAAATTGAATACAATGCCATGAAGTGTTTGCACTGTGGCCGTTGTGTGTCGGCTTGTCCTAAACAGGCGATTGATTTAAATAATCCAGTGCATGTAGATCGGAGCCTTTGTAATCAATGTGGCGAATGTGCCAAAGTCTGCCCTACGAATGCCTTAGAGATGAAAGGGCGCGAAGTGAGTGTGGCGGAAGTGATCGCTGAACTGGCGAAAGATAGTGTGCAATATCGGCGATCAAATGGGGGGATTACGCTATCGGGCGGGGAAGCGTTAATGCAGAGTGATTTTGCTTGTGAATTGCTCAAAGCTTGTCAGTCCAAAGGGTGGCATACGGCGATAGAAACGACTGGTTGCGGAGCATCCCGTACCACAATCCAGAAAGTATTTCGTTATGTCGATTTAGCACTGGTTGATGTCAAAATGATCAATTCCGATTTGCATCAAGAGTTTACCGGGCGAGATAATCGAAAATTGCTGGAGAATATCAGATTGATAGCCTCTTTAACCGAGACGATTGTGCGAGTGCCCGTGATCCCCGGGGTCAATGATAATGCAACGGCGCTTTCAGAAATTATCGATTTCACTCGAACATTAGCAGGGGTTAAGGCAATTCATCTATTGCCTTATCATAGTTATGGTGAAAATAAGTATCAGTTGTTAGGTCTCGATTATCGGTTGGCTGATCGAAATACGCTACCCGAGACATTGATGACTGAGCTCAAATCACAAGTTGAAGCGGCCGGATTCAGTTGTGAAGTCGGCGGATAGCGATGGCGGTGATGTTTGTCGTGATCGTTCTCGATATTCTAAAGGGCGGATGCCTGAATATTGTTTGAAGATCCGGCTAAAGTAGTTGGCATCCTGATAATTTAAATCCAGTGCAATATGTTGAATGGATAGATCGCTAAATTCTAGGAGTGATTTGGCCACTTTAAGGCGTCGCTCACTGACATAGTGAGTAAATTTCATTCCACATTCTTTTTTAAACATACGGCTTAGATAACAAGGGCTAACGTAAGCATGCGTTGCGGTGTCTTCAAGGGTAATCGCGTGAAATAGATGGGTATCGATATATGTTTTAGCCCGCTGCATAAAGGCCTTGGATTCAATCAATGGATCGCTTTGGGTATTTGCAGCCAGTTGAATATTAAGCGCGAAAAGCCCTTTGAGATATGACACATAGCTATGACTGTTGAGTCCTGTTTTGCCAAATTGTTCGAGTCGTTTGGCCAGTTCTGCCGAGAGCGGGCCGTTTTGGGGGCCGGCGAGCTGCGAATCCAGCGCGTGTAGCAGGTCTATAATTGCGGTGGAAGTTGGGGGGCGCATGGCACCTTCCAACTGCTCTAGCATAAAATCATTCCAGTCGATCAAATCATGCTCGATAAGCCGTTTTTGCAGTTGGGTTAGGCGTGTATCCTCTGAGGCTAACTGCTGAGTATTTACCTCCAGATATTTTTGGAGCGTTTCAATGAGTAGCTGTGTTTTCACCGGTTTGAGCAGATAATCATCGATTTTAAGATTGATCATTTGGCGCATTAACGCAAAATCATCATTGGCGGTAATGACGATCACTTTGGCTGGAAGCTGCTGTGCCCGTAACTGTTTAATAATGTCGACACCACTAGGGCGAGGAATATTGATATCGACCAATACCATATTTAAATCGGGCCGGTCATTCAGCACCTGCATGGCTTCACGCCCTGTGCTTGCAAGAAGGATCTCTGCATGATGAAACGTGGTGGTAATTATTTTTTTTAGTGATTGTAATTCAATCGGTTCATCTTCAATGATCAAAAATTTAAACATAGGCGGTTACCGGGCATAAGCCATAGGAAATTGAATTGTAATAGAGGTTCCCTGATTGGGTTTATACGGGCTAGTGATTTCAAATCGGCCCTGTTCTCCAAACATTAAACGAAGTCGATTTTGAATATTGTTGATCCCAATACCGGTTTTATGACGGTTATTCTGCCCTTGTTTGATCTGCTGGATTTGCTCAGGGGCAATGCCATCCCCATTATCTTGTAATGTGATCGTTAGATGACTGTCATCAGGATAAGCGCGAATGGTGAGAGTGCTTTTTCCTTCCCGGGGTTCCACCACATAGTTAAAGAAGTTTTCAACCAATGGCTGTAGTAACAGAAAAGGACAGATGATAGCTAGACATGATTCTGGAACATCAATGTTATAGTCGAAACGGTGTGGCATCCGGACTTTTTGGATGGCAATGTAGTTTTCAACATAGGTGAGTTCATTGCCTAGAGTAATGACGCCGGTACTGTTATTTTTTTGCAGCAGATAGCGCATCATATCGGAGAAATTGAAGACCATGGTTTCTGTTTGTGGGGCATCCTCTAAATAAGCTAATCGACCAATAGTGTTTAGAACATTGAATAAAAAGTGTGGATTTATTTGATAGCTCAGGGCCTTAAATTCCGCTTCGTGTAGTGAAAGTTCCATCTCGACGCGTTTTTTGTACTCATTATTGAGTGCAATTTCTTTTTGATGCAGTTCGCGTTGAATGTTATTCGCATAAGCTTGTTCAACTAAATAGGATGCGACATGTAACAACGTATAGGCGATTGATTCAAAGCGCTGGTAGGGCAATGAGTGATCAGCCTCGCGCTCTGCAATGGTTACATCGGATGTTTGAGCAAGGGGTAAGATAAACGGGATTTGCTGTTCTTTATTGGGTTCGACCCGAATTTGACCAGAGATAAATGCCCCTAAATAGTGTCCATGGATGAGGATGGGAACTGCAAATTCGACAAAGCCGCAATGGCAGCGGTAGACCACCGGTTTAGCGGCTTTCATTGCGGCTCTTCCGCCCGCATCGTCGCATTGATAACAGTGTGGTGCGAGTGTTGGTTGTTCTCGAGCGTTTAAACAAAACTGGCAGAAGCCACTGGGTTGGGTCACGGGAACACCTTGTTGGTCGACGACGACTAAGGCAATCGTCATCGATTCACTAAAGTAATCCTGAAGGGTTTGCAAACGTTCAACATCCAGAAATTCATTGAGTCGATAGAGGTTTTTCATTGCGGTCTCTCAACATCGAAGATCATTGAAACATGCCTTACATTGTGGATCATTCAGCGTTGAGCATGTTGTTATTGAATACCATAGCACCGGAAACCTTTTGCATTTTTAATGAAGGTTCGGACTTTGTCTATTTTAATTTCTATGGTGTCAATAACCGTGATCTCAGTTGAAAGTGCTGCAACTAGATGAAATTTTATATTCTGACAGAATAAGGCCGTGTCTATGTTTTATATGATGAAATAATAGCCTTTTAACACGCGAGGAAGCATGCAGTTGTCTGATACTGTATCCACCTAACTAGCTGTTTGGTCCTAGTGCTCTACTTAAAGGAATGGCCTCTGAGACCTAGTCTTAGGAATACTTCTTGAGTGGCTTAAGTCAGGCCTTGGGATATGATGAGAACCGATGTGATTTAAAGACTTTTACCATCGCATCGACAGCGGGAAGATTGAATAAAGGGGAGGGATTCGCACTTATGAATACTCGTTTTTATTGAAAAAGCTATAAATATAATATTGAGAATAGTATCACTTTGTCAGTGTGTCCTCATTTGCTGGTTTGGAATAGATAGCCAACTCATTAAAAGGTTAGAACCGCTATTTAGATTTTATTTTTTTGATGGGAAAACTCTATTTTAATAGAGTTCTAGTATTGGAATTTACGATATATTTTTCATGTCCATGCCGAAGAAGTCACCACGAAAAATGAATATGAGATGATTTAATATTACAGGATACAAATAAAATATAGGGAACCGATAAAATTAAGTATCATCGTCATCGGAGCTAATAAAACTAAAGCTTGATCATAATATTAAAACATGTAAAAAATAGAAATGAACAGTACTACATTGAAGGAGTATATATGCATTTACTGTTTTTAGCCGGGATTGGTAATTCGGGATCCGAACATTGGCAACGCCAGTGGTATTTGGAATCGGAACAAGCTACATGGGTAGAACATTCAAATTGGGAACAACCGGTTATGGAACAGTGGCTCGATGATTTCGAGCATGCATTAGTATCTATTCATGAACCTGTGGTCGTGATTGCGCATAGTTTGGGATGTGTTTTGTTTACCGAATGGCTACGGTGTCATGACCTTGGCCAGGTATCAGGGGCTATGTTAGTCGCCATGCCTAATGTCTTAGGCCCGGAATTCCCCGAACAGGCCGTTCATTTTAGTAATTTGGGAACGTATTGTGATTGTTGTCCTGCGGTGATCGTGGCCAGTGAAGATGATCCCTATGCTTCTATTGAACATGCTTATAATCAAGGGCGAGCGTTAAATGCCGCAGTGCATAACATTGGTGCTGTTGGGCATATTAATGGTCAATCTAATTTAGGGTATTGGTTAGAAGGCCAAATGATTCTTCGAGATTTGATTCACCGGGTTGATAGATAGAAGTTGGCGTGAATTGATGTGATGGAACTTGCCCGATGGTGGCAATTGATATTCAGGAGTGATGATGACATATACCTCTTCGTTAGCTTTATTTGGTGCGATGTTAATTTTGGCGTTAATCCCGGGGCCCGGGGTGCTGGCGGTTGTAGCCCGCACCTTGGCTGTCGGTATGAAGCATGGTTTTTCAACGGTTGTTGGTATCGTTGCGGGTGATTTCGTTTTTATTACACTCGCGTTATTTGGATTGACTGCTTTGTCGCAACTGATGGGGAGCTCTTTTGTGATTATTAAATATATAGGGGCAGCCTATCTTATTTGGATGGGAATCTCTTTTGCTGTTGCTCGTCGTTCGCATGATGAACAAGTTACGTTAATTAGAGAACCGAGTCATTTTGCAAGTTTTACCGCGGGTTTGGTGACGACGCTGAGTAATCCTAAAGCTATTTTATTTTATCTTAGTTTTTTCCCGGCATTTCTTGATTTATCCCAAGTGAGCGTTCTGGATGCGGTTGTGCTATATAGCATTGCAACCGTTGCGGTAGGCGGCGTGATGTTGGGGTATGCCTATGTTGCATATAAGGCGAAAAATTCGTTTCGTTTTGCTAAAGGAAACCGAACTTTACGCTATGGGTCGGGTTTATTACTCGCTGGCAGTGGCATTTTTATGGCGGCTAGAGGGTAATTGAGAAAATGATTCCATTGGTCATTTAATTATAAAATGAATATATGGGATAATATCTTAAGTAATAATTCAAACAGATATCATCTATCTGACTTGTATATTAAATGACGCGTTTAATATACAAGTTGGCTATATCAAAGTGATTGCATAGCAGACGTGTGCTGCACCAATAGATCTAATTCCTCTTAAAGTCGTTTTATTTTATATAAAACGTAGTCGATTTAATATTGTATTTTTAAAAAAATTAAAATATAAAAATCCAATATAAATATATTTATCATTATAGTTTAAATTTGTGATCACACCTCTATTTTTATATTTGTTAAAAATGAAAAGCTGTTCTAATGTTGTTGAGCTATAGCTCATTTAATGTATATGGATAAGCTTGTAGCAAGACCGAATAAGATTCAAGAACATGATAACAATATGATGTTTAAGAGTTATTTATCGGAAGATTGTTATTAGCAGTACCCGAACTCAAGGAATGGAGATCATAATGAAGAGAACAGTAATGACGATGTTGATGGCATCGCTTTTAGCTTCACCAGCAGTTATCGCTGGTGATTTAAGTTTGATGCTGTATCAAAATCAAGAACAGACCATTTTGACTTGGTCGAATGATAATACGCATGTCCTGCGTCAGGAAGTGTATCGCGTCAACGGTATGTCAGGGCCACAAAAATTAATTGCGACACTGACTCCGGATGAACGCACCTATGAAGATGCCGATGCAGTTCCTTACGCGGATTATTCTTATCAGGTGAAAGCGGTGACGGATAGCGATAAGGTGATCGAATCTAATCTATCTAACACTTTTGCGGATACTTCAGCACCTGTATTGCTAAAAGCATCAGCTAAATCCGAATGCTATGCAGGGGCGACTATTCAGAATAAAACGGTTGATTGTGGTGGAAAGACCATTGGATTGTCATGCAATGGTGACGATGAACACCAGAAACCTGTTTTAACGCTGATTAATGCGACCGTTAAAAATGTTCGGATTTCCAAAAATGGAGGCTCGGATGGCATTCATTGTAAAAGCGGTAACTGTACATTGGAGAATGTGATCTGGGAAGATATCTGTGAAGATGCAGCCACTAACAATGGTAAAAAAATGACGATTATTGGTGGGGTTGCTTATAACAGTAAAAATGGTCCTGGTGGCAAACCTGATAAAGTATTCCAGCACAATTCGAAAAATAGTACGGTTGAAATTAAAGGTAATTTCACGCTAACCGGTGAACATGGCAAGCTTTATCGTTCATGTGGGAATTGTACTGATAATGGTGGTCCTCGTTATTTGACTATTAATGGCGTTAAAATTGATGCCAAAATTGGCTCTGTTGCCGGCGTGAATGGTAACTTTAATGATCGTGCAACTATTCGTAATTTAAAAATTAAAAATTATCAATCCGGGAAACCCCATGTCTGTGTTGTATACAAAGGGGTTCAGCATGGTCATGAATCACCCAAAGTTGGTGAAAAATGGAGCAATAATAGTACCAGCTGTAATGTGTCTAAATCAGATGTGACAAAACTTTAGCAATGTTGCCGTTGAACTGAAAAACACCTCCTTATATGGAGGTGTTTTTTATGGGAGACGATAATAGCCCCAGTGTCTCGACATTAGGCGTATCAGCGGATCCTTTGCGGAACCTGCTGAGTAATGCAATGGATATTCCCTCCGCCGAGTAGGATTTCTCGGGCCGCTACGCCAACCACTTGATGCTCGGGGAACGCTGATTCAAGGACTTGCTTGGCGGTCGCATCATAGCGTTCATCCAACAGTGGGTAGACGATTCGCTGGTTGGTGATCAGAAAGTTAGCATAAGAAGCGGCTAACCGTTCACCGGCCTGACGCATCATCCCATCACTGCTATCGATATTCTGCGCTTCAGCTTCAGTCATATATAGAGGTCCAGGCATTGGCATTTTATGGATTTTAAGCGCACGGCCTTTAGCATCCCGTTCATTTTCTAACACTTGAAGAGCTTGCTGACTCCATAAATATTGTGGATCCTTTGGATCATCGCAATAGGCCAGAATAACTTCTCCGGGTTTCACTACATGTAAAACATTATCGACATGTTCATTGGTTTCATCGTTGAATATTCCATGCGGTAACCAAATAATTTTCTCAACGCCCAGATACTGTTTTAAATGTGCTTCGATGGCCTGTTTTGATAGTTCCGGATTGCGACTTGGATGAAGCAAACACGCTTCTGTAGTAAATAATGTTCCTTCACCATCTGTATGGATTGAGCCCCCTTCGAGAACTAACGGTGCTTGATAGCGATCATCGTTGGTCAAACTCAGCATTTTTTCAGCGACCTGATCGTCTAAATTCCAAGGGAAGTAAAGCCCATCAACCAGTCCGCCCCAAGCATTAAACTGCCAGCTTACCCCGCGGCGCTGACCTTGTGAGTTGATCACATAAGTCGCACCAATATCACGCATCCAACTGTCGTTATATGACATCTCGATCACTTTGATATGGGCCGGTAATTGTTCCCGGGCATTGGCATATTGTACCTGATTCACGACCATGACCACCGGGGTTTCCTCGGCAATGGCACAGGCGATATCTACAAATGTTTTTTGTGCGGGTTTGGCACCATTGCGCCAGTTATCGCTGCGAACTGGCCAAGCCATCCAGACCTCGCATTGAGGATGATGCTCGCCTGGCATGTAGAACCCTTCTTCAATGGGTAATTGGGTGATGATGTTGCTCATGCCAAGTCTCCTGTGTTTACCGATTCATGTTTATGCATTGTGGCTCGTTTTAGTAGTATTTCTCCGATGGCCACAGTGATGAGTACCCCGGATAAAATAGGCAAGGTATAGGACCAATCGACCTTACCGGATAATACATCGGGGAAGATAAACAGAACGACGGCCTGTAAAATGATGAGGAAGCAGATGACGGTCATTATTTTCTGAACCAGTATACTTCCGGGAACTTTAAAGGGGCGCGGTTGATCGCCATCCGTTAATCGAAGTTTTAGATATGCCGGGAACATCAATAGATAGGGCACTAGAAAAACACAGCTTGAGAATGCAAACATGGACCAAAATAATTCATCATTACTGCTGGCAAAGAAAGCATAAATGATAATGACCAGTGTTGAAACGAGCCCGGTAAACACATTGGCTCCGACGGGCGTGTTGTGCTTGTTGGACGTTTTTCCCAATACTTTAGGTAGTTCGCCGTCACGAGCCGATTCGCTGGCAGCTCGACTCGATCCCATCGTCCAGCTGACCATGTTGCCAATGAAGGTGAGTAAGGTCATTACCCCTAAGGCATCGGTCATGAACTGGCCCCAGGCATCGGTGCCGAACAGCACTTTTAAGGTGTCGACAATCCCAGCTACCAGACCCACTTCTTTTACCGGTAAGGCTAGCAGAATACCCAGTGTCCCTATGATATAAAGTAGTGCGGTAACGCCCATGGCCAGAAAAACTACTTTGGGCATCTGTTTGACATCTTTCATCTCTTTGGTCATGGTCGCGACCAGTTCAAAGCCCATTAGGTTAAAGACTAAGGCTGGCAGAAAGGCTACTCCGGAATCAAATGATGGCAGCATTTCTTGTATAGAGAAATCATTGGCCACGCCATGTTTTGCCGCATAAACAAAACCACCGATCCCCAAAACAGCAATAATCAGTACTTTTAATAAAGCGCAGAAGTTGGTGACCCAGACACCGATATCGATAGAGACGTTACAGACCCAGACGGTTATCCATGTGAGCGCAATGCACATGATGATCTGGATCGTGAGTGGCAGATTAGGCGCGAACAGTTCGGTAAAGGTTCCGGCGAACAGAATATAAACTGCAGGCATCCACAAACCGACATTAATCCAGTAGAGCCATGTAGTTCGAATTGCCCAACGAGAGCCAAAGGCACGTTTGACCCAATCGTAGATCCCGCCTTCACCGGGGTAAGCGGCACTCAACTCCGAGGTGATTAGGCCATAAGGTAGTACAAAGATTACCAGAATCAACGCCCACCATCCCAGAGCACTGACGCCAATAGAAGCCGATGCGGTGAGTGTATCAACCACAAGAACCGTACATAAACTAAACAGAGCCAGTGGTGCGATCCCCATTTTTGGGTTATTCATGACCACCATCCTTGACCTGTCCGTCCAGTGTTAATAGACCGCGGTAATGTTCTGGTCGTCTGTCTCTGAATAATCCCCAAGCCCGGCGTTGAAATTCGAGTTCATCGAGATCGAATTCGTGAGTCAGAATGCTTTGGTGCTCACGATCCGCTTTGGCCACAATTTCGCCAGTACCATCGGTGATAAACGATGAACCAAAGAAGGTCAGTGACAGGTCGCGGAATTGAGCAGTTTCGGTGCCAATACGGTTGGATGCGATCACTGGGATCTGGTTTGCAGCGGAATGGCCCTGCATGGTACGTTGCCAGTGCGGCTGTGAATCAAGTGCGGGTTGGCTGGGTTCGCTCCCTATGGCGGTAGGGAAGAATAACAATTCAGCCCCTTGCAGCGCCATGCTGCGAGCGGTTTCGGGGAACCATTGATCCCAACAAATACCAATACCGATTTTAGCATAACGGGTGTTCCAGACTTTGAATCCGGTATCGCCAGGACTAAAGTAATATTTTTCTAAGTAACCATCACTATCGGGAATATGCGTCTTGCGGTATTTTCCCAGCAACGAGCCATCGGCATCAATCACTGCAATGGAATTAAAACTGACGTTCCCGGCGCGTTCATACCAGCTAAAGGGAAGCACCACTTGTAATTCTTTCGCTAACTGAGATAAACGAGCAAAAGCTTCATTATTTTCTAATGTTGATGCGAGTTTATGATAGGACTCGCTGATCTCAATGCAAAAATAGGGGGTTTCGAATAGCTCCTGCAACAGGATAATTTGCGCGCCTTGTTTAGCCGCTTCGCGGACCAATGCTTCGGCTTTATCGACATTACTTTTGACATCCCATGAGCAAGCCATTTGGGTTGCTGCAACCGTTACTTTTTTCATCTCATCTCCTTATGGAAAATATCAATTAGAGGGGTGATTGGCCGTGATTTGTTTCGCCACTACTCAGCCTGATTTAGGTCAAGAGCAGATGTAGTTCTAAATTCTCTACAAATGGCATCTAACGTTAAATAGTGCTGTTGTATGGCGTCATTGAACCAAAATTTAAGCATGACCATTCAAAAGTTCTTGGCACCTTTTTACTCGGGATTAGGTTATTATGAAAATGCATTTTTTTTATTTTCATATGAGAGATTTCGATAACTTATGGATATTGATATTAATCAGCTGCGTCTGTTGGTCGTTTTAGAGAAGGAACGACACCTCTCAAAAGCGGCCCAAAAGATGTTTATGAGTCAATCGGCCGCCAGTCACGTATTAGCTAAACTGAGGAGCCGCTTTGATGATCCCTTGTTCATCAAAACCAAAACTGGGATGGAGCCGACTCCGTTAGTCAAACAGTTATTACCGGGCATTCAACAAGGGCTGACGTCTATCGATATGGCCCTAGAAAGAATGAAGCCTTTTAATCCGCGACTGGATGCTAAAACTTTTTATGTCGGGGCCATTGATTACTTTGAATTTTATGCCTTACCAAGGTTGGGTCGGGCATTTGAGAAGAGTGCTCCGAATGTTCGTATTGCCATCGAAATTCTCTTTGAAAATATGCAATTTGATCATTTGGAACAAGGGCATATTGATTTGATGTTGGGCGTCGATAATCTTCAGACCATTCCGCGTTACTATCATCGTTACCACTGGTTAACCGACAGCTATGTGGGGATCGTCGCTAAAAGCACTGATTTGCCAAGCAAGATTGACTTCAAAACTTTTTTGGCAACGCCTCAGATCCACTTACCTCTCATTAATTCCGGAGCTGACTTGATTGACCGTTGGTTATATGAGCAACATCAAGCCCGGCAAATTGCCATGATCGTGCAAAGTTTTGCGGTTGGTGGGTTGGTAACTGCCAGAACGAGTAATTTGATGTGTGTGCCTCTGCGTATCGCTAGAGAATTAGTACAAATGTTGCCTCTTAAAATTGTTGAATTGCCCCCGGATACACCTTTGTTATCGTTAAGTATGTTTACTCATCAGCTATATGATAGCCAAGAGAGTGTGCAATGGTTAATCCAACAGGTGCAACAGTGCGTAGAGACCATCGAGTAGCTGACCCCGTAGGCATGGTCCCATCATGATGATGGGCGCGATATCGATTTTAATTTTGCTCTGGGCTGCTCTTGATCTGCTGTTTGAGTGAGTTCGGTGGTGACGTCAACATGGGTTATTCCTCTTCAATATGAAAAGTTGTTTCATAATAAGACATATCACCGAATATTGGTGTAGAATCAACGCATTGATGGCTTTACACCATTGCAATTGACCATTTTCGTGCACGATGAACAGAACGGGTACAGGGTATGATCGTTATTTTAATTGACGCCAGAGCGCAATATTACCTGTAGCCAAAACGTATGAGGATAAGGATAACTTAATGAAAATATTAACATTTGGCGAAATCATGTTGCGTTTAAAACCGATCGCATTCCAGCGCATCATACAGACCACGGGTTATGAAGCGGCGTATGGTGGCGCAGAAGCCAATGTGGCGGTTTCTCTGGCTCAACTCAATCATGATGCCGCTTATTTAACGAAGCTCCCTGATAATCCATTGGGAGAAGCCGCTCTTGGAACACTAAGACGCTATGGCGTGGATACGAGTCGCATTTTACGCGGTGGCCCAAGACTGGGGAGTTATTTTTTTGAAAAAGGGACCGGGGCTCGCTCTACTAGTGTGGTGTATGACAGGGCAGGGAGTTCGATTGCAACGGCAGCGCGTAGCGAATTTGATTGGCCTACATTGCTTCAAGATGTTGGCATCTTTTATTTTTCTGGGATTACCCCGGCTATTTCACCGGCATTAGCAGAAGCATTACAAGATGCGCTGCGTTACTGCCGGCAACAGCAGATTACAGTTGCTTGTGATTTGAATTATCGTGGAAAAATGTGGTCACCGGAAAAAGCACAACAAGTCATGGCTGAATTAATGCCATGGGTTGATATTTGTATTGCCAACGATGAAGATTTTGAAGCGGTACTTGGTATTCAGGCATTTGATGGAAACTTATCTCATGGTATTGATCAGAAAGATGATTTTTGTCAGGGAATGAAAGCCATTACTGAGCGCTACCCAAATTGTAAAATTGTAGCGAGCGTGCTTCGCAATATTCACTCGGTTGAACAAAGCGATTGGATGGCATTGCTCTATCAAAATGAACAATTTTACGAAACGCCTATTCATTCGATCAATGTGATGGAAGGGGTTGCGGCTGGGGATGCCTTTGGTGCCGGATTATTGCATGGCTTAGCCAATCAATTACCCCCTCAGGAAACCATCGAGTTTGCTATTGCTGCCAGTGTGCTTAAATTATCGATCAGTGGCGATCTGAATTTAGTCACCGAATCAGAAATTCGCGCCGCCATGTCGAAAGGGAGCCAGGCTCGTTTAAATCGATAATACAGCGCATGATCGAGTGAAGATCAAAAGACTCTAGGACAAGATAAATCCGATTGAGAGTACACGTGCTCCGAGAGAGGCCGTTATCTTGTCCATTTTGATCAAACACTCATGAATAATGGGTATTCATTTAATGGCTGACTGATTGAGTCATTTGAATCGCCTGTGCTAACCCGCTGATATAAGAGGCAAGTAGGTCCGCAATGGACAACTGACGGTCATAATACCCAATCCATATTAGAAAGCAGATTGCCAGAGTTACCAGATCGTCCTCAATGGGGTTGCTGTTATTTTCTAATCCGGTTAATAGGTGTTGGGCAAATTCACATTGTTGCTGGCTCAGCTGCGCACTATTGAGTGCTGTTTTAAGATCCGTGGTTAAATGTTCAGTTGGCGTTGTTTGGCGCGTGAGGTGTAGTCCGCGATCTTTAACTAAATAAAAAGCGGTACAGGTTCGTAAATTGGGAAGCTGTTGCTTGAGCCAGACTTCTCTATTCTCAAATGCATTATCCTTCCAATTCAAACCTATCGATGTGGCAAAATCTAAATAACGTGATGATTTGAGCTGAGAACGAAGCCCCGCTTCGGGAGTTAGCCCATAATAGGCCGTAAAAATATCGGATAATTTTTGACCATCCTTTGTTAGGAGATCATAGTGCTGTGTCATCACCATGCCATCAACATTAGCCAGATTTTTATAATAAGCACCAAACTGATCGACAATCGCTTGTTTAGCGCCCACGTTATTTGCGTTTTGTTGATAAAATTGCCCTGTGATTTCAGATAAATCACCCAGCCATCCGGCAGCCATCAGTCGATTCTGCACGACAGGAATGAGTTCTTTTAAAGCTTTAGGGAGGTCGGCAGGGATTAAATGTTCAGGTATCGGGCTTAGAGGACCATTGTGATTACTCGCATCAAGAATGGCAAAGATATGGGCCGCATCATATAAATCCCCATTAGTTAATATCACTTCATGACTACGTTGTACTTTCTGGGTCGCCGCTGAAGCGCTAAACGTGGCAATATTGGCTGTTTCAGGAATCAGTAAATCATTCCAGCCTCGAGAATTATAATAAAGCTTTCGATACTTCGTGATCATTAATTGAGTATCGGTCGCTGTGGCGGAATTATCCTGATCGATGGTGACCAGATCATGGATATAATCCGTCATCGTGTAATATTCAGCCGGATTGGGTTTATTCTTGGGTTCGGATGCAGCGAAATCAAAATTAAAAATAGGCGTGTTACTTGTATTATCTATCATAGGTAACCCTTTATTTAAGTTAAGATAATGAAGAGCCTTCTTCAATTATTTTATATCAATAACAGTTGCATTATGATGTCGCAATTGTCGCCAACTACGACCTGCGAAGCGTTTCGTATCTTCAAGGTCAGGCAAAAAGCCGAAACATCTGATGCAGGGGCGTATTATTGATTAGAGTTTCTCATTATTATTTTCATTATGCATTACCTAAACATCGCTTACATCCTCAGGCTCGTTGGGGAGCTTAAATCTCGGAGATCAATTCCGGGGAATATTTGAAAGAGATTGCTCGAAGATTAGAAATAGTAATTAAATCCGATCTACCTCACAGGGTCTTGCTTAAAGGTTGGCTAAAATTTAATCAATCCTTTCAAGTTATCGTGAGTTCATAACCAATGAATCTGAATCGATTACGACCTTATACAACCGTTATCATGACACTTAGCTTTGTATTGATTAGTTTTACGGGGGTGATCCTATTTTTAGCTCCAGAAGGCCCAATGGGGCGTGGTTGGAATTGGCTAGGTATAAGTAAACATGAATACAAAGATATACATCTGTATCTCGGTGTATTGGCGATGATCTTGGTATTATTTCATGCCTATTTGAATAGCCGTCCATTATTTCATTATTTACATCGAACAACCGCTCTATGGAAGCATCCATTGTTGTGGGGGGTCATGGGGGTGTTGATCGTGATCAGTTGCGCATTGTTTTTCTCTGTCTCTCATCATCATTAGGTATTTTAGTGTCATTAAAGGGCTGTGTTTAAATATGTTTAAGTTGGATAAATACAATCGCTAAAGATCGTTGCTCTGGATGGAGCATCATCAAGCTCACACGATTGTTTTTGTTCGCAATTTAGGCTAAATGGCTTTTGACACCAATATTTTAACCCAGATACAGTGATCCATTGTTGGAAGATCGGCGCTAAATCTTTTAGGATTTTCAAAACAGCTTTGGAATGGATTGATGAAAGTTGATGGGACGTTACTCAAAGAACTGCAAATATTCAAGGTCGTTAGTCTGAGTGGTGGATTGACGAATGCTCAATATCCACTGAATAAAGATGCTTCGGCGATCAGTCGGGCGATCAGTTCACTTGAAACTCGATTAAAAGTAGTTTTATGCGAAAGGGGACGTAAAGGCTTTAAACTTACTCGTGAAGGAGAGGCGGTTTTAGCTCATACCAAACGGTTATTTGCCGCGTTAGAGCATTTTGAAAAGCAAATATTAGAGCTGGGGGATGAGCTTTCGGGAGCATTAGTTCTGGGTATTATTGATAATATTATTGCCGATCCCAACTGCCCGCTGGCCGGTACTTTAAAACGGCTGTCCGATCAGCGTATTCAAGGGGTTGCTCATTTAACAATGGATGTCTCTGTGTATACCCCCTATGAACTAGAACGACTGCTTTTGGATCAGACCTTGGATCTGGCGATAGGGATCTTCGAACATCGGCATAATGCGCTGAATTATATAGAACTTTATCAGGAAACCGATGCGCTTTATTGTTCGCCACAAAGTCAATTATGGGCGATGTTTAAGGCGCAGCATTCACATGCTGAACGTTGTCAACTGCTCTCTAAGCAAGCCTTCTTTGCGCGTAATTTTCTCAATCAAAGTGATATTGAAAGCTTAGGATTCCCAACTCTTGGTCCTGTCTGTTATACCGAAAATCTTGAAGCGCTTACTTTCCAGATTATTTCAGGGGAATCGATCGGCTTTATTCCAATGCATTATGCTAAAACATTCGAACAGCGTGGCCAGTTGGTGGCCATTATGCCGAGCCATATTCAGCGTCGCTCATCTATTCAGTTGGCCACTCGGAAGGGGGATATGGGGAACCGCGCCACATTGCAACATATAGTCCAGTGTTTACTTGATCAAAACAGCAACTGAATGTGCAAGATTTATCATTTTTCAGTGTATTAGAGCCATTTAAGCTAACAATAGACGCCAATAATAAGGAATTTACGATGAAAAAATCGCTATTGTTGCTATTGCTCTTGATCGGTAGTTGTTTTGTTGTTCAGGCTGCCCCTAAACCGACCTATAAAATAGCGTGGACTATTTATGCTGGCACGATGCCTTTAGGTTATGCGCAAGAGCATGGGATTTTAAAAAAGTGGGGAGACAAATATGGATTTGATCTCGAAGCCATTCAATTAAATGATTATATGGAAGCCCAGACCCAATTCACTGCCGGACAATTGGCTGCATCTGTTGCGATGACTCTAGATGCACTGACGATCCCTGCTAGTTCTGGTGTGGATACCACCATCTTAATGCCGCTGAGCACTTCTGCTGGTAGTGATGGCATCATTATGAAAGGGAAACAAAGTCAGCTGAGTGACATTAAGGGGAAGACCATTAATTTAGTGGAGCTATCCGGCTCCCATTATATGTTGGATCGTGCTCTGGCTAGCGTGGGTCTGAATGAGCGGGATGTTCATCTGGTCAATACTTCTGATAGTGATATTAGTGCGATATTTGCGGATGCCAATAGTGATGTGGTTGTGACTTGGAAACCTCAGCTTTCTGCAATTTTAAATCAGTTCCCTGATGCTTCTTTAGTTTATGACTCTTCGAAAATATACGGTGAAATCGTTGATGGAATGATGATCCGGACGGAGTTGCTGAAACAAGAACCTAATTTGGGGAAAGCGATCATTGGCGCTTGGTATGAAACCATGGGGATTTTGCAAAACCAGCATGATCCGCGTCATCAGGAGATGATGAGTTATATGGCCGAAGCACTGAATACAGATCTGAAAGGCCTTAAAAGTCAGTTGGCAACGATTGATTTTTTTACCCCCGCTCAGGGGATCCACTATGTTCGGTCCAATGATTTTAAACTGAAAATGACGCAGATTGCTCACTTTGCTTTTGCACATGGTTTACTCGGAGAAACGGCACCAAACGCACAGTATATTGGTATCGAAGCAGGTGATGATCAAGTGATTGGGAATGCTTCTAATTTGAAGTTGCGCTTTCCGGCTAAATGGATGGAACAAGCACAATGAACCGTGATTATCATCCGATTGAGGCAACCCCGTATACATGGCCGCTCGTGGGGCATTGGTCAAATGAAGACACTGCAGCTATTGTGATTGATATGCAACGCGATTTTTTAGATCCCAAAGGGTATTTCGCGTTTCTTGGTGAATCGAATCAGCATTTAACCCAGTCTCTTCCCAAAGCGCAGCAACTCTTAGCATGGCTGAGAAAGCAGAATTTATTGATTATTCATACACGAGAGAGTCATCGTCCTGAGTTAGTTGACCTCAATCTAAATAAACGTTTAAAAGCGGAGCATAGCGCTGCTATTGGGAGCCGGGGGCCTTTAGGTCGTTTTTTGGTTCGCGGTGAATATGGCTGTGATTTTTTAGATGAAATGACCCCGATTACGGGGGAAATCGTGATTGATAAGCCTGGGAATAGTGCCTTTTATGCGACTGATTTAGAACATATTTTACGAGTGCAACAGATCCGCCAATTAATTATTTTTGGCGTTACAACTGATGTCTGTGTCTCATCAACAATACGTGAAGCAAATGATCGCGGTTATGATTGTTTGCTCGTTGAGGATTGTTGTGGCGCTGCCAATGCCAGTTTACATCAAGGGGTCTTGGATACGATGCAACGTGAAAATGGTATTTTGGGTGCCTATTGTCAGGCTAAGCGACTAGTTATCGGTTGAACGGATGCTTATTGATGTCATTTTCATAATTTTTTCGATAGTCAGAGTTCTCATTAAAGCGTGTCGTAAAGAAAGTGAGTAGCCGACGCATTTTTTCCGGCATGAACCGCCTTTGTGGATAAACGGCAAAAATATGATGCAGAGGAAGATGATAATCGGGGAGTAAAGAAATCAGGCGACCATCGGCTAGCGCTGGACCCACAATAAATTTCGGCATTTGGCCGATGCCAATGCCAGCCAATAACGCATCATATAATACATCGCTGTTATTCGCCTTATAATTGCCTTTGGGCAGAATACGTTCCTCTTTGTCAGGACCGTTAAAATTCCAGGATAAACCGCCGCGATAGTAGCTATAGAGCAGACAATTATGCTGATGCAGTTCCTCTGGGGTATGTGGCGTTCCATGTTGTTGAAGATAATGAGGTGCGGCGCAAAGCACGCTGGTGCAAGGGGATAACGTTCGGGCGATCAGTGACGAATCGTTCAAGTGTCCGATGCGGATCCCCATATCAAATCCTTCCCCGACTAAGTCAACGACTCGATCATCCATGCATATCTCTAGTTCAATCTGGGGATTTTGCGCCAGAAAATCAGGAATGATAGGAGAGATATGCCGTATGCCGAACACCATCGGTACGGTAATTCGCAAGAGTCCTTGAGCGCTGTCTTGCATGTTTGAGATGGCATCTTCACCTTCTTTGGCGAGCTGATGCGCAGCCTTTACATATTCATAATATTTAAAACCGGCTTCGGTCAAACTGAGCTTGCGGGTAGTTCGATTGATTAACTTAACACCGAGTTCACTTTCAAATTGGCTGATACGTTTGCTGACTGCTGATTTCGTCATCATTAGCTTTTTAGCAGCACTGGAAAAACTGCCGGTTTCTACCACAGCAATAAAAAATGGAATTGATGAAAATTTATCCATTATTTTGTCAACCTTACATCAACAATATGTTTCCTATGAGCAGGGTTATACCAAATTTGATTATTTTTTAAAATTCAGAATGGATTATTTGGAAGGGTTTTAATGATGCATTCAACACGTCATATTTTTTTGATGGCATTTGGTGCGGGGGGATTATTGACAACCATGATTGCGGCCAACAGCACGCTGGCAACATGGAGTTCACCTTGGCTGGCCTCTTGGTTTGCACATGGCTCTGGTGCCATTGTCGCTTGGTTACTATGGGTAAGTTTGGGGGAGAGAAAAAGCGGCCTTAAAAAAATTATTGTAAGCAAGCCACCGATTTGGAGCTATCTAGGGGGAATCCCCGGAGCATTCACGGTCTTACTGGCCTCGATAGCTGTAAATAGCCCATTGGAGCTAGCCGGAACACTGGGATTGATGCTTACCGGTCAGATTCTATTTGGATTGTTATCCGATTTAGGAGGCTGGTTTGGGGTGATGAAATGCCGATTCAGCCTGTTGGATTTTGGGTCTATAGTGCTCATCCTTTGCGGTAGCACACTTTTGATATTTTATAGATAACCTTATGATTATATTTGTTATGATTGCTTGGGTTAATGGTATTTGCATTAGCTTGAGTCGTGCTATTAATGGCCGACTGAGTATGGAACGCAATGCTTTTTATGCGTCATTGTGCAACCATATCGGTGGTTTTGTTTTTTTAACATTGATGATTGTGGTCTGGGAAAATGGTATTCCCTCATTTCATTTGAATGCTCCAATTTATGCTTATTTAGGCGGCGCAATGGGCGCTTTTTTTGTCGCTATTAATAGTTATGTTTTGCCGCGGATGGGATCGACACAGGCAGCCATGTTGATTATGAGTGGTCAGATGATCGTGGGTGTTGTTATTGACCAGTTCCGTCATCCTGCATCTGCACTTTGGAGTCACCTATTGGCGGTTACTCTGATTATTTTAGGTATTTGGGTTGCAAAAGTTTCAGCGGCCAGTAAAGCGGCCCAAAGGCTACATGCTGGGCGGGGTGACCTTTCGTGACGAATCTTGAAGTGTTTATTTAATTAAGTGTTCCTAAGACGAGGTCACAGAGGCCAGCAAGGCCAACGGCAACACGTATCACCGCTCTCTATGGAGCCCCAGCAAGTCATCCCCGACGCGGGTGGAACGACTTATCGGAATAACTTCTATTCTTTGGGTGGAGCACAATGATGAACCGCGATTTAGTACGACTTGAATAAGATATTTTTTAACTAAATATATTCAGGTGCACAGCAGGCGATAGGTCTTTTATCTTTCCGTAAACATTTATGGATGTTGCAATCTGATGGAATGATTTGATATGGGATCTTCATATAGCCAGCAAAAGTAGAGTGAAGTCACTATAATAGCGTTGGTGAAGTAACACTTATAAAGACTGATATGGTTCAATCTGATCCTAATTTTGCTGAATATTTATTAAATCGGCTCATTGAAAACTTCGGTGTGACTCATTCGAACAAAGATGGTGGGTATATTTTGCCTGATGGTCGGCTGCTTAATTTGCAGCGATCTAATCTGAGTCTAAAGCAGTATCATCGTGCGGTGGCTGCTTTATTACCCGAGGATATGCAAGGGATTTGTGATGAAATCACCATTGTAAATTTGATGGTGGCAACAGGTGTCATTCGTTATGAAGCGCGTGGCCGTGTGCATGTCGCGGTAAAACCAACCCAACCGCAGCGACAAAAACTATTTAATATTATGAAATATAGTGAGCATGATTATTTAGTATTAGTATCGGATAAAACGGCGGCCACTATTGGTGAACAGCGATTTAAATCCCCCCAAGCTCATGAACTTCTGCAGTTCTTTGAGCGTTGTTTTAGTGAACAGGGAAAACAATATCGTGCCGATGAGTTTTCACTCTGCCCGGAAGAGGATGGTTATGGATTGATTTTTCGCCCGGGGCAACAGCAAATCGCCCGTTATTTTTGTACCACGGGGGCATTTGTGATTCAGTCTGATTTTACGGGGGTTAAGGCGTTGTTCAAACAGAAAATTGCAGACCAGTCTCGTCAATCTAACTAACAAAGAGTGATGTCTTGAACGTGAGGCGAATGGGGAATCATGCCTTTAACCTTATTTAAAATTCATTTCACTCAGTAAATTATTCAACCGAATTTTAAACTATAGGGCAATTGTAAAATTTGCCGGTTCATTGATATGCCTGATCCTATTATAAAAGAAGTTACGCCAGGAGCCCTTAAGAATAATTTTTATCCAACAATCTACTCTGAAGTAAAGCGAATATATGATGAGACTCCAGAGGGGGAGATTTTAAATGTCATGGCGATTATTGGTGATGCTCATGATAAACCGTTGGATTATCTAACTCGTCCGACCTTGAATGTAGCTGAAGCTGATTCCAAAATAGCCTTAGAAAATATCTTTCAGATATATGCCTATGATGAAGATGATAAGCAATGGGAAATTAAGAAAGAGGATGTTTTTAAACAATATAGTGCTCAGGAGAGTATCTCTGTTACTGGGTGGGAACTTCCTAGCTATGGGCTCCTTCTACAGATACTAGAAAAATATCTGGCTATTAAAAAAATATTACAAGAACATCCAAATAATAAATCTAAAATTTGTTCATTATTAAAAGAAATTGATGCTTGTTTACTTCAAAATTATAAATACAATCACAAAAATAATGATGTCACACCACAGATGAAAAAATCGTTAGAAATATTGTTAGGTAATATTCGGTCTTATATCGCCAGAGAAACCCCGAATAAGCTATTGAAAGTCTTTAGGCAACCTAAAGAACCACATGAGATTGATAAAATATGTGAACCAATATATCAATATGCTTTAGATACCCGTATTTGGCTCAATACTGCTATTGCTAAACATTTAGTTGAACTGGTGATGACTCATATTAAAAAGAATATTCATCGAAAAGTAAACTTACATCTTATCTCAATTGGCCGTGATCATATGGTGGTAAAACCTAAAATTCAAGATTGTCTTAAACAATTGTTATCCCAAGAACAGGAGGGATCATGGGCTATTATTTATGACTTATGTCGCCCGGGAGAAGGTAGAGACATTCAATTGACAGAGCGATTAGAAAGGTCCAAAGATCATGATGTTTCTCTTTAAAAATAACGTTTTTTGACTGAAAAATAATCGATAGTTATATTCCCGTTAGGGTAAACCGAGTAGGTTGTTTGATGTTCTGTTGGAATATATGAGATAGCGAGGAGTATCGCGCTGCTTATGTCTCGACTTAGTTGATGGCGCCGATAGTTTTTTAATCGATCAAGATAATTTAGGTTTAAATCATGATCTCAAATGTGTATCGTCCTATAAATGTCGTGATCTGAGTTTTCATCATGAGTATAAGCTCGGTAAATAAGAGAGATTTGATATGGATTTGAAAGAGTTACTTGAACATTTCAATCAAGGGCTTCCCATTAAGGAAGGCGATGGAGCCCATCAACTTCTGGTGAAATATAGTAATGAAGCAATGCGTATCACCGCTAATTTAAATAATGCATATCACTCCCCGGATGAAGTTAGAAGTTTATTTTCTGATCTGACCGGTAGCGAGGTTGATGCTTCGTTTACCTTATTCCCTCCTTTTTATAGTGATTTCGGGAAAAATATTCACGTTGGAAAAACTGTCTTCATCAATGCGGGATGTAAGTTTCAGGATCAGGGCGGCATCCGGATCGGTGATGGGACATTGATCGGACATAATGTGGTTATGGCTACGGTGAATCATGGTCTGAGCCGAGCAAAAAGACATTGGAACTTTGTTGCCCCGATTATTATAGGTAAAGATGTGTGGATAGGTGCGAATGTCACTATTTTACAAGGTGTTACGATTGGCGATGATGCGGTTATTGCCGCTGGAGCCGTAGTGACTTCTGATGTGCTACCGGGAACCGTGGTCGGGGGCATTCCTGCAAAATTTATCAAAGCAATTGATGCGGATGAATAGCCGTCATGAATGATTTATTGACACTCTAATATTGCAGACATCAGCCGCGATTACAGAGACTTAAATCTCGGCTGATTTTAGTTCTGGATGCATGAGAACATTTATTTAGATTGAATCCTTATCATGGAGTTGAGCCATGCCCGAACCTCATTTATTAACATCTGGTCTGGTAGACGTCGCATTAGGTGAAAACGTCAAGATAGTAGAACCATGTAATATTTATGGTTGTCGATTAGGTGACGATGTTTTTATTGGTCCATTTGTCGAAATTCAAAAAAATACCGTGATTGGTGCACGTACGAAGGTGCAATCGCATAGTTTTATTTGTGAGTATGTCACTATCGGTGAAGATTGTTTTATTGGGCATGGGGTCATGTTTACGAATGATCTCTTTAAGAATGGTCATCCAGATCCCAATCCGGACCACTGGGGGCGAGCCCAAATCGGTGATCATGTTGCGATTGGTTCTAATGCAACCCTTCTTCCTGTCACAATATGTTCCGGTGCCGTCATTGGCGCTGGAAGTGTTGTGACCCAAAATATTACCGAGAAAGCAATTTATGCCGGAAATCCAGCGAGAAAAATAAGGGTGTTGGATTAGGCATCGCATCGTGATTCAAGCGCAAAGGAAAATACTAATGAATGACTCAAATCATATTGTAACGTTGCAGGGCGGTTGTTTATGTGGTGCGATTCGCTATGCCATCGATGCTATTTTAATTGATGCCGGGTTTTGTCATTGTAAGCTCTGCCAGAGGGCCAGTGGTGCACCTGCGGTTGCCTGGTTGACGATTCCTTTTACAGGATTTTCTTATACCCAAGGTGAAATCGGTGTGTATGCCTCAAGTGCAAATTATCAACGGGAGTTTTGTTCCCACTGTGGCACGCCATTAGCGTTTAGAGCGATGCAAGATCCAAAAACGATTGATGTGACGTTATGTTCGCTGGATGATCCGACTGCGGTCAAACCGCAATATCATATTTGGTGTCAAAGTAAAATAAACTGGCTCCATCTGGATGACGATCTCCCCCAGTTTATGGATGCAGGGCCAGATGAACTGTAGCTATTTCTTACGGTTGATGGCATCAATATGATTGAGAATCAATAGAAAAGGAATCATCGGTTTAATTGTGAAATATATGACTATTTTGAGCATGGCGCTGTTATTGGGTGGATGTGCCTCCGGAATTGTTGATCATACTGACGATAAACAGTATCAGCCATTACGAGCCGCCTGCTTTACAAT
The DNA here is from genome assembly GCF_046054165.1 of Celerinatantimonas marina. Classification (NCBI taxonomy): domain Bacteria; kingdom Pseudomonadati; phylum Pseudomonadota; class Gammaproteobacteria; family Celerinatantimonadaceae; genus Celerinatantimonas; species Celerinatantimonas marina. The sequence goes on along the minus strand of NZ_JBFNXK010000001.1, from coordinate 172,834 downwards.
AAAGAAGCCTGCTTTTTTATATGAAGCACGTTGTGCTGATTTACAGGCTGGGCGTTTTGGTGACAGTAGCTTTTGTACCGGCATTCAGGGATTTGCTCCCAAAGCGTATCAGCAAGGTATCCACACATATCATTATCAATATCCCAGTTCTTGGCGTGAGTATTTAAGTTCACGCCATTCATGGGATAAAAAGATGTTTCCCAAATTATTATTTGAAAAACAGCGGAGCATGATTGCACCGGTGGGCGTGGGGACTCAATTAAGGATCACGGGGATCTATGAGTATCCTCGAGGTGAAATGGGACATGTGCCGATAGTCAGAGCTAAATTAATCAGTGGTCAATTTAAGAACACTGAAGTTGAGTTACCTTCTCAGCATGGTTTTTCTGATGCAGGCCCTGATTGGATCTCGTCGTGGTTTCAGCATTCGGCACCTGATACTCGCTTATCCAGTGAGTATCTTCAACCGTGCAACGATTGATGGGATTACGGAATTCTTAATGCTTTTTTGAAGATTTCATGAGTATGAAAATCGATAGTGAATCTAAATAACCTCAGAGCGGTTTAAGCCATCAGCTGAGATTTTTCAGTACTTGTGATATTAAGCGGTGGCTTTGGGGTTTCAGGCAGTACGCGATTAATCCGCCAAGTAAGTTCAGCATGAATCCGTGTAAACTCCGATGGCAGGAATGTTTCATTTGGGAGATATTTTTCAGTTGGTCATTCATCGTCTTGATATAACAGGTTCCTTTGCGAGGGGTTAATCTTGGTCGAAAGAGCTGATCGCCAAACCAGCTTATTGTTCCCCTTTTTATCTCGATTTCAGGTTAAATTGAATATCAAATAAGCTCGCATTGATTGTTCAGATTTTTCTTTGCGAGCTTATGTAAGCATTCTTGATAGGGTAAAACTGATGTTATTTTGAGATTTACCCCTGCAAAATACCGCAGCCAATGCGGTCGCCGTGACTGTCATGAACGACGACGGCATGATGTAAATTATCTTTACGATCTAAGCCCGACAGCAGTCGGAAACTACCTTTGGCATGGCCTTTCGAATCGGATACCCAGTTGGCATTTTTCCAATAATCCCCTTGATCTTTGGGAGCGAAATAATGCCCCCCGACCTCTTTGGCCGTTTTACAACTGGTCCCAGCATGGATGTGTAGCCCACCGTTGGCATTCGGAGTTAAGCCAGTCAGGTTGTATCTGATGGTGACGTAACCCGAGTTAAATTTTGCAGCAACATGGCCACGGACTTTCGCATGGGTGTCTGGATAAGCGCTAATTGTTGCTTTTAGAGCATCAGCAGCTTGAGCAACGGTTGAGGTGGCTAGTGTTGTTCCGAATAGTGTAAGAGCAATTAAAGTTTTGGAAAATCGGATATATGACATCTGTACTGTCTCCGTCTTTATGAATTGGCACAATTTCGTCAGAGTAAAACTGGCGAATCAGAAGGATTGCATATGGCGGGGTTCGTTTTGCTCAACGCTAAATCCATTTAAATTTAGCATATTCGATTCCGTGATTTATAACGGGCTCCGACAGGTTTTTCAGTCTACTCTCGCATAAATGTAAAATAAATGTTTTATTTGTGTTAGATCTTTCAAGCTCTCGTGAGTAGTTTTGCCACGATTTGAGCTGGATTTAGACACCGCCGTTTTATGAACAAACCTCATTGATTCGGTTTTAATGCCACGTGCATATTAGTCTGAATAATTGAGCCTGGTTCGCGCACAGCGCTGCCTAAACTATTTTTAGGAAGAGCTGTCTTACATCTCATATGCGGTACGTCATGAGTCATCAGGTTTACAGTGTTTTATCAAAACATAGTCAAGAAAAAAGTAGGGTGATAACCACAAGGAAAGGGTATGAAGTCCACTATCTATTTGATCTTAACGGTGTGGATCATAGCGGCCTTAAGTGGCTGCTCAACTGCAGGGCAGCATCCATTCGCCTTTAAAAGTTTGGCGAAGACGGATGTGGATATGATGGCTGATGCCAATTGTCGGGAGATCGATAAGTTGCTGCGAAAATTGACGCTGAAACTTTACCGACGCAATCCCCGGGAATTAGCCAAGGGGGGCCCGTATGAAACGGTAGATAGCCGCATGCAACAGATCTTCGTTCAGTCGGCCGTGACCCGCTTTGCCGAATTGAATAATAGCTATGGAACCAGCACAATTCCGTTGGCATTTGATCCCGAATTTGGAGGGGATCGTGTGTTTGCACTGATGACTGGGATCCGTCAAATGTTGTATGCGTCTTATGGTTATCGTAATGATTTTTATATAAGTAATGAGTTGGATGGACAAAAGTTATTTAATTCAGCTCGTAATCTGGAGGCGATTTCCTGGCGGTTGAATAATAAGCGTGATGCCAGTGGTCATTTGTTTTTGTTGAGTAACGGTTATAGTGAGGATGGGGTTGCTAATTTTAGCTATGCTCGTATCTTCGGTAAATTGATTGCGTATCAGGAAATGTTAGCTTATATGATGGCAGATAAGAATAATCGCACCATTAAGAACGTTGTGGTTAGTGTGGCGTCAACTGCATTACTTCCTATCTGATGGTGAGCAATGTTCTTTTCAAATGGGTTTAAAATGAAACTAAATTTCGTGATTGGTTTGGTTTTAGCGTATAGTGGCGGCCGTTTCGTAGCTGACATTTGAGCTCCCGAGCGCACAAATGCGATAGCTTGCGTGATCAGCACCTTGAACGTAATGACGATAATTTAACATATGACGATTCAGAAAATTAACGAATACCCGAAATATTGGGCCGAATGTTTCGGCACAGCCCCTTTTTTGCCTACCAGCAGAAAAGAGATGGATCAACTCGGTTGGGATAGTTGCGATGTTGTGATTGTAACTGGGGATGCCTATGTGGATCATCCGAGCTTTGGTATGGCTATTATCGGTCGTTTACTTGAATCGCAAGGGTTCCGGGTTGGAATTATTGCGCAGCCAAATTGGCAGAACAAAGACGACTTCATGGCTTTGGGAAAACCAAACTTATTTTTCGGGGTCACATCGGGCAATATGGACTCGATGATCAATCGTTATACTGCTGATCGTAAATTACGTCATGATGATGCCTATACCCCAAATAATGAGGGGGGAAGGCGACCGGATCGAGCCACGTTAGTCTATTCGCAACGTTGCCGGGAAGCTTATAAAGAGGTGCCGATTGTATTAGGTGGAATCGAAGCGAGTCTGCGGCGAGTGGCACATTATGATTATTGGTCCGATAAAATCCGCCGTTCTATTCTGATGGATGCTAAAGCCGACATTCTGCTGTTTGGTAATGCCGAACGCGCATTGGTCGAAGTGGCGCATCGTCTAGCACAGCGTGAATCTATCTCCGAGATGAAGCATATTCGCGGCACAGCGGTCATGCTTTCGGAATTGCCCGCTGAGTTTACGATTATTGATTCCTCCCGGATTGATAAGCCCGGACGTCCCTTTGTACCGACCAATCCATATGAAACTGAGTCACAGTGCCAAGACCAGAAAGAAGAGAAAGCACAGCCCATTGTGGTTCGTGCATCGCGGCATGATGCTAAAACCAGTGCCGTGCGATTACCGTCTTATGAAAAGCTCATCAATGATCGGATTCTATACGCGCATGCCAGCCGGGTATTGCATTTAGAAACCAACCCTTATTCAGGACGGGCGCTGGTTCAAAAACATGGTGATCGTGAATTGTGGGTGAATCCGATGCCCATTCCGCTGACGACGGAAGAGATGGATTTTGTTTTTGGGCTCCCTTATGCCCGTCGCCCTCATCCGCGCTATGGGGATGCTAAAATTCCAGCCTATGACATGATTAAGACCTCCGTAAATATTATGCGAGGTTGTTTTGGTGGCTGTTCATTTTGTTCAATCACGGAACATGAAGGCCGAATCATCCAAAACCGCTCACAGGATTCAATTATTCAGGAAATTAAAGAGATCCGGGATAAGGTGCCGCGTTTTACCGGAACCATTTCTGATCTGGGAGGACCAACGGCGAATATGTATCGCCTCGGTTGTAAAGATCCCAAAGCCGAGGCCAACTGTCGTCGCCCTTCGTGCGTATTTCCGGGGATCTGTGCCAAATTGAATACCGATCATAAATATGTCATCGATCTCTACCGGGAAGCTCGTAAAGTGAAGGGGATTAAGAAAATCTTAATCGCCTCGGGAGTTCGTTACGATTTAGCGATTGAATCCCCTGAATATATCAAAGAGCTGGCGACGCATCATGTGGGCGGTTACCTCAAGGTTGCTCCGGAGCATACCGAAAAAGGGCCGCTGGATCTGATGATGAAGCCTGGTATGGGCAGCTATGATAAGTTTAAAGAGCTGTTTGAAAAATACAGCAAAGAGGCTGGTAAAAAACAGTATTTGATCCCTTATTTCATCTCGGCTCATCCGGGCACAACCGATGAGGATATGGTGAATCTGGCATTGTGGCTCAAGCATAATCATTATGAGTGCGATCAGGTTCAGAATTTTTATCCATCGCCGATGTGTAATGCGACCGCAATGTATCATTCTGAGACAAACCCACTGAAAAAAGTGAAGTATAAACGCCGTGAAATAGTTGCAGTTCCCAAAGGGGAACGTCAGCGGCGTCTGCATAAAGCATTACTTCGCTATCATGATCCGGAAAATTGGCCGTTGATCCGTGAAGCGCTGGTGGCGATGGGTAAAAAATATTTGATTGGAGATAAACCCGATTGTTTGATCCCTGCTGAAGATGTGAGTCGACAGACTCCGGCGCAGCGTCGTCGCTCCGGGCGTCATGGTTCAAATCGTTTTGCAACGAAGCACACACAGGCTCAGTTTAACCCCTCAAAAAATAACGCATCGTCAAACGCTCAGAAACCTGCGCCATCTGGGGAAAGTCGAGGAAACCAACGGTCGCAGAATTCCCGGCGAAAAAAAACGACCGGCGCCGGGCGAAGCAGGCAAATTCAGTAAGATCCATAGTCGCAACCGGATGTGTCCGGTTGCCATTGCCGCTTTGGAGGATATCAATCACTTCTGAGTTGCCGGAGTTGGGTTAGCTATCCGGTTATTGGGGTCGTGATGAGCGATACACTAAAATAAGCTAGCATCACAGCGACCATGATATCCAGAATCCGCCAGGCATGGGGACTATGAAACAAAGGCAATAACAGCTTGGCGCCGTATGTGATGGATATAAACCAGATAAAACTGGCCGTGAGAGCTCCAATGCCGAATTTCCATTTTTCAACGCCGGAATAATGCATGGATAGACTGCCTAGTAGCAAGATGGTATCAATATAAACATGTGGATTGAGCCACGTATATCCCAGACAGGTGAGCATGATCTGCGTTCGTTTCGATACTGAGGTCGATGCCGCTTTTAACTGTCCTCCGCCATCCCAAGCCCGTTTGGCGGCTAAAATTGCGTTCACTGCCAGAAAAATTCCACCCCCATAGCGAATGAGTTCAATGAGTTTAGGCCATTGCTGAATCAACATACCTAATCCGGAAATTCCGCCGGAAATCAGAATGATATCGCTCAAAATACAGATTGAAGCCACGACAAAAAGGTGATTTCGAAGCAGTCCCTGACGTAAGACGAATGCGTTTTGTGAACCGATGCAAACCAGTAATCCCGCGCCAGAAGTAAAACCGGTGATGAGTGTGGATGTCAGCATGTCGTTCTTGTTCCTATATTGATACCCGATAAGGCTGGTTGAATGATTGGTTAAGCGCTTCGGTCGACGTGGAAATTATGCAGGCTTTGGTAGGATTAGAAAAATGATATAATCTTAACTAAGTTAAGTTTTTCTAAAGAGGTGAGTGTGAGTCTGTTATCCCCTCAGGTGGTTGCTTTTATTGCCATCATTGAAGAGACCAGTTTTGAGCGAGCGGCTAAGCGGCTGAATGTGACTCCTTCGGCGATCTCACAACGGATTAAGCAGTTGGAAGATCGGGTCGGGCAGTTATTAATCATCCGTCAGTTTCCCTGCAAGCCGACGCCCGCCGGGGAACGGCTTCTCAGCCGGGTCAAGCCGATGTCGTTACTGGAAGCCGAAGTGATGGCGGATTTTCTCCCGGAATCCGAAACTTATTCCTATTCCAAAACCTTTTCGATTGCGGTCAATGAAGATTCATTATCCACTTGGTTGTTACAACCTTTAGCCACTCTGTATCAGGAGTATGGCTATCTATTTGATATTCAAGTTGATAATGAAGATTTTACTTTGGAACATTTGAAAAATGGGACGGTGATCGGCGCGTTAACATCGGAGAAAAAATTATTACAGGGCTGTGTGAGTCAACAGTTGGGAAACATGCGTTATTGTGCGATTGCATCACCACAGTTTTACCATCATTATTTTAAAAACGGGTTGACGGCTGCCGCGTTTCAGCAGGCTCCGATGCTTGATTATGACCATAAAGATCTTTTGCAGCGCAAATTTTTAGAGATGATTATTCATCAAACCGTGCTACCCGCCAGTGTTCATTATTTGCCAAGCGCACTTAGCTTGGTGGATGCGGTGAAATATCATATGGGATGGTGCGTGACTCAGGAAGGGTTATTAGGTGATGCGATTGAAAAAGGGGAAGTCATAAATATCGCTCCGGATATCTTTATGGATGTGCCGCTATATTGGCAGTATGCCGGGATACGCTCCCGAGTGTTATCGCAAATTACACAAGCCTTTATGACAGCGTCTTCAGCCGTGCTTTACGCATAAATAACGGGCTGTTGAGCGATACAATGACAAAGTCTGAGTCCCGCTGACAAATAATTAAATAAGTGTTCCGAATACTAAGGGGTCCTCTGCGTCATCCCTGACGCAGAGGGGAGACTTATCACAATAGTCTCAAGGCTTGGATGGGGGCACAATGAGAAACACCGATTAGCCTAGTTGTAGTGCCCGAACCTGAAAAAGAAGCTCATCCCAAATATTAAAAAACATGGCCTCTAGTCATCTTCGAAATCAGAGATTAATAAATTGGCCGCGGCAAATGCAGCTTGCTCGCGGATCGTTTTCGAAAGAGTTGGATCGGCTGCGATATCATTTAATGTTTTGAGAACGCAGCCAATGGCTTGTGGAATATAGCCCTGATCACCACTGCCTATTTGTGCATAGAGTTCACGAACCAAATCGCAGCAATCATATACTTTCATGATTTTTTTACCTTAAGAGTAATTGTTGGGCTCAATATACAGGGTTGGTTAAGGAATGACAAAATTGCGGCGGTTGTTATATCGTCGTTTTGGGTACACCGCCATACGCACAAAGTGTTTTTAAGTGACCTATTTCTCTTTGATAAATGGCTAATTAGCTATAATGAGATATCTATGAGTTGCCTGCAAAGGAAATGGTATGAGTGAGTTTGAAAAAATGGGGCTGGGTTGTGATTTTGATGCTAATAGTCCTGAATTTGCGTCACTCAGAAATAGAGCTTTTGATCTACTTTTGAAGATTAATCAGCGACAATTTGAAGCAGCTAAACCATATGTGGCGCAATTATTTGCATCCATTGGTGATAATAGTGTGGTTTGCCCGCCATTTTTATGCGAATACGGTAAAACGATTACCGTCGGCCATGATACGTACATTAATATGGGGGTGACGATGTTAGATAATGCCCCGATTACAATTGGTCATCATGTATTAGTGGGCCCTGGAACTCAGTTTTATACTCCGACCCATTCACTGAATTATAAACAACGCAAAAAATGGGAAGTTCAATGTAAACCGATTGTCGTAGAAGATGATGTCTGGATTGGTGGCCATGTGGTAATTTGTCAGGGGGTCACGATTGGGGCTCGTTCTGTTATCGCGGCAGGTTCAGTTGTGACTCAAGATGTCGCTCCCGATACTTTAGTAGGTGGAACACCTGCAAAATTTATTAAGATGCTGCAGTTTAGTGAATGAGAGCATATAAAGTGAAAGCTTAAATATGAGTCATTCATTGAAGTTATCGCTAAGAGTTGATAGATTTATCTAAAAAGTTATAAATCTTGAGATTTGAGGCTAATTTTTATTGAGTTGAATCAGGGAAAATATCATCTGAATCATCTTGTGCAGGTTTCATAGCCGAAAATAATTAAAGGTTTATGTATTTAAAGATTAAAACTATTTGTTTTATTAAAATGATAGCATCGCTGGTCTGTCAAATAGAAATTTACACCTATTCCTATCATTTATCTGCCTATCTTATAGGTATTAGTATTCTAAAATGTGAGTGGCTATATGACATCCGTAAATGAGTTTGATACAGGAACTTTGATTTTTTTTAGTGGCAAAATGGGTGCTGGAAAATCAACTCGATCTCAGAAAATTGCATTGGAAAGGCATGCAGTATTACTTTCGGAAGATGAATGGCTCGCTACATTGTATCCAGATCAAATATCATCGGTAGCCGATTATATAAAATATTCTAATCGGTTAAAGCCCCAAATTAAAAAACTAGTACAGTCTATATTAGTGGCTGGTACCGATGTCGTGATGGATTTCCCAGCGAATACTCGTTTACAAAGGGCTTGGTTCAGGGAAATTTTTACAGAAGTTCAGGCACCCCATTGTCTGATATTTGTTGATGTAACGAATGAACGTTGCTTAAGACAAATAGCGCAAAGGCAAGTAGAGCAACCAGAACGAATGAGCACCGATACTGCCGAAATGTTTGAGCAGATGACAAAGTATTTTGTGGAACCAACATCGGATGAAAATTTCAATATAACTATTATTTCGTAACAATGGTCCTTTTTTATGATGTATTTTATGCTCGATATATTATTATATCAGTTCTATAATCGTTATTTTGTAACTGGATCTTACATAAGGCATTTTATATCAATATAAAATAGACATGTAGTCATTAAAATATAGAATTTAGGGAGTGATTTACTGCGAAAAATTTTAAATCGTTTCTAGGTATTTTAATAAAAAGTCCAAAGATAATGGATGTTGGTTTTAAAAATTCTAATGGATTATCAGTATGAATATACTAAAATATTCTTTTTGAGTAAAAAATGTTCATTCGGAATACTTTAGGTAAAATTTAGTTTTGAAGCCACATTGCATGGGGTATGATAATTAATCAATAGTGATAATGGAATATAAAATAAATGGATAATCATGAACAAAGTGAACCATCCAAGCAAAGGGTAATAGAAAATAAAAGTAAATTTTTTCAAATTTTTGGAAAATCATGTGGTTTGATCATTATTATTTGTATCCTTCTTTGGAATGCAGATGGTTTTTGGCAGACAGAAATTAGTCCGTTAAAAAATATACAGAAAAAATATTTCCCAGCAAAATATGTATCAGAACAACTTAAGCTCTCAAGAGTCACGGATAACAATGAGATCATTGCCAATATTCAAAAGCGACAGGATAATAAAATTCAAGACTATGAGTTACAGCTAGCTCAGATGAAATATGAAGAAAAACGTGCGAAAGAAAAAGAATTTATTACACAACAAAAATTAGACGCATATCTTGGCGCAGAAAATAAAAAATGTAGATATTATGAAACGTCACTCATGATTATAAAAAATTTGCGAAGACATTATTCTGAGGATGATATTCAAAAAATAATTACGTGTACAAATCACGAATGTGAAGACATTATGAGTTTTAAACCAGAAGCCTTAACTATTTGTAATATCAAAGATTAAATTCATTTATCTATGGGTAAAAATTAGGCGGCAATAGTCGAAGTAGCTAAATACTTATTTATAAAAGCTAAACTTAACGTAATAATTCATGAGGGAAAAGATGCCACATCCAGTTATTGAGCAGATTGCAAAGGCCGATAAGGCGATTGTCGCTGAAGATTTCGAAACGTTAATGGGGATTTATACAGAAGATTCGATACTGGTGATTGAGCCTGGTCGTCATGCTGTGGGGAAAGATGCGATCCGTGCTGCATTTGAAGCGATTGCGGTTTATTTTCAAAATGGATTGAAGGTGCATCAGCAGGGTATGGAAGTCTTGGAGGCCGGTGATACCGCTTTAGTTTTAGCCAATACAGTTATATCAGCGCCTAACTGTCCTGAAGTTATTCGAAAAGCCACTTATGTTTTTACCAAAAATACGGATGGTGTCTGGCGATGTTCGATTGATAATTCCTATGGACATGAAATTATTGGTAAATCGTAATCGTATTTTTGAGTATTAATACTCGCTGAGCTGTTCGGCTATTATTTTTATCTTGACGTTGGGCCCTTAGATGAGACTTTTTCAAGAATGCGAAGGTATGTCTGTCATTTAAATGAGTCGCCTTGTGTGTTGAAATGGAAATTTAAAGCTGAAATTTTGAGTGTCTATATCTTGATCGGACTGATAAGGATGAATAAATGTCAAAAGTGCTGATGAGTGCTTGTCTACTGGGAGAACATGTTCGCTATAACGGGGGGCATCTTAAGGTGGACACGAGTGAATTTCAGGAGTTTATCGATACACATGAGATCGTCCCTTTTTGTCCAGAAATGGCAGCGGGATTACCATCACCACGAATTCCGGCTGAGATCAGTGGTGGCTCTGGTTGGGCCGTTGTGGCTGGCGAGGCTAGAGTGCTGGGAGAAGATGGCTCTGATTTGACGGCCACCTTTCTTAAAGGGGCTGAACTTGCGTTACAAATATGCCAGAAGCAGCAAATCACCTGCGCTGTTTTAGCCGAGTCGAGTCCTTCATGTGGCAGTTCAACAATTTATAATGGAAAATTTGAAGGTATTAAAACGGCCGGGCAGGGTGTGACATGCGCATTACTTGAAAAGCATGGCATCCAAGTGGTTAGCCCGCTGCATGTGGCTGAACTCAATTTATGAGACTGCTGTGGCTTAAATTGTCATTCGAATTTTGAAAAAGATTCGATAGGTATCAGACAAGACGCTCAAGCATAAGCGGTTTATATGGATGAATATGGCAGCCGTTGCTGCCATATTTACTATTGTAATTTTCTAGATTAAAAATGGTATTTTACGATAACAGAGTAGGTATCCTGATCGACGCTGTCGACACCATACTTGTTAGCCCAGTAATCGTATTCGATACCGACCATGAGATGGTTCTTGAATTTTTCTCCAGCGATCAGCTGACCCAAGTCATATTTTATCTGAGGGTTAAAGTGGAAGTTTGTTTCGTATCCACGATCATGATCAGATGCAAAAACCCAGTCCAGATAACCATCGATTACGATGTTGCTACTTCCTACAGGGATGTCCATACGCCATGTCGGAGTTAACTGCCAACCACTTGAATTATTGTTTTTTGCATCCCGACGATAAGTGTTTAATTGAAAATAAGTGAAATATGGAACTTTAAGATCAATGCCAAGACCATATAGGTAGCTCTCAACGTCTCCTTCACCATGTTCATAGGTAAAAGCCGCTGACAGATCTGTAATTGGGCCGACACTTAAGTTTGTTCCAAAAATTTTCCCGGCACTTAAACGGGGAGAAAACTCACCATAGTTTGTTTTTGAATCTACAGATGCACCATCGTTGCGAATAAAATCTTCAAACCAGAACCAGTCTCCATATTTCCAACCACCTGCAGATTCGAACGTGATGGTTGTTTGTTCGTCAGAAGAAGCCAGTTTATAGTTATGCCCATACAAAGCAGTAAGACTTGTATCCGTCCATTGGATAAAATCTGCTGAGAAAGCGCTTGATGATGCAGATAAAAGAGCTAAACAAAGAAGGGTTTTTTTCATTAAATTATATTCCTTTATATGATTCGTCGTTATTAATCCTTAACGACGGCTATTCGACATAGACCTACTATACAAACCTGAATTAGTTGACCATTGTTAAAATAGAGAACCTAAAGCGCAGCATACAAAAACAAGGCTTGTTTTTGGGTCTGCTGATCTTTGCGGGTTGAATGCGCTCACCGGGATCCTACAAAGAAGCATTAATGCATGATTTTTCAGCATTAGGACATATTTATTGAAACTGTCTGAATATAGCCTGCTTTATCTAAATTAAGGTCGGTTTACTGTAGAAACAATCAACAAAGATCAACAGACCTGTCATGTTGCATCTTTAGCTATCTCTGCGAAAGGCTTGAGTTTAGACTTCGTCAGATTTCATGCCAGAATGTATACTAACTGATATATAAGAGAAAAATCTACTTAAAATAGCGGAAATATTTTACAAAAAAATGAATTTAGAAGTAGATATGAAAAATTTATCTAGAAATATAGGTTAATATGCTGTGTATTGATCAAATTTCAGAATCGAAAATTTAAAAATCAGTGTCAGTAATTTTTTATTTTCATATATAAATCAATTATTTGAAAAATAAATAGTACTGACAGTTTAAATATTATTTTCAATGCATCTTTAGTACCAAAATAAAGTAGACGTTTTAGCAGTGCATAACTATTCAGCATATTGTTATGAGGTTTTATTCGTTTAGCTCATAAAGTGCCACCGAACACATTGCGATTAAAAGATGATGAATGGGATAAAATCCAGTGATTAAAACTGAAGTGGTGCATTGCGGATGACTTCTTTCATAACAAAAAAAGTTCGAATTTGTCGAACTGCGGGTAATGCAATGAGTTCTTTGGCGTGTAATTTGTTGAAATCTTCAATATCTTTGACGCGTACCCGCAATAAATAATCAAATTCCCCCGCGACGAGTTGGCAATCCAAAACGACGCTCAGCTGGGTAATGGCTTTCTCAAAATCTGCAAAACTTTCAGGTGTTGAGCGATCCAGCATGACCCCTACAATGACTAACGCCCCTAATTCAACGGCTTTCGGTTCTATCTGAGCATGGACGGCTTGGATGATTTGATGTTCAAAAAGGCGACTCACCCGACGATAGCAAGTCGCTGGACTAATATGCACACGTTGCGCTAGCTCGGCATTGGTTAAGCGTCCGTCGGCTTGTAGAAGACGTAATATTTGTTGATCAATCTTGTCTAAATCATACATTGATAAATCCTTTCATTTTTTAACATTTAATGATGCTATTTATAATAAATAAAATATAAAAAAGAAATTTTTAATTTAAAAATTCTTAAAAATAGAAAGCACATTTCATTCGAATGACGATAATCTGAATAACGTTAAATTTGTTACCAAAAAGGGAATGGATATGTTAGAGAATTTTGAGCGTTATCCGCTGACGTTTGGACCAACACCAATTGAAAAATTAAGCCGTCTTTCGGAAGCGTTAGGGGGGGATGTTGAAATCTATGCGAAGCGTGAAGATTGTAATAGTGGTTTAGCTTTTGGTGGAAACAAAGTCCGTAAGCTCGAATATATTGTTCCAGATGCCATTAAAGCAGGAGCCGATACACTGGTGACCATTGGCGGCGTGCAGTCCAACCATACCCGCCAGGTTGCAGCGGTAGCCGCTAAAATTGGCATGAAGTGCCGTCTGGTTCAGGAAAGTTGGGTTCCCTTTAATGATGCCGTTTATGATCGGGTTGGGAATATCTTGATGAGTCGGGTGTTGGGTGCTCAGGTCGAACTGATTGATGAAGGTTTTGACATCGGGATCCGTGAAAGCTGGGAAAATGCATTGGAAGATGTGAAAGCTAAAGGTGGCACTCCATATCCAATTCCTGCTGGGGCATCAGAGCATCCTCTCGGTGGTTTAGGGTATGTTAATTTTGCGGAAGAAGTCAGACAACAGGAAGCTGATTTAGGCTTTAAATTTGATTATATCGTCGTTTGTACCGTCACTGGTTCAACAATGGCTGGGATGGTGGTTGGGTTTGCTGCGGATGGTCGTGCGCGTCATGTAATTGGCATTGATGCTTCTGCAACGCCTGAACAGAACCATGCCCAAGTGCTGCGTATCGCTCAGCATACTGCCGATTTAGTTGAACTGGGACAGCCGATTACCAAAGAAGATGTTGTAATTGTTGATGATTATGCTTATCCCGCTTATGGGGTTCCATCTGACGAAACCAATGATGCGATTCGAATGGTGGCTCGCCTTGAAGGTATGATGACCGATCCTGTATATGAAGGAAAATCTATGCAAGGGTTGATTGATCTGACCAAAAAAGGTTATTTCCCTAAAGGATCCAAAGTATTGTACGTACACTTAGGGGGTGTTCCAGCCATTAATGGATATAGCTACTTATATCGTAATGGCTAGTCGTAGTGATGGCCTAATTGTTTCATTTTGAATCAATATATTAGGTTCCTCTCTGTTCCTAGTGATAAGTGATTGCATCCTGGCAGAGAATCACTTATTTTGCCATCCTCTGTAAACTAATACGAGGGTGGCTTTTTTGCCTCAATAGCAATGACAAAACCGTTGATTATTTTAGATGGTGGATTAGGACGAGAACTGGCTCGGCGAGGTGCTCCGTTTCAGCAGCCTGAATGGTCTGCTCTAGCGATGATTGAAGCACCGGAACAGGTGCAGGCGGTGCATGAAGATTTCATTGCTGCGGGTGCCCAAGTGATCGCCACTAACAGTTATGCTTTGGTTCCTTTTCATATTGGTGAACAGCGTTTCTATGAACAAGGCCCGGAACTTATTGAACGCTCCGGAAGAGTGGCTCGGGCTGCCGCCAAAGGTAGTTCAGCATTAGTCTCCGGTTCATTACCTCCTTTATTTGGTTCTTATCGTCCTGATTTATTTGATCGAGAACATGTCAAAGCGATTGCAACGCCCCTCATTGAACATTTATCCCCTTATGTTGACCTATGGCAGCTTGAGACTCAGAGTCTGATTGCGGAAACTGAGGCAGTATTAGAACTGCTGCCTGATGATGGTAAACCCCGCTGGGCTTCATTTACATTAGATGATGAACACCCAGAACGAATGGCTCAGTTACGCTCCGGAGAGTCGGTTCGGGACGCCGTGATCGCGATGGCTAAGCAAAAGGTTGCTGCTATTTTATTTAACTGCTGTCAACCTGAGGTCATCTTAGCAGCGATTACACAAGCGAAAGCGACATTGGATGAATTGGAATTGACGGATCAGATTCGCATTGGCGGTTATGGTAATGCCTTTGCGGTCGCTCAGACTTCTGAAGCAACAGCTAACGAAGGATTGGATGATATTCGCCAAGATCTGACGCCGGCAATGTATCTTAAATTCGCGCAGCAATGGCGTACCGCCGGGGCATCGATCATCGGTGGGTGTTGTGGGATTGGTCCGGAACATATCGCAAAATTGGCAAGCGATTTACGCTGATTCTTGAGCGTTATAAACTTTAATAATCGGGTTATGACGCTGTCTCTATAACGAGTCACTGTCCGGTGGAACACCGGGCAGCGTTCATCTCGTTCGTTTCAGAATAAGACATATATCAACATGTCATCGAAGTAAAAGCATGCACATCGTTTGGATTGCATGCTAAGTTGATGTATAAACAATGATGCAGGTGGCCAGATATGGCCCGTTGTATAGTGTTAAGTGATATCGGACAAATTATGCTCAAAAAAACGCGTGTGGCGGTGCTCTTTGGTGGGCGTTCCGCGGAACATGAAGTATCGCTCCAGTCTGCTGTTAATGTTATTGCCGCGATTGATCCTGAAAAATATGAAGCTGTTCTGATTGGCATTGATCATCAGGGAAACTGGTATTTAAATAATCCTGATAAGCCATTGTTGAATTCACCACACCCGGCGGCTTTAAGTTTTGATGCACAGACTCAGCAGGTGAGCTTCGTGGTCAGTGAACAGCAGGGACAGCTAATGGTGATAGGCTCGAATGAGCGTCTGGCGGTGGATGTGATCTTTCCCATATTACATGGTCCTTATGGTGAAGATGGCTCTGTTCAAGGGCTAGCTCGGCTGGCTAATGTTGCTTGTGTCGGAAGTGATATCTTAGGTTCGGCCGTGGGGATGGATAAAGATATTGCCAAACGATTACTGCGAGATGCGGGCCTTGAAGTCGCTGATTTTATCGCGCTGCGTCACTCTCAGTTGAATGCTGAATTGCCTAACCGAGTGACACAACAGCTTGGATTCCCAGTGTATGTAAAACCTGCCAATATGGGATCATCGGTTGGTGTTTCTAAAGTGAGTTCTCCCGAAGCATTGCTGAGTTGTTTAAATAAAGCTTTTGAATATGATACGAAAGTCATGATCGAAGCCGCTGTTACGGGGCGTGAAATTGAATGTGCCGTGTTAGGCAATGATGAGCCTCAGGTTTCGGAGGTTATCGGTGAGATTATTACAGACGATCAGTTTTACAGTTATGATCGGAAATATATCGATGAAGATGGGGCTAAATTGCAGATCCCGGCAGATGTCTCCGCAACTGTTTTAAACAAAGTTCAACAGGTTGCATTAGCGACTTATCGTTGTTTAGAAGCACGGGGAATGGCGCGAGTCGATATGTTCTTAACTGATGATGAACATGTTATTGTTAATGAAATCAATACATTGCCTGGATTTACGGCGATTAGTATGTATCCTAAATTATGGCAGGCTAGTGGGATGTCACCCAAAGCTTTAGTCAGTGAGTTGATTGAGTTAGCGCTGGCGGAACATGCGGCTAAAAATGCACTGAAGCAAACGGAACATTAGTGGATCGTTGCTCTTGGTGTGCGAAAAGGTAAAGAGCCTGTGATGTTTGAGGCTCTTTTTATGCCTACTAGCCCTGTGAATGCTCCAATTTTCGGTACATCATTTTGGCATTTTCTCCGTAATCTGCACTGACTGGCGTATGAGGAGCATGGGAGAAGTTCATTTTCTCCCAAAATTGAAATGAATCCTGAACCGAGACGAGTCGGATTTCATGGCAGTTCTGATTGATAGCCGCTTGGATGCAGTGCTGAGCCAGTTGAGAACCAATTTTCTGCCCTGAAACACGTCGAGAAACCGCTAAATCATGCAAGAACAATATCGGCCCCTCACATTGCTCTGGTAACGCGGTGTGCAATTTGGGCGGATGTTCATACCGCCATAAATGAGAGATTAAATAAGCGCTAACTTGCTGATTTTGTTCGTAGACAAAACAGCAGTTTGGCGCAGATTCCCATTTACTCTGCAAAACTGATAGTGTTTCAGGAGCCACGTCAGAATACATGTCATTTTGGATCCTGAGTATTTCATTCCAATCGGTCATTTGAATTGTTCGGATGGCCATGATGTTTTTTCTTATCCATGTTGATCCCCATTTAATTTTCTAAACTTCAGGGGGTATTTTATAAAAATGTCGGTTATAAAAAGATTTTTCCTTGCATATATAAAACGCCGAATCCGGACACGGAAATTCGTTCCTGAGCGACATGGCAATATAAAATTCCACCCCGTAAAGAAGCCTGATAAGCGACTAAATCGCTTTGATTTAACTGCTCAGCCCAATAAGGAGCTAATCCCGCATGGATAGAGCCTGTGACCGGGTCTTCATCTCCACCATTGGCGGGCCAGAAATAACGGGAGATAAAGTCGTAATCCTTGGCTTTAGCGGTGACGACGACATCCAGTGGGGCAAGTTGTTTGATAATTTCGGGCTTATACACCAGGTTTTTAACGTCCTCTTCTGAGGACAGCACGGCAAAGTAAGCCTGCCGATTTTTTAATACTTGAATCGGTTGAGAGGAAAGACCTTGTGTTAGGGCTTGAGGAATTTGCTCTACAGGCGTTGGGATCTGATTTGGAAAACTCATTTCAATTCGGCCATCATCAAGTTGATTCACCTGTAATGCCCCGACCTGTGAGGTTAAAAACTCAATTTCCCCCTGATGGCCCAGCTGATTAAAAATGACAAATGAAGAGGCTAGTGTGGCATGCCCGCAAAAGTCGATTTCTGTTAGTGGCGAAAACCAGCGTATTTGAAATTGATGAGAAGAGAGTGGTTTAACAAAAGCCGTTTCAGAAAGGTTATTTTCTGCGGCAATATTTTGCATGACTGCTGATTGTGGCCAGTCTTGAACCAGTACTACTGCAGCTGGATTACCTTTAAATTGTTGCTGTGTAAAAGCATCGACAATATAAATATCTAGTTCCATATAAGCTCTCCATTTGTGTCTAGTTAAACTATCAAAGCTTTGTGATGGAAGCTATCTAATAGGGTTTATTAGTTTGAACATCTGCTCTTATCGCGCTCCAGCGCGTCATCCCTGAACGGAGGAGCGACTTATCGGAGCCGCTATTTAGCGATGGTGATGGGGCAAATTTAAAATTTGACTGACAATCTCATTCATATCGGTGCTTGATATATCGGGTTGTTTGTAGAATGGATTATAAGGTGTTCCGTTTCGGTTAATATAAGCCGCATGGAGTCCGGCAGACAGTGCGCCATGGGTATCCCAGTCATGAGTGGCAACCAGACGTAACTGATGGACCGGAGCCTCTAATCTTTGAGCGGCAAATCGATAGACATTGGGGTCGGGTTTAAAGCTACCAGTTGCTTCTACAGAAATAATCTCATCGAAATAATCCGTGAGTCCGCTGTTTTTAATTTGGGTTGAAATCAGTTCCTGAGATGAGTTGGAAAAAGCCACGGTTTTTAATCCATGCGATCTTAATTTCGCTAGAGCCGGTTTGATATCAGTATGGGGTTGCAGCTGTGCAAATGCAGACAATAGGCTAGAGCGAGTTTGTGATGTTAAAGCTATACCCAATCGCGCCGCGATGGAATCTAAGCAGACGGCTGAAAGTTTGGCAAAATTAGTTTTAATCTGGGTTGCTATACAGACGGTTGACGTGTGTAAAAGCAGTGAAAACCATAAGGGTAATGCGCTCTCATGATGAAATGCATCAATGAATTTAGGTTTGAGCGTAGATAAATCCAGTACTGTTTCGTGAGGGTCTGTTGACCTTTCGTGATTAGTTTTGCAGCCATCCGAGTCTGAATTTAGGCAAGGCAGACGTTGTGCCGTGTAGTTATTCTCCACAAACGACGTCTAACGCCGCATAAATCAGACTCAGACGCTGCCCTTCGGGTTCATTTAAATCCATCCTGAACGGTGTTGCGCTCTGTTCGCTTAACTCATTAAGCGTCACAGACCGCGCCTTGTTCAAAATGGATTTAACTTGAACAAAATTTAACCATGAAAGATTAACAGACCCTTATATCAAATAAAATAATTTCCTGTTCCATTTGTTTTTCCCGGTAAGAGGGTGATAAAACGCCTGACTCAATGCTATTGATTTTACCGGAAATTAATGAGGAGAGTGGGATTATTAGTAATAAAGAAGTGAACAAGGCTTATTCTATTCGCATAAACCTTGTTATCAATAGCGATGAATCAATCATCGGTTGCAAGGATTACCCACGTTGGGTTCCCCGATGACGGATAAACAACGTGATGAGTGCAACAACAGCCAAAACCAGAGGATAAACGGCCATACTGATCACGTTGAGCGGTGTGATTTTAAATAACGAACCAAGTAACAGAACCTGAGCGCCATAAGGAATGAGCCCTTGGATCACACAGGCGAAGATATCTAGAATGGATGCGCTGCGCCGTCCAGAAATATGATGTTCATCGGCGACTTCTTTTGCTACCCCGCCTGCGACCAGAATGGCAATGGTATTATTAGCCGTACAGATATTGGTGAGCATGACTAAAACAGCAATACCCAGTTGGGCACTTCCCTGACCACGACCTAAGCGATCCACCAGTTTACTGACCCACTTTTGTAAAAAGGCCAATCCACCTTGATGGCGCATCAGTTCGCTGAGTCCCCCGATGAACAACGACAGAATAAAGATTTCTTGCATACCCGTGAAACCTTTATAGATGTCTTTTGCAAAGACCATCAGGCTGTAATCACTCCCAATGATGCCATTGAGTCCAGCTAAAAGAATACCTAAGGCCAATACCACGAACACATTCACACCGACAATCGCTAGAATCAGAATAATGATGTAAGGAATGGCCGGTAAAATGGCTAAATCTTTCTGATCGGGGACGGAAGTATTTCCACTTAAGTACCAGAAGATCAATAGTGCCAGAATAGCGGCTGGGAGTGCGATTTTAAAATTCTCCCGGAATTTATCCTTCATCTGACAATTTTGAGTGCGGGTCGCGGCAATCGTGGTATCTGAAATGATGGAGAGGTTATCCCCAAACATGGCCCCACTGAGCACAGCTCCGGCCATCAGTTCGGGTGATACACCTGCGGCATGACTTATGCCAACAGCAATTGGACCTACAGCGGCAATGGTTCCCATAGAGGTTCCCATGGCAGTCGCAATAAAGGCTGAAACGATAAAGAGTCCAGGGACTAAAAACCAGCTGGGAATAATGCTTAAGCCGATACCGACCACGGAATCGACGCCTCCTGTAGCTTTGGCGACGACACTAAATCCACCAGCCAAAAGAAAAATGAGACACATCGTTATAATGTTGTTGTGTCCCATCCCCTGGATCATTTGCTCAATGGCTTTGTTGAGTTTGTTTTTACTGAGCAGCAGAGCGAGTGCCAGTGCGGGTAAAATAGCGACAGGAGCTGGAAGCTGATAAAACGCGAAATGGGTGCCTTTTGATTGTAAATAGGCCCCTACGCCAATAAATAACACAAGAAAAACAGCAATAGGCAATAAAGCGATTGCTCTAGGTTGGATTTCTGTATTCTTTTGGTCTTGGTTCATAAATTTTACGGTACCGTGATTGCAAAAACTGGGGCCATTGTATAACCCAATAGACGTTTGTCAATCTAGACGTCTAGAAATCTGAAATTATTTTAGAGGCTGGGACCTCTTTGCATGAACAGGGCCGTGATTCTGAATGCTCCCAGATTGAGCTTCTTCTTTAATAGGCATGAATGAAGCGCTATTGCCGCGCTTCTTGGCTATTGATCAACTGTTAAAGGATGATTTTGTGGGCAGTCATGACTTAATTATCCCAGGGTGCCGTAATTAAGCCTTCGGGACTAAATCCTTGATGACGTAGGCGTTGACCATCTGCAGATGGTGCCCGGTTAAACATTCGCGCATATTCGCGGCTAAATTGTGATGGACTTTCATATCCTACTTGGTAGGCAATTTTAGCGACGTCTAATCCGGTAAGCAGCAATTGCCGGGCTTCTTGTAGGCGTAATGTTTTTTGGTATTGCAGCGGACTCAGGCTGGTGATCTCCTTAAAATGACGATGTAATGTTGAAGAACTCATTGCTACTTGCTCAGCTAACTGCGCGATAGTAAAACTGTCGCGGTAATGCTCACGGATCCATTGAATGGCCAACCGGATTTTCTGTAATGGAAGGGTTCGGGTTGACAGCTGTTTGAGTAACCCCAGTTGTTGATCCTGCAGGAGTCGGTAGAGGATTTCCTGTTCAATCATGGGAGCAAAGAAATCTAGATCACTCGGTGTGTCTAATAATTTTACCAGTTTAAGCCACGGCTCCAGAAAACTTTGATTGGCGTGAAAAACCTGTATTCCGGAGTGTGCTTTTGTGCTCGCTATGGGGGGATATTTTGCGGCCAGTTGTACCAATTTTTCTGGATTGATAGGAACAGATAGTGCCATGTAAGGGTGCTCTGGGCTGGCGGAGGCAATACGGCTTGATATAGGTAATTCCACCACATTGATAAAATAACTTCCTGGCGTATATAGCAGCTCTTGCTGACCTAATAAAAGCGCTTTGCTACCTTGTAACACCAATCGAAGGACAGGTTCATATACTGAGGTAATTGTACATGTACTATTGCTGGGAGTATTACAAGCATAAAGAGAAAATCCAGCGGAAATTGACTTATTCTTACCCATAACTATATGTTTATTAGCTATTTTTTTAATTTGTTCTAATGTATCACACATTGTTTAAGTCTCATTTGTTTAGCCAATGGTTATTCATGATTTGAGAGAAACAGGCAGAGGCTAGAGAGTATCAGGTTCCCGAAGAAAATGACAACTCGTGTACATTACCCGGACAATGAAAATCACATAAAGAGGGTAGTGATGAATTTAAAACGCTTATTTAAGTCTCAAGCTTTCGCCAAAGGATTAAAGCTTCGTAACTCGATTATCATGGCACCCATGACCACATGGTCGGCTAATCATGATTTAACCGTATCAGATGAAGAAGTCCGTTATTTTGAACGAAGAAGTCAGGATGTGGGACTGGTCCTCACCGGTTGCTCACATGTTTCCGCTAACGGAATCGGTTTTACGGATGAATTTGCCGCTTTTGATGATCGCTTTATTCCTGGCTTAACAAAACTTGCGAGTGCCGCCAAAAGCGGGGGCGCACCGGCTATTCTACAGCTTTTTCACGCGGGGAATAAAGCCGTGGCTGATTTGATCGAGCAGGGGGATGTGGTCAGTGCGAGCGCCGTGCCATCTTCTTCCGATCCTTTTAGTGCTCAGCAATTGCCTCGAGCCTTAACAGAGCAGGAAATCCAACAGTTGATTGTTGATTTTGGTCAAGCTACTCGGCGTGCGATTGAAGCGGGGTTCGATGGAGTAGAGTTGCATGGTGCGCATGGGTTTTTACTCCAGAACTTTTTCTCTCCCTATTTTAATCGTCGTGATGATCGTTGGGGTGGAAGTTTGGAAAATCGCCTGCGCTTTCCATTGGCCGTTGTCGAAGAAGTACAGCGGATTGTTGCTGAATATGCGGATCGTCCATTTGTCGTTGGTTTTCGGATCTCTCCTGAAGAATCACAGGATGGGGGCTTAAAAATAGATGACTTTAAACCGCTGATCGATCACCTGATTGAAGGAGGCTTAGATTATCTACATATCTCTCAACCGGGGGGGATCTTAAAAACTCATCCATCTATTGCTCCCCAAGGCCCTGTTATTACCGCTTTATTGGTGACTTATATTAACCACCGGTTGCCGGTGATTGCTGCCGGTGGGATCCGTACTCCGGAACAGGCCGAGCAAGCTTTGGCATTGGGAATTGATTTAGTCGCTGTCGGACAAGGTTTAGTGATCGATCCGGATTGGGTTAAAAAAGTGGCTCAGGGTGAAGCATTCCTCACGGATTTAGGTGAAGGTGATGCGATTGCTCGAAGTATTCCCAGCCACATGTGGCAAGCAATAAAAACCACGCCTGGCTGGTTTAACCTTCGAAAAGAATGAGTTAGCAACTAAAGCCGTCCGGAAGGGCGGTTCTACGTTAAACAAATGGTAAATCGAGCCACATTGTGCATGTAGCGGTCTCTGGGTGAATAAGGATAAAGGTTGGGCCGACCCATTTATGTCCCATAGCGTTGCATTAGTTTAACTCCGCTTGCATTGCGAATTTGAGGTGCTCAACAAATGTAGAAACCGCTTTGGGAAGGGTTCGACCCGATAACGTATTAATTTCAATATCTAAACCGTTGATATCAACGCCTACAATCGGAACAGCCACTAAGTTATGGTCTTTTAGATATTGCTTGACAACCAAATGCGCCGAGATACATACACCATTGGCATAACGGACAAAGGCTAACAGACTACTAATCGATGTGGTTTCCAGCGCAGGTTGGATCATCAGGTTTTGTCGGCTACAGCAGGCATCGAAAAGACGCCGGGTGAGAATATGACGTTCTGGTACGGCGATGGGATAGCCGCTGAGTTGATTTAGTGTCACTCTTTTTTTATGAGCTAATTGATGATGGTGAGGAACCACTGCCATTAAAGGGGAGCTACAACGATACGCAACATGCAGATTTTCCATTGGGATTTGACTAAAGGTGACTCCTACATCACATTCTCCCTCTACAATGCGACGTACCACTTCTTCAGCAACGGCGATCGATAATTTGAAATTGATATGAGGGTATTTTTCTCTAAAAGAAGCAATGACCTGAGGGATGAAGTCCAAACTAAATCCGGCGGTACACACTAGTTTAATTTCACCTCGTTGTAAGCCTTGCAGTTCTTGGATTTCTTTGGCGACTTTCTCGGTTTCTAATTGGTTGCGAAAAGCATAGGCGGCCAAGAGTTCACCTGCCGCAGTGGGGATCATACCTGATTTACGACGTTCGAAGAGCGGCGTATCTAATTTATCTTCAAGCCCTGATATTTGACGACTAACAGCGGATGCGGCGACATTCAAACGGCTAGCCGCCTCGCTGATTGAGCCACTACGAACCACTTCCAGAAAATAGCGCATGGTAGTGTCTTGTAAATATTTAGATGGAATGGATGCGCTCTTATCCATTTGTCGCCTCGTTAAGTTTGCTTTTTTGGCAATGACTTCGTGATTATTTTGAAATAGAAGTATGCATAACCAATCGTTAGTATTCAATAAGTCGTTTTTACCGACATTTATTCCTTGATCATTTGGAGCTCCATGGATGATGGATATCACTTCAAAGAAAAAGCGCTATTGGATATTTAGCTTACTCTACCTGGGTTGGTGTATTGCCTTTATCGATCGTGTCGTTTTATCAATGAGTTCAACCCATATAGCCAACGATCTGTCACTCAACTCCACTGAAATCGGGTTGATCATGAGTGCTTTTTATCTGGGCTTTTGGTTGATGCAATTTCCTGGTGGTTGGCTTGCGGACCGATACGGCGCCAAAATTATTGTCATGGTGTGTATTGGCTGTTGGTCCGTATTTACGTTCACGACCGGGATCGCTTGGTCGCTTGTTTCATTATTAGTGATCCGTTTTCTCTTCGGTATTGGTGAAGGTGGCTATCCTTCGGCTTCTATTAAAAACGCTGCAGAGCATTTCCCTATCGAACAAAAGCCGAAAATAAGCTCGTTTTTGATCTCGTCGAATTATATCGGCAGTATGTTGGCACCTATGTTGATCGCGCCTTTAGTGATCTATCTGGGGTGGCGGCATGCCTTTATGTCGATTGGGGTGCTAGGGATTATCTTTGTGATCCTCTATGGTTTGACCGTTCCTAATAAAAAATCGCTCAGTCAAAGTGGGAAACAATATGGTTTCAATGATGTGAAATCCGTGTTGTCGAATAAAGTGTTATGGGGTTTGGCTGCAACTTGGTTTGGATTAAGTCTGGTCAATAAAGGTCTGGATTCTTGGATGCCCGTTTATCTGATGACAGAACGCCATCTCGATATTAAACATGTCGGTATGGTGTTGCCATTCCCCTATATTTTTGCCGGTGTCGCCACTGCGATTGGGGGATGGGTGATGCTTAAATTTTTTGATGGCCGTGAAAAGTACATGTTGATGGTCTGTGCATTATTAACCGCTTTCTTCATCTTCCTGATGTACCGTGCCAGCACCATTACCGAGGTGATTATAGCTCAGTCATTGGCCTACTTTTTTAAATCATTTGTTCTGGCGGTTGCTGTCGCTTTACCGACCAAAATGATGCCCGGACATCAAGTCGGCAGTGCCATTGGTGTCATTAACGTTGGGGGTCAAGCTGCCGGGTTTATCGCACCTTTGACCATCGGCATCATCATTGATCACTTTAATTTCTCGTCTGCGTTTTTATTCCTCATGGGGGCGGCTCTGTTTGCGGCGGTGATGAGTCTGACGATTCATACCAAGAAACTTAAAAAAGAAGTGACCTACGTGGATCAGTCAGCCTAACTTGTTGGATGAAGGTGAATTATGAAAATTGATAAAATCGTATTGCGTCAAATGAAGATGACGCTGAAAAGTCCATTTACGACTAGCTTTGCGACCATGACCTATAAAGATTTTACGGTAGTTGAGGTTCATGTCGGTGATGTGGTTGGTTATGGCGATTGTTCTGCGTTAGCGCTGCCTTTTTACAATGAAGAAACCAATATTGGTGCCTATCACATCATGAAGGATTTCTTGATCCCCATGCTCAAACAAGCCGGGGAGATCCGCTATCCAACGGAAGTTCGGGATATATTCGAACCCATAAAACGGAATAAATGTGCAAAAGCTGCAGTAGAAGGTGCCGTGTGGGATGCATTCACCAAATTAAAAGGTATTCCTTTGTGGAAAGAGCTGGGCGGCGTGAAAGATAAAGTTGAAGCCGGGGTGAGTATCGGTATTCAACCTAGCCCGGAAGCCTTGGTTCAGTCGGTGGCAGGTTATCTTGAGACCGGCTACAAGCGCATTAAAATTAAGATCAAACCGGGCTACGATATTCGATACGTGCAAGCATTACGTAGTGAGTTTGGTGACATTACTTTAATGGTTGATGCGAACTCTGCTTATTCGTTGGATGATATTGAATTTTTCAAAAAACTCGATTCATACCATCTTTTGATGATTGAACAACCTTTAGCACATGATGACATTGTGGATCACCGCAAATTACAACAGGCGATTGAAACCCCGATCTGCCTTGATGAGAGTATTCACACGGCAGAAGATGCACGTAAAGCAATAGAACTGGGCAGCGGCAAGATCATCAATATCAAAGTGGGACGTGTGGGGGGTATTACCGAAACCCTGATGATCCATAATCTCTGCCAAGACGCTGGCATTCCCGTATGGTGTGGAGGAATGTTAGACACGGCCATTGGTAAAGCGCATAACTTGGCTGTGAGTACGTTGCCAAACTTTAAGCTGGCCAATGACATTCCTCCATCCGCGCGCTATTGGGAACACGATTTTATGCTGCCAGAAGTGACGATGGATCGTCAGAGTCTGGTGCAAGTGCCCAACACACCGGGAATCGGTTTTGAGATCAATCCTGAGTTGTATCAAGCTTATTGTTACCATGAAGAAGCGTTTGCTTTTTAGCTTGATTGAGAAAGACTTGTTGTGACTGTGATGCGTTTGCGACCGCCGCATCACGTCATCAGACTTTTAGAGTTATTTTATCGCTGAATCGCGAGCGAGTACATGCTGTGCCTTAATGAGCCTATATCATCTATAGCAATTTTATTAGAGCATCGTCGTTGCAAAGTGGTCCATTTATGGGATGAGAAAAAATTCTGAATTTCTGGCATACTATCGCGCACATCAGTAGGAACAATATCAGGTTATCTGAAGCCGTGTCTGACGGTTGATCTGTCATGGTCGCTTCATTCAAGGATATGGCTGCTCCGCATGAGATTGGAATAGAGTAGTATGGTCGAGAAGAATGACGCATCACTGGTAAAAATCAGTGAATATTTAGAACATTATCATGTGTTGACCGTTGCAGGGCAGGATCATGATGGATTGTGGGCTGCCAACTGTTTTTATGTTTGGGATCGGGAAAACGTACGCTTTATCATTTTAGCTGATCTGAAAACCCGGCATGGACGCATTATGCAGGAAACCAGTCAGGTTTGTGGCACGGTAAGCGATCAAGAATCCAATGTGTCTCATTTGCAAGGGGTACAGTTTGTCGCTCAGAGTGAACGACTGGCTGGGGAGTCAGAGAAAGCCGCCAGAGCACTTTTCTATCAAAAATTTCCAATTGCTAGAGCCAGACCGAGTCCTATCTGGGGAATTTATGTTCAATCAATGAAAATGATGAATAACCGCCTTGGATTCGGAACTAAAAAGATCTGGACTCGATCATGGGATGTGAACCTGGATGGAAATGATTGTTATAACGGGTAGTTCTGGTCAATATTGTAAGTTTCTGGCTAAATATTAGCCATTCCAATAAATTTATTTTGCATTGCTATTGAAAACAGACTTAAAAACCCTCAAATAGACTCCATCAATCCTTACATCTAAGCCAGATATTGTGGAGATTTGCAGATAATGGCAGAACAACACACTGAAAGTCATAAATTTAATGCGCATACAGAACAACTGTTGCATTTGATGATTCATTCTTTGTATTCGAATAAAGAGATTTTTTTACGGGAACTCGTTTCGAATGCTGCTGATGCCGCGGATAAGCTTCGTTTTAAGGCATTGGAAAATAATGCATTATATGAAAATGATGCAGCCCTTCATGTTCGCATCAGTTTTGATAAAGATGCTAAGACGATTACATTAGATGACAACGGTATTGGTATGAGCCGTGATGAAGTCATCGATAACTTGGGTACTATTGCAAAATCCGGAACCAAAGAGTTTTTTGGAAATTTGACAGGCGATCAAGCGGCTGATTCTCAGTTGATTGGTCAGTTTGGGGTCGGGTTTTATTCAGCATTTATTGTCGCTGATAAAGTGACTGTTGAAACTCGTGCGGCTGGTGCCAGTGCGGAACAAGGTGTTCGCTGGGTTTCTGAAGGTAAAGGTGAATTTGATATCACTGATATCGAGAAGAAACAGCGAGGAACTTGCATTACTCTACATCTTCGGGATGACGAAGAAGAATTTTTGAACGATTGGAAATTGCGTTCATTAGTGACCAAATATTCTGATCATATCAGTATTCCGGTTGAGATGTGGAAAGAAGCGGTTCCTGAGTCGGACGGCTCTGATGGTGAAAAAATTCCAGGGGAACCGGCACAGTGGGAATCAATCAACCGAGCTCAGGCGTTGTGGACCCGAGCTAAAGGTGAGGTTTCCGATGATGAGTATAAAGAATTTTATAAGCACATTTCACATGATTTTGCGGATCCAATGACTTGGAGTCACAACAAAGTTGAAGGGAAACAGCAATATACTAGCTTATTATATATTCCATCGAAAGCGCCCTGGGATCTTTGGAACCGAGAACATCAGCATGGATTGAAATTATATGTGCAGCGTGTCTTTATTATGGATGATGCTGAACAGTTCATGCCGAATTACCTGCGTTTTGTGAAAGGTGTTTTGGATTCGAATGATCTGCCTTTGAACGTCTCACGTGAAATTCTTCAAGATACCAAAATTACCGCCAATCTTCGTCAGGCATGTACTAAACGAGTACTTAGCATGCTGGAAAAATTAGCGAAGAAAGAAGGGGACGACTATCAGAATTTCTGGAAAGAATTCGGAAATGTTCTCAAAGAAGGTCCGGCTGAAGACTTTGCCAATAAAGAACGGATTGCGAAGTTATTACGCTTTAGCTCGACTCATGAAGAGAGCTCAGCTGAAACGGTGTCGTTAGACGACTATATTAGCCGGATGAAAGAAGGACAGGATAAGATCTACTATATTACCGCCGATAGTTATGAAGCGGCGGCGCATAGTCCTCACCTAGAAATTTTCCGTAAAAAAGGTATTGAAGTATTGTTGATGCATGAACGCATTGACGAATGGTTGATGAGTCATCTGACTGAGTTTGAAGAAAAAGCCTTCGTTTCTGTCACCAAAGGTGATCTGGATTTAGGCGAGCTAGAAGATGATGAAGAACTGAAAAAACGTAAAGAACAAGATGAATCTGAATATAGTTCATTTATTCAGCGGGTTAAAGATACCTTGGGTGAACAGGTCAAAGATGTTCGTCTCACTTATCGTTTGACTGATACACCATCTTGTATTGTGGTCGGTGAGCACGATATGAGTACTCAGATGTTGAAACTGATGCAAGCTGCCGGACAGAGTGTTCCTGAGCAGAAGTATATCTTTGAGTTGAATCCTGATCATCCATTGGTGAAACGCGTTGCCGATGAACAGGATGAGCAACAGTTTAAAGAGTGGACTCAGTTGTTACTACAACAAGCTGAATTAGCTGAACGAGGAAGTCTGGCTAATCCGGCAGATTTTGTTCAGCGAGTGAATCGTTTACTCAATGTTTAATCTGAAATTATCATAAATATCCGTTTAGATACGATGCCGCTTACGATGAAGTCAGCGGCATTTTTTATGTTTGGGTTATTAAGCGAACAGGGCACCACACCGTTCAGATTGCTGTAAAAATAATCATATAAGTTCAACAAACCCTAGATAAGTCAAGATAGTGCCTATCGATTAGGTAATTGCCAAAGCGATATAGATTCGTGGTTTAATGGTTAAACATCTAAGTGGGGGAAGGTTGATCCTCGTTCCATGAGGAAATTAAAACGGAGTGTTAAATCTGTGAGTTAATCTATGACTGAATTGTCAGCCATCACATTGATAAGATAAAAGACAATAAAGCGCAAACACTCATAACATCATGGCCTAAGTAACTACGAGCGGAGATAAAATCGATACTTTTTAGTAACGGGGTGGTTTTCCGGGCCATATTTTTTAATCGGTCTCTAGTATCTGAGTTACCTGTCAGAGAACGATATAATTCGATAACTTCTTGGTAAATAATGTTGTTATTGAATGAAGCCAACGAAAACAGAAAGAGAAAGAAATCGCGAAACTGAATATCTTCTAAGCGATATTTATCTGAAAAGCTGTCTTCAAAATCGATCGCCGAAACCTGATCGTCTTGGATCGTATAATTTTTGATTTGAGCTCCGGCATGATAGCAGCCGTTATTATGGATAGCACATAACACTTTGAGCGCTTTCGTGATGATGATTTCTTTTTCGCCCTGGGTGAGTACGGTTTGTTTCAGATAGTCGCGCAAATCCGTACCACTATCACTCAAATAGAGAAAGTGAGTATCGTAACCAATGACTTCTGGAACAGGGATCCCTTGCTGCGCCAAAAAACGGAGTTTATTGGCTTCAAAATGCAAACTTTCAGAGGGAGTTTTATTTTCCACTGGCATCAGAATTTTGAGTTTAGTCATTCGGTAGACTAAACGGTGAAAAAGATTCGAATGAGTGGATTCTGAGCGTTTGACCCAAACTTTTTCATGATCGATCTCAAGCTGGTCAATTTTTTTATGATTTTCCAGCATCTGCTCAGTGACATGGCTATTTTGGATCGCTTCTAAACGAGCTTTATTTGATTCAATCATCTGTCATTATAATTAAATATTTATTCAATCAAGATACACATGTCACTCACCCGCGTCGATATATAATAATCTATATATCGTGGCTGCAGTACATGATGTTAATGAAGAACAAGTTCATAAAAATCATATTAAATTATGGTGTGTCAATTGTCGTCAAATAGCCCAAATACCTGTAGGACAGTTTATTACCAGCATAATAATGTTCCATCAGGAAAGCTCTTGAGCTCAAAGCTATTGATCAATCTGATGGTATTGTATCACTGTTGAGGACCATGTTGCACACCTGATGCTATAAATGATCTTAACTGTAGAATGGAGAAAAACCGATAATTTGTAAACAAAATTTACAAATTATCGGTTTTTATAACATCACAGTGTTGACGTCGCATGACTGCAGTGCATCACTGAATGTTTCATATAATGATGTCTGAACTTAAAGGCTTGGTTTGCTCGATTAAGCAGACTGTATAGAGCATATTTAAACCGTATAAGTTCCCCTCAGTCAACTAGGCATGCTTATATAGCAATGCTTTCAATTGTTGGATCAGGTGTACCTCATTTTCAACTTCATCCATTTCTTGATAAACCGAATCTGCATCTTCGATACTGGTTCGGGCGAGTTGTGCCATCTGGGTGGTCTCAGAAGAGAGGTCGGTTAGTTCAGAACTAATTTGTGAAGAGGAATGAGTCATCGATTCTAACATTTGATTGATACCTTCGGCGGAGCCACTGATATCATCAATAGATTGAGAAACCAGATCGATTGTTTGTCCAGTTTCTTTCAGACTAACTTGTGTTCGTTGCGAAAGCGCTCGGACTTCATCAGCTACCACGGCAAATCCCCGGCCAGCTTCCCCAGCTCGAGCAGCTTCAATCGCCGCATTTAAGGCAAGTAAATTAGTTTGCTCTGCGATGCCTCCAATGGCCTGAATAATATCTACAATTTTTTGAGAACTCTGTTTGAGTTGTTCCATCCCACTTGATAGTGCCTGACGTTGCTCTGTTTGATTATTGATGACTGTGATGAATTGGATTAGATCGTTTTTCAGGCTTTCCTGTCGCTCAGCCGAATGATGAGTATTCTCAGCTACTGCGCGTAATTGTTCGGTGGATGCTCGTAGTTTGGGTTGATAATCGATTAATCGCTGAATGAGATCATTCTGTAGGGTGTTAATTTGGCTCATGCTAATGAGCTTGGTTTGTAAATGATAATACTTAAATGTTGCAAAATGGGTTGGATAGTTACTTGCATAATCGTCATAAAACCTCTCGCCGGCATGCACATTAAAAAATGCGAGAGCTGTTAGCGTTTCGTTCTGATGAACGCCTAGAAATTCACCAAATGAAGAAAAACCGGAGCTGCAACACTGGTTAAACGAATTGATTTGATTGAGTTGATTCTGGTTGTTGAGACGGCGCAAAATACAATCATTGGCAATCAGCGCAATCGGGGGCTTTGGTTTTCCTTGAATAAATTTTTGATAATCTCGAGAAGTGGTATCACTCAGACTTTTAGCTTTGACTAACTGTAATTTTTCACCAAATCCCATATCGCCAAAGAATTGAATTGAACCATCGTTGTTAATTGCGGCAACTGAACGGATATAAATTGATTCACCGATCTGTACTCCGAATGAATAGCCTTTCAAAGCTTCACCAATGCTTTCAGTCGGGCATTTAAAATGGTGAGCTAGAAATTCTACGGGTGTAATCAATTCTTTGTTTTGGTTTAAAACGGAATGCAGGATCCGTTCAAAGGGATCAAATTCTGCGACATCCATTGCAATCCCAGTTGGTTCAAAATTATGTGTTTTTAAGATGCCATATCGATATTCCGGAGCGATTTTACAAAAAGCTAATATGACTTGTTTTGACTTTATCTGCCCGTCTAAAGCCACATTGGCTTGTTGAAAGTCAAGTTTTCCTCCGGCGCTTCCTCCAATGAAATAACAGGGAAATTTAGAGGTTTTATAGAGTGCTTCAGTGAAAAAGTTCTCACTGCGGGTTAGTCCGTCAAAATAGGTAAATGCGATCGTATTGTTACTATCAACAGTAAAAGGGACACTTATTTTGTTGAGCGCCTGACTAATAAAATCAATACGCTGATTAATGGTTGGTGAATGAGATTCTGTTATAAGAGGAATGGCATGGGTCGATACGGAGAGCAATAGTCGTTTGCTAAAACCGTGGATGACAATACTATCCCATTGCGACGGGGTTTCATGATAGAACTGCTGACTTCCTCCTCCTAATTCTCCAGCGGTCATGATGGTAATGATATGTTCAGCGAAAGGCATGGCCTGAGTGAGCTGTTGATTTACTTTGTTAAAATCACAATGAGGAGATACGAATGCTAAAATTAAAGCGGTACCATCAGCAAATTCGAAAGGTTTAAGTTTTTCACGGGTGAGCCCGCTCGTTGAAAATGTCTGCGATAATGTGACTTGGTGTGGAACATGATCTTTTTTATGATTTGCTGCTGTTCGTGCTTTAAAAAACATACCCGATCCCTTCCTTATCAGAATACTGGATCAGAGTATAGTTTAGGGTTTTAGCTTTTGCGCAATCTGGGATCTCATTGTTTACAAACTATTTATTACTTGAAGAAATTCGGTCAGTCGATGTATTTAACAGGGGGAAGACCCACGATAAGGATTACGTAGTTTTGACCATTGCCATATAAAAAGGTTTGTATCCCTGACTGGCATAAAAATAGATAGCATTCTTATTGTGCATTAGAACGTCGAGTTTTATCTGCTGATCTGCACCTAAATATTTTTCCAGATGTTTCAGTAGAGTCGAGGCATAACCTTGGCGCCGATAATTGCGCTCTGTAATGAGCTGACGAACGTAAACAATGGATTCACTCTCATAACAAGCGAGTAAGTAGGCCACAAGTTGTCCATCATCATTCAGGCCACCAAAGCCAAAGAATTGCTTGTTTTCTAACCAGTTTTTCATGCGTTGATAAAGATATTCGGTAGAGAGCGATTTGGTATTTCCTTCATCTTCAAGTAACTGATGATTGAGTCGCGCTAAATCACTTAAATAATCCGAAGTCAGTGGGATGATATTCATGTACCTGCTTGTTGTGATCCATAACGGTTTGTCTATCATATCGAATTCGATGTGAGCAAGCTGCAGTTTTTATTATTTGGGCACTGCAGGGGCAATAGTGAACTATAGACCGATTATGTTGGATAGAGATAAAGTGCTAGTCGCACAAGGACTATTGTTTTGCAACGGATAAAAACAAAAAAGAGAGCTTAAAGCTCTCTTTTGAAAAAATGGTCGGAACGAGAGGATTTGAACCTCCGACCCCCGACACCCCATGACGGTGCGCTACCAGGCTGCGCTACGTTCCGAACGCAGCCGTTATATTACTGCTTTTTACTAAGGGTGCAACCTCTAATCTTTAATTCTCGGATTGTTTGCTCAGCTTTTAGCCAGCCTCGTTTTATTTAGGAATTATCCTGATAAAAACGTCGTAACTCATTGAGTACCTGCAAAATAACCGGCATATCTGCGCGCAGATGTTTGCGGCGATAATTTCGATCCCGAGTTTCATAGTTGCCGTTACTCGTGAGTACCGTGATTTGATCCGGTTGATAGATGGCTTGTTCATCTTCATCCCCGATAATGATCCAACGGTGAGTAATGGGTGCGAACAAATCATTACCAATAGTGTAATCACTGAGTCGATTTTGTATCCCCAATAAATGCTTGCTGAGTGTAGCCGCTACATCGAGATGGCTGGTATCCACATGGATGGTTTCCGGCGCTTTATCCGGCCAGTATATGAGCAATGGAACTTCGGTCTGAAACCTTGAAAAATTGTTACCGTAACCCAAACGGTTGCTCTGTTGATCGGCAAATTCTTGTCCATGATCTGAGGTAATCATTACAACGGTATGGGCCAGTGCTCCAGAATCTTCCAGTTGTTTAAGAATACGGCCAATCTGTACATCCGTTTGTTTCACGGCATTTCGATACAGCGAAACCCACTGCGTAATATTGCTGATCTTATGGGGAAGTGGGGCATTGGTGCTGCTTAAATTCACCACAGAATTTAGGTCTAGATAACTAAACCAAGGCGTATTCGTAGCGGTTTGTGCTTGCCACGTTAGCCATTGGTTGGTGATATCGGCATCAACCTGATTCGGTTCTTGGGTTTGCGGTCCATGTAAGTTTTGCTCCGGAACATGATTCCAGACGGTTGTCCTCAGATCGGAATTATCAAATGGATTGCTACTAAAAATGCCCATTTCATAACCGCGTTGGCGCAGTCCGTCCATCAATACCGGTGAAATTTCTGCTTCATGAATACTTTTCCAGTAGGAGGTTGGTAATCCATAAAACAGACTATATACGCCCAAGGTATGCTGATTGCTGCCACTAAAGTGTTGTTGGTAGCGTAAGGTCTGGTGACTGAACTGATATGTCTCAGGCATTAACTGAGGATCGAGTGAATCCGCCCGTAGTCCCTCGACCATAATAATTAATAAATTAAGATGGTTTGCGCTTTGATTCTGATAATGTAATGTCTGTTCTGGGTAATTCAGAGGATTGCCATTATGTACGCCATCCTGCCGCGATTGTTCCCGAATCCGTTCAACATCGATAAGTCCATATGAATTGAGCAAATTTCTGGCCGTCATTGGATAGAATAGCGGGTAATTTATTTTCTGTGCCGTAATCGGGCGATAGATGGTTGCATCAGCCCAGACATGCACGACGTGCGTCAAAAAAAAACAGATGAAAAACACAATAGCAATGGGTTTGCCAATATGTTTGCGCTCTAGTCGCCGAAAACGAAGCCAACAAATCCGAGCTAGCAATAATTCCATGAAGAAGAATAGTGGAACTAAAATGAACATTAAGTTCACATCGGTTCCCTGACGATTATTTTCTTTATCGATAAGTAGTTGCCAGAGCATCGGAGTAAGGTGGACGTAAAATCGGGCAAAGACTTGTGTATCGATGGCTAGAGCACTGATGCCCGTTGTTGCAATAATGGCTCCGATAAAGCACATCGTCCGATTGCTAGGCAACAAAAAGCTCAGTGGAAATAGTGTCAGTAAAAAGACAATAAAAGGCAAAAAAGAGAATTGCCCAAGCCAGCTGATGAGCATATATCCCTGACCTAAAGTGGTATCAGGCCAGTGTGCGATGGTCAGATAACGAATAGCAACCAATAAGGTGATTGCTATATTACCCAAACAAAACCAATGTCCCCAGCTGATCAATTGGGAGACTTTATCTCGATAAGTAAGCGAACCTTGAACCATATTGCTGGTTATCCCTTTGAAACTATGATTGTTTCGATTCTTCTTCGATAGAACTAATCAATGCTTTTCCAAAACTCTGAGCAAGGGCTTTTCGCTGAGCGGAGGAGACTCGGGTATTTAATAATGTGGTGACCGCGTTCCCCATTACCATTAAAGATAGATCAGTTGGAGCCTTATGGTTATCCAATATAGTTAATACTTCTTGAAGTATTTGCTCAACTTGTTCAGATGGATATTTTGAAATGATAGCCATGTTGTTAATCTGATTCCAAAAGAAAAGATGCGTATAATAGCGCACCCAAGACACAAAAACTAACAAAACGACTATGAGCCTATCAGTTAAACATTTAGTTTTGCATTTAATCGGTCTTAATGATCAAGGTGATGTTGCTTTAAATCTGCGTGATCAGGAATCAACATTAACTGAAAATGCATTGGAACTCGTTGAAGATCTGCATTTAACTTACAATGCGAAAGGCAATAAAAGCTTTGGCTTTTTTGCGGATGCTTCGCATGAAATGCCGCAAGCCATTGAACAGTGGCAATCTGATTCAATTGATTTTATTACATTTTCTAAGCAATTAGCGGAAGCATTAGTTTCACGAATTAATCATTATGAATTAAAAGAGCAGGGCATTTTACTCATTGCTCACTATGAATTTGTTGGGGCGGATTACCTTCAGGTTATGCTATTGCAGGATAAAGTTTCACCTGCAGTGAATGATGCTATGGAAATTACGGCCAGTCATTATCTGGAAACATCTTCTATTCAATTGGCGGCTCGGATTGAGTTGACCGAAATGCAGCGGAATCGTGAATCGAGACGTTATATTTCGTATATTCGGGGACGCGCTGGCCGTAAAGTCGCTGATTTTTTTGTGGATTTTCTGGGGTGTGAAGAAGGTTTAGATACGAAACAACAAAATGCATTGTTGATGAGTGCCGTTGATGAATATTGTGATGTGGCCCAGCTGGATCCTGAAGAAAAAACTGAATATCGCAAACAGGTGAAAAGTTATTGCGATCAACAGATTAAAGATGGAGAAGAAGTCCAAGTCAAAGCGCTGTCACAGGCATTGCCTCAAAGTGATGGAGATACTCCTGATTTTTATTCTTTTGCAGCGGAAAATTTTCCGATTGAAGAACAGTTTCCGGCTGATCGGACTACGTTAAAAAAATTAACCAAGTATTTCGGTCAGGGGAAAGGGGTTACGATTAGCTTTGATCAGGGATTATTTGGGGAACGGGTTCAGTACGATCCTCAAACTGATACACTGACGATTCAGGGAACACCGCCTAATTTAAGAGAACAACTCCGTCGGGTGAGTGGTGTTGCTGATGACGAATCATGAGTAAACAGTTTGATGGATGATGGGCGCATCGTCCCTGAAATAGGGACGATGACTGGCTGCACCTTAGTTTCTGGTGAATTCTAATCGTTTCCCTTGAGCCTCACATTGTAGTTGCCCCTGATCCCAGACCACGTTCCCATTAATAATGGTTGTTTTTACCGCATTGTGGAACTGTTGGCCTTTAAAAGGTGACCAGCCGCAATGGTAGAGAATATTGTCATCAGTTACCGTGGATACAGTATTCAGATCAACCAAGGTTAAATCGGCATAATATCCTTCACGAATATAACCCCGATCTTTGAGCTGAAAACGTTCAGCAACCGCATGTGAGGTTTTGCGGACGATGGTTTCCAGTGAGAAGATCCCTTGATGATATAACTCCAATAGTGCTGGAAGCATATGCTGAACCAGTGGCAAACCGGAAGGCGCTTTAAAGTAGCTGTGTTGTTTTTCTTCAAAGGTGTGGGGGGCGTGATCGGTTGCAATCACGGCAATCCGGTCATTATTGACGGCTTGCTGTAACGCGTGTTGGTCACTGGGAAGTTTGACGGCCGGATTGCATTTAATCAGGCTTCCTAACGTGGCGTAATCGTTCTTGTTAAACCACAGATGATGCACACAAACTTCAGCGGTTACGTTGGCACTGGCTAACTGGTTGAGTTGAGTAATGGGTTCAAATTGATCCAGTTCTTCAGCCGTGGTTAAGTGCAGGACATGCAAGCGGGCCTGATGTTTTTTAGCCAGAGCAATGGCAGTTGATGAAGATTGATAACATGCTTCCCGGCTGCGGATCTCGGCATGCAGTTCCATGGGAATATCATCGCCATATTTAGCTCGGTATTGCTGTTCGAGCTTTTGGATCATCGGTGTGTTTTCACAATGAGTAGCAATTAAGACCGGTGAGTTGGCAAAAATACCGGCGAGAACCTGTTCATTATCGACCAACATATTTCCGGTGCTGGCTCCCATAAAAATTTTAACGCCACAAGCCGCATTTGGATCGAGGGCTTTAATCACGTCTAAATTGTCATTGGTTGCCCCCAGATAAAAACTGTGGTTGGCAAATGCTCGACCTTGTGCTCGTTGATATTTTTCTTCTAATGCTTCTAACGTGGTTGTTTGCGGATTAACGTTTGGCATTTCCATGAAACTGGTAATGCCGCCAGCGACAGCCGCTCTGGATTCTGTATGGATATTTCCTTTATGGGTCAGACCGGGTTCACGGAAATGAACTTGATCATCAATGACTCCCGGCAGTAGATATAGACCGGTGGCATCGATGACTTTTTCATTCGCTCTCGCATCTAAATTGGGTGCGATGGTTTCAATGCGTTCCCCGACGATCCGGACATCGGCTTCAAAGGTCTGGTTTTCATTTACAATTAATGCGTTTTTAATCAATAGCTGTTGCATGAAAGTTACTGGATTCAATTGTTGTTGGGTGTAGGTATAATACCGAATATAGATGTGAATCACAGAGTAGTCGAACGACTTCATGAAACTTTTTGTTAACGATTTAACGGTAATCGATTCAACTTTCCTGTGCCCTGATCGCGGATTAGTGGGAGAAAGCTGGATTGTAGATATAGAGCTGGCCGGACAGTTGAACCAAATGAACATGCTATTTGATTTTGGTTTAGTGAAAAAAACAATTAAGCGCATTATCGATGAGAATGTTGATCATAAGTTGCTAATCCCAAGACGTTCTCCGCAGTGTTCGGTGAGTCCACTCGATGCTGATGGGCGGATTGGTGTCTCTTTTATGCGTCCAGAGCAGCGGCACATTCAGCTATGTTGTCCTCAACAAGCATTTTGTTTTATCGATTGCATTGAAATCACCGAAGCAGCCATTATCAAATATGTTGTAGATGTGCTGACGCCGCATATGCCGGATAATATTTCAGGACTGACGATCAAACTGCGTAATGAGCAGATTGAAGGGCCTTATTATCATTATAGCCATGGCCTTAAGAAACATGATGGCAATTGCCAGCGGATTGCTCATGGACATCGCTCGATGCTTGAAATTTTTATCGATGATGAAGCCGATGAGGAGCTGGCGGCCAGTTGGGCGATGAAATGGCGGAATGTTTATTTGGGATCTCAGGAAGATGAGTGTCCATTAGCTGATTTGAGTTTTAATCCAACGTTGGCTCATAACGATTCGGTCGGGTTTGCTTATCAGGCTCCTCAAGGTTTTTTTGAATTGTTACTTCCTCGAGCAGAGTGCGATTTGTTGCCCTGTGATACGACGGTCGAAAATTTAGCTTATCATATCGCTTCAAGCATTAAGCAATCACACCCACAGCAGGAAGTTCGAGTGCATGCCTATGAAGGGGTTGGTAAAGGTGCCATTGCTGTTTTAGCCTGACTGACTTTTTTGGATAAAGTGCGTTGATTTTCGGATGCACTTTATCCGCTCTATATTCTTTTATAAAAGTGAAGAGGACTCACAATACATCCATACAAAATTTTTGTTTGGGGAGCGCATAAAAAGCCATAGATATGCCTCATATTTGCGGTGATTTCATTCCTTTACTTTATTCTTGTGTCAATTGGGTGTTGGCTTCTGAATAGGAGTCGATTAATCTTATAAGTCATCGTCTTTTATACTTAATGAGTAACTGTGATGGCAGAAGAAACAATTTTTAGTAAAATTATACGTCAGGAAATTCCTACCGAATTGTTATATCAGGATGAACTTGTCAGCGCCTTCCGTGATATTTCTCCAAAAGCTCCCGTACATATTCTGATTGTCCCCAATAAGCTGATCCCAACGGTCAATGATGTCACTGAAAGTGATGAACTCACTATCGGGCGGATGGTAACCGTTGCCGGTAAACTGGCCGCACAAGAAGGCATTGCCGAAGACGGATATCGTTTAGTGATGAATTGTAATGAATTTGGCGGACAGGAAGTATTTCACCTACACATGCATTTGCTAGGTGGTAAACGTTTGGCTCCATTATAGGTGGGGTAGGCGGTCATTGGTTATCGTTATATCATCGTGTTCAATGATTTGTTGGGTATTGTGAGCTCGAACAGCGATCAAAAAGATGTATTTTATAAAATAATAGGGCGTTGCCTGATTGAGTCATTGAATCAACAGGATGTACCAGTAAGCGATTACCTGTGAAATTATTAAAAATAGCGAGTGAGTTGATAAGTCGCGCATAACTTGAGGAATATAATGGGGCCGTTATTTATTGATCTGGAAGGAACTGAGCTTGAACCGGGTGAACGTGAACTTTTAGCCCATCCTTTAGTGGCAGGTGTCATTTTATTTAGCCGTAATTATTTAGACCGGGAACAGTTAGAAAATCTGGTTAGGCAGATTCGACAGAGCCGAAGCGAACCTCTTTTGATCGTGACTGACCATGAAGGTGGACGCGTTCAACGTTTTCGAAAAGCTTTTACTGAACTGCCTAGCCCCGGAACGATTCAATTTATTGCACAAGAACATCAGCTTACGGCGACGGAGCTCGCTCGCGAATTGGGTTGGCTAATGGCTGCAGAATTGCGGGCTTGTGATATCGATTTGAGTCTGGCTCCGGTTTTAGATTGTGACGGTATTAGTGACGTGATAGGCGACCGGGCTTTTTCTGCCGTTCCCAGTGATGTGGCTGATATCGCCGGAGCTTGGATCGATGGGATGCATAGCTCGGGAATGCGCTCCGTGGGGAAACATTTCCCAGGGCATGGCAGTGTAAAAGCGGATTCTCATGTCAGTGTAGCCATTGATGAGCGTTCGTATAATGAAATATTTGCAACGGATCTATTGCCGTTTCAACAATTGATTAATCAGCATAAGTTAGATGCGATTATGCCGGCTCATGTGAGGTATCCGCAGGTCTGTGAACATCCTGCTGGTTTTTCAGCCACTTGGCTTAAAGATATTTTGCGCCAGCAGTTTGGATTTACAGGTGTGATCTTTAGTGATGATTTGTCGATGAAAGCGGCATCGGTGGAAGGTGATATTCAGGAGCGAGCTCTTCAGGCATTGAATGCCGGGTGTGATCTATTACTCGCTTGTAATGATCGTCCCGGAACTGAATTGCTATTGGATCGATTATCAATCGAGTGGAAATCGGATAAAGCGCTATTGCTTGAGCCCAAGGCTACCGCCATGGCATGGTCTGAACTAACGCGGCAGAGTCGTTATCAAAAAGCCCAACAAATACTTGCAGGTTTTGGGAAGTGAGGATTACTCTTAAGGGAATTAGGCGCTGTTAATTTTGCAAAATTCATTCTTACTTTATCTAAAATCGTTTTATGAATGAATATGAGATAGGATGATTTTAGATAAACTTATTTCCGTCTGTGGTTCTGGTCGGCGGCGGTGTTGATACATGAGATATACCGTTTGTTTTCGATATGGATTCAGGGCTACCACGCGAGGAATGAAAGATTAATAGGTCTTTGTTTATTTATTTTTGTTAGCGGGAGAGGATGATGATTATCTATCTACACGGTTTTGATTCAACAAGCCCGGGTAACTACCAAAAAGTCATGCAGTTGCAGTTTATCGATCCCAACGTGCATGCAATTTCTTATAGCACCATTCATCCTAAACATGATTTGAGTCATTTGCTGAATGCTGTAACTGAAGTGATTAGTCATTGCTCTCCAGATGAACCGATTGTAATCGTCGGCGTGGGTTTGGGGGGATATTGGAGTGAACGCATCGGTTTTTTATGTGGCATTCCCTCGGTTTTGATTAACCCGAATTTACATCCTGAGACAAATATGGGTGGTAAAGTCGAACGGATTGAAGAATTTGAACATATTAAAGGTAAATGTGTGCAAAATTTTCGGGAATTAAATCAACATAAAAGTTTGGTTGTTTTATCCCGAAACGATGAATTATTGGATACTGAAGCTCTTGCTCAAGAATTGCAGCCATTTTATGAAATTATTTGGGATGAAGTACAAACCCATAAATTTGCTGATTTAGGGGCTTATTTATCTCGAATTAAAACGCATCGGAACAGGCAATGTCTCCCTCAGCTACATGCCGTTCAAATCTAGCATAACTTCCCCAAAACCAGTACCGGTTTGTTATCAATTTTTATAAGAGATGTTAATTCCCTTATAAAAATTGATATTTCTCAAAAAATGTGATGAAAGTCACCCGTAAATCTTTATAATCTTCCTATAGGGCCTGTTGACCTTTGTTGATTATTTTTTCAATAAATCAAAGGTAATACAAACAAGGCAGACGCTGTGTCGTGTAGTGATTCTCCACAAAACACATCTAGCGGCGGATAGTTGTGCTCAGATGTTGCCGAAAAGGTTCATTGAAACGCATTCAGGATCTGCATATCTCCCGACTTACTTTAGTTAAGTTGTGTAGAGGTATTACGTTTAAAAAGTGTTTGATGCGAACAAAATTCGAACATCAAAGATCAATAGGCCCTCATAAATAAATGACAGCAGTAGCTACTTTTGTCATGAATAACGATTGGATTAATTCATATATTTTGGAGATGAACCCATGCTGAAGATTGTCGTCGTCGGTGGTGGTGCTGGTGGATTAGAACTGGTGACTAAACTCGGGCGGAAGCTCGGTCGGAAGAAAAAAGCACTGGTCACACTGGTAGACCGGAATCGGACTCATTTATGGAAACCGTTGTTGCATGAAGTCGCGGCCGGTTCTCTGGATTCGGGGATCGACGCACTGAGTTACCGTTCTCAGGCTTCCAATAGCGGCTTTGATTACCAGCTGGGTTCGATGGTTAGTTTAGATCGAGAAAACAAAAAAATTGAATTAGCTCCTGTGATTGATGATGATGGCGTCGAATTATTACCATCTCGCCAGATCGATTACGATATTCTGGTGATGGCTATTGGCTCTATTTCGAATGATTTTGGGACCAAAGGCGTTAAAGACCACTGTATTTTCCTCGATAACCCACAACGAGCCCAGTATTTCCATGAGCGGATGTTGAATCGATTTTTACAATTTTCTGTAGAATCCGGCGTTGATCTGCAAAATCCGAAAAAAGATGACGATAGAGTGCGCATTGCTATTGTTGGGGGCGGAGCCACCGGCGTAGAGTTATCGGCGGAGCTTCATAATGCAGCCCAGCAATTAAAAAATTATGGAATGCCTTACGTGTCTAATGACTGCCTAGATGTCACTTTGGTTGAAGCGGGTCCTCGTATTCTGCCTGCATTGCCAGAGCGAATCGCCGGGGCTGCACATCATGAGTTAAGTAAAATGGGCGTTGATGTCCGTACGGCAACCATGATTACAGAAGCTTCAGCGCAAGGGTTGATGACTAAAGAAGGTGAGCTGATTGCTGCGGATTTGATGGTTTGGGCGGCTGGGATTAAATGCCCTGATTTTATGAAAGAGCTGGGCGGACTCGAAACCA
Organism: Celerinatantimonas marina; assembly: GCF_046054165.1. NCBI lineage: Bacteria > Pseudomonadati > Pseudomonadota > Gammaproteobacteria > Celerinatantimonadaceae > Celerinatantimonas > Celerinatantimonas marina. Next base: position 129,336 of record NZ_JBFNXK010000001.1, on the reverse strand, counting down.
ACCGTATTAATCAGCTTGTTGTGCGTAAAACATTGCAAACGACTCAAGATGATAATGTGTATGCGATTGGGGATTGTGCCAGTTGTCCGATTGATGATTCCGGTAAAACAGTTCCTCCTCGGGCTCAGTCTGCTCACCAGATGTCCGATTGCGCGTATGCGAATATTTTGGCCTCTTTGAATCAGAAACCGCTAAAAGAGTATGTTTATAAAGATCATGGCTCGTTAGTGTCATTGAGTCATTATAGTACCGTGGGTTCACTGATGGGGAACCTGATGAAAGGTTCAATGAAAGTGGAAGGGCGTATTGCTCGTGTCGTTTATATTTCATTGTATCGAATGCATCAGATTGCGCTATATGGTTATTTCAAAACGGGTTTGATTATGCTGGTTGGGCGTATTAACCGCGCTTTGCGACCTAAGCTGAAATTGCATTAATGCAATCATGATATGCTGAAACGGGACTTATCAAAGTCCCGTTTTTGATCCAATCGAATTTAGAGAGACATCTATTATGGGCTGGGAAACAAAATCATCAGAAGTTGTGTATGAAAATCCGTGGATCCGTGTTGAGGATCGACAGGTCATTAATCCTGCCGGGCATCCGGCAACGTATGGCATGATCCATTTTAAAAATACGGCCGTGGGCGTGGTCCCTCTCACGGATGATGGCGATGTCTATTTGGTTGGACAGAGTCGCTATGCTATCGATCAGTATAGCTGGGAACTCCCGGAAGGCGGTTGCCCGCAAGGCGAATTACCTCTGGATGCAGCGCATCGCGAATTAGCTGAGGAAACCGGCTTACGCGCCGATCATATGCAGCCTTTGTTGCAAATGCATTTATCCAATTCAGTGACTGATGAGCTCGCACATATTTTTATTGCAACGGGTTTGCATCAGGGTGAACAACAGTTAGAAGAAACCGAAGATATTACAGTGCGCCGTCTGGTTTTGGATGATGCCTTGGCCATGATCCAGCGCGGCGAAATCACTGATGCGATTACGATCGCCGCACTACTAGCTGTGGTTCGATTCCAGATGCGTTAAATGGCTATTCGTCACTATTTTGCCCGTTTGGTTCCGTTTCTGGAATTTTGCGAATTTGGATGATCATGCCCAGTTTGGGATGGTCAAAATAATGAATTTCTCCGGAGCGAACTCGCCGCTTTTGATCAAATTTATAGCTCACAAACTGCATTTGCGGCAGGGAAGTGTCTTCGTTGGGGGCGGCTGTATTAGATGTGATTGCAGCATTTCCTTCAGAGGAAGAGTCTGAAGGCGTTGATGTATTTTCCTGATTCGGTGCGGATAGACTTGGCTGCAACGGTTGTTGCTCGGTTAATAGTAACTGCGAATCAATATATAAATAATGTTGTAAATAGATGCGAAGTCCGCCTTGCAATTCCCACTGAGGTTGTTGGTTGTCTGTCGTTTGAATTATAGGAAGCTGTTTACCTGCTTCTATTCCTAAATAGGTTGAACGGGCTCGGGACGGAATATTTTCACGCCAGAGCATATGTAGCAGGGGGGTAAATGCGGCGTGATGACGAATGACATTCCATTGTTGATTCAATCCGAATTGAGAGGCCGGTAACATTTGTACTCGGATGGGACCTTGCACTGGCCAGCCGCTGCCATTGATTTCAACCGGCAGTTGCTGCGGTAAATCACAGTTATCCGGGCTGCACTTGAGAAGGGGAGCGAGCAGTTGCTGAGTTGGGGTGATCGAGAGCTGTTGTTGGCTCTGATCCCAATATTCTCCAGTGGGCTGTGGGTCATTGCGTTTAAACAGGATCAGTTCGACATCAAAGGTACGAGCTTGTGCAAATGAGACGCAAAGGCTAGTGAGTGCCACCAGAGAAATGAAGGTAGTCGTTGTAAATTTTTTAAGCATATTGGGCTTCCGGCAGTTGATGTGCACAGAGATCTCTAAGCAAGGATTGGATCTGATCGATTCGTTCCCGTCGGTCAATGCTGTGAATGGTAAATTTAAGGCGGTTTGGGCTGGTCATCTGATAATCTTTGGGCTGATGTTGGAACAGTGAGACCAAATATTGTGAGTCAACCGTGGTGTTCTGACCAAATTCAATGGTTCCTGATTTAGCGCCTGCCTCAACTCGTTTAAGACCTATCTGAGTTGCTAATTGTTTCATCTCTTGGATCATAAATAAATTTTTAGCGGCATCAGGGAGTAGTCCGAAGCGGTCAATGAGTTCAATCTGAAGCTCTCTTAACTGGGTGTCATCGTCACAGCTAGCCAGACGCTTGTATATGGATAGCCGCGAATTGACATCCTGAATATAGTTATCGGGCAGTAAGGCTGGGATCGCTAATTCTACCTCGGCATGGTCTGATTCAAGCAGGTCCAGCGATGGTTCTTTTCCAGATTTCAGCGCATTGACGGCCCGTTCCAACATCTCCATATATAGTGTAAATCCAACGGCCTCGATTTGACCGCTCTGTTCGTCCCCTAACAGCTCTCCGGCACCACGAATCTCCAGATCGTGGGTCGCTAAGGTAAAGCCTGCACCTAGATCTTCTAGTTCCGCAATGGCATCCAGTCGCCGTTTCGCATCTTTAGTCATCGCTTTGGGCGGTGGTGTGAGCAAATAAGCATAGGCTTGATGATGAGAGCGACCCACCCGGCCTCGTAACTGGTGCAACTGCGCCAGCCCAAAATGGTCAGCTTGATCAATGATAATAGTGTTCGCGTTGGGAATGTCGATCCCGGTTTCAATAATCGTTGTACAAACCAGCACATTAAATCGCTGATGGTGAAAATCCGACATAATCCGTTCGAGTTGGCGTTCTCGCATTTGACCATGACCGATCGCGATACGAGCCTGAGGGATGGACTCTTGTAATTGCTGAGCCACTCGCTCAATGGTTTCAACATTATTATGTAGGAAGTAAACCTGCCCACCGCGGGTGATTTCCCGGATGATCGCTTCTTTGATTAAAGCATCATCGTGACGACGGACAAAGGTTTTAACAGCCAATCGACGTGCTGGGGCGGTCGCGATAATGGACAGATCTCGCATGCCGCTCATCGCCATATTCAAGGTCCGAGGGATCGGTGTTGCCGTTAACGTTAAAATATCCACGTCGGAGCGCATGGCTTTGATTTGTTCTTTGTGACGAACCCCAAAGCGGTGTTCTTCGTCGACAATCAACAACCCTAAGTCACTAAACTTGATATTTTTAGCCAGTAACTTGTGAGTGCCGATGATGATATCGATTTTACCTTCGGCAAGTTCTTCAAGAATTTGGGTCTGCTGTTTGGCCGTTTTAAAACGGGATAAGACCTCAATTCGCACCGGCCAGTTGGCAAATCGGTCACAGAAATTATCATAGTGTTGCTGAGCTAACAGGGTGGTGGGGACTAAAACTGCGACCTGTTTGTTGTCGTTGACGGCGACAAAGGCGCCGCGCATAGCGACTTCAGTTTTGCCGAACCCAACATCACCGCAGACCAGTCGATCCATCGCCAGAGGTTGATTCATGTCAGCCAGTACGGCTTGAATCGAGCGCATTTGATCGTCGGTTTCTTCAAAGGGAAAATCGGCACAGAACTGCTGATAAGCCGATTCATCCAGTTTGAATGCGTAACCGGGTTTAGCCGCTCGGCGAGCATAGATATCTAATAGTTCAGCAGCAACATCACGAACTTTTTCAGCGGCCTTATTACGGGCTTTTTGCCAGGCATCACTTCCCAGTTTATGGAGTGGCGCCGTTTCATCATTGCTGCCGCTATAACGGCTGATCAAATGCAACGAGGATACCGGAACATAGAGTTTGGCATCGTTGGCATAAAGTAGGGTTAAAAATTCAGTTTGAACCGTTCCGGTGTCGAGTGTGGTGAGCCCTTGATAACGGCCCACACCATGTTCTAAATGGACGACGGGTTGCCCGATGGACAGCTCTGCCAAATTTCGGATCATGGCATCGGCATTAGTCGATTGATGAGCCCGTCGGTTTCGGCGTCGGACAATTTGTTTCCCCAGTAGGTCGCTTTCCCCAATGATCGACAACTGTTGTTCCTGAAGCATAAATCCGGCTTCAAGCGGCGCTATCATTAGATAAAAACGCTGTTCTGGGGTGATTTCTGTGAAATGCTGAATGACTTTAATTTGGATCTTAAGTGGTTTCAGTAAGGACTGTAACGCTTCCCGACGCCCGGCTGTTTCAACGACAAAACAACATTGATCCGACGATTGCTCGATAAATTGGCGAAGCGGCTGAGTGGGTTCACTGAGCTGATGATTGAACGCAAGCTCGGGTAATGGTTCGATGGCTAAGTTGGTTCGACCAGGCGCTGGGGTGACGGCTTCGGTTTTCAGATTAATCCGGGGATACTGCTTCAGACTGGCAAAGCACTGATCTACATTCAGATAAAGATCTTCAGGATCGAGCAGGGGCCGTAATCGGTCATAGCGGCCATTTTCAAACCGCTGTTGGATGTTCTCCCAAAATTGATTGGCTGACGTTGTAATATCACCAATCGCCATAATCTGAATATGCGCAGGAAGCAATTCACTGAGCTGAGCTGTTTTCTCATGAAAAATCGGGAGATAATATTCGATCCCGGCGGGCCATATTCCCTTGGAGACCTGCTGATAAATAGATTCATCTTCACGAGGGGTATCAAAGCGTTGCCGCCAGCGGCTGCGAAATGATTCGATGGCTTCTGCATCCGTTGGAAACTCATGGGCTGGAAGTAGCTCAATTTCGGAGACGGTATTTTGGCTCCGTTGGTCATCCGGGTCAAAACTGCGGATGGTATCCACTTCGTCATCGAAAAAATCGACGCGATAAGGTTCGGTACTCCCCATCGGAAACAGATCTAATAATCCACCGCGGACGGCAAATTCGCCATGTCCCAAGACTTGATCAACTTGCTGATATCCTCCGGTGACTAGATTTTGGCGAAACTGTTCTAAACGAATCGTTTGTCCTTGGCTGATTTTAAGGCTTCGACTTTGAATATACTGAGCTGGAGCTGTACGCATCATCCAGGTCGCAACGGACATGATGAAGACCTGCGAGTCATCACCGTTGATCATCTGATACAGAGTCCGTAATCGGTTTGAGATAACATCCTGATGGGGTGAAAAATTATCGTAAGGGAGGGTTTCCCAGTCCGGTAGAAATTTCACTCGTTCCGCGCCGAGCAATCCGTTTAATTCATGTTCAAGACGTAAAGCGCCGGATGTGTCTTCCGTTAAGATCACCAGAGGTTGATTAGTTTGTTGGATATATTCACAAGCAACCAACGCAATACTGCTACCGGGCAGATGACCTATCGTTTTTTGTTCCCCCGCTTGTCGCGGGATAGGGAGGTTAGAAAACAGTTGATTCATAACAAAAACAAGACTGTCCTTACATTCATTAATTTAAATAATCTTACTATTCATCGTGGGACTGTCGGGCTTTAGCCCTTGCCTGGAGCAATTTCGACTGGACATGAAGACTTGCGCGAACCAGTGCTTCACGATCTTCTTCCCGAATTAAAGCATATTCACACTCAATATTGAATGGGCTCGTTGAGGAACATGCTGTGACTCGCCCATAGCAGTAAATCGCAGTCGCTTCTTCGGGTAAAAATACCTTGAGTTGAAGCTGTTGCCCTGTTGCCAGTGGAGTCTCCCAATGAAACCGCAGCTGTGAACCGCCAAAATGGGTGGTTTGGGTTCGTGCGGCTGGATCATCCTGTAATGATAAGACATAGGAAAGTAACATATCGAGCTTATCTGCTTGGCTTTTTAGGTAGCGTTGTAACATGACTCCGGCTTCACCGAGCGATTGCAAACTGGATGATAGATCGGTGCTATAGCTATGAGGACTCGTCATCCGGAATGACTCGGGGATCTCTTCTAAAAATGTACTATATTCAGGCAATGGTTGTGATGCTGGTAATACAGATACATTAATGTTGAGTTGATAAGCGACACTAAAATAGCTGGTATCTTCATTCATTCAGTTAGGACTCCGAATCATTAGGTCAGGAGATCCCATAATAGCAAATTTCTGAAATTTGCGGTGCTGGCGTTGTTGGAATCTGATCGGCAAGGTATGATGATCGCTCTTTTTCGATGGGGTAACTTGCTCACGTGCAATATCAATGGCAACTGGACTTTCGAATCGCCTGGCGTTTCTCAAGAGGTAGTAAAAAACAGCGGTTTGCTACATTTGTGAGTGGTTTTTCCACCATCGGTATTACCTTAGGCGTCGCTGCGTTAATTACGGTTATCTCAGTGATGAATGGGTTCCAGAATCAGCTGGAACAGCGCATATTAAATGTCGTCCCTCATTTACAAATTCCCCCTGGAGTCAGTGTTCCCCAGCCTTTAGCCACTCTTGCGCATGCACCGTTGGTGTCTGCGGTGGTTGTGGTGCAAAGTGCCTCACAGCTACGGGCCGCTCAGTTGCAGGGGATTGCGCCATCGCTACAACCGGATCACTTATTGTTGGAGCAGCATCTGGTTGCCGGAAAGTTGACCAGTTTGCAACCCGGACATTTTCAGGTCATTTTAGGGGGATTATTAGCCCGACAACTCAATGTCTCAGTCGGAGATTCGGTTCGGCTTATCGCAACTGATAAACTCATCTATACCCCATTGGGTGAGATCCCATCACAACGAATGTTTAAAGTCGCAGGTATATTTAGTTTTTCGGCTCCGGTCGATGAACAGTTTATCTGGGTCAATCAGCAGGATGCCGCCCGGTTACTGCGCTCTCCTCTGGCCAAGGTGCAACAGACACGGTTGTTTATTTCCGATCCTTTAAATATTGAACATTACAGCCAATATTTACCCGCAGGAGGCAGTGACTGGCGGCAATATTATGGGCAGCTATTTTCAGCGGTCAAAATGGAAAAAACGATGATGAGCTTGTTGTTCTGTTTGGTCATCGCGGTGGCTGCTTTTAATATTTTATCATCGTTGATCATGATGGTGGGGGATAAACAGTCGGATGTGGCTATTTTGCAAACTCTGGGACTTCGTCGGATAGATTTACTTCGTATTTTTATGATCCAGGGAGCATGGAGTGGTTGTCTGGGGGCTATTGTTGGCGTGGGTGCCGGCATTTTGTTAACTCACCATTTGAATCCGGTGATGAGTCTGTTAGGACTTAATTTAACTTTAGGCACCGCTGGTGTACCGGTGGTCGTCAATTCGATTCAGGTCATGAGTATTGCCATCTTGGCGATGCTGCTCAGTATTTTAGCCACCTTGTATCCAGCTTGGCAGGCCAGCCGAATTTTACCCGCAGAGGCGCTTCGTTGTGAGTGATATGATTTTAAGTTGTCGTCAATTAAGTAAACAGTATCAGGATGGATCGCAGATTACGCCGGTACTGAAGCAGGTTGACCTATCGATTGTTAGTGGTGAAGCGGTTGCGATTGTTGGAAGTTCCGGCAGTGGCAAAAGTACCTTGTTACATTTGTTGGGGGGACTGGATCGGCCCAATTCAGGTGAAGTGATTCTGGACGGACAATCTTTGTTTTCACTGCCAGAACGTAAAATAGCGCGATTGCGGAATCAACAGTTGGGTTTTGTTTATCAGTTTCACCATTTGCTGGGTGAATTTACTGCTGAAGAAAATGTCGCCATGCCACAGTTTATTGCCGGAGTTCCCCGTAAACAGGCGCTGTTGCAGGCCCGAGAATTACTGGAGCGGGTTGGCTTATCGCATCGTTTAAAAAATAGACCGGCTGAAATGTCAGGGGGAGAGCGCCAGAGAACGGCGATAGCTCGGGCACTGGTCAATCATCCCAAAGTGATTCTAGCGGATGAGCCGACCGGTAATCTGGATAGTCAAACGACGGATGCAGTTTATGATCTGTTGTTGGAACTGAATCAGGAGCGGCAGATGGCATTTGTAGTCGTGACTCATGATCGGCAGTTAGCCCATCGCTTTGATCGCATTTTGACCATGGCGGATGGGCGGTTGCAGGATGTGGGTGCCGAGGCCTCGTTATGAATCGTCATCTGGCTCTTTTTATTGGGTTACGGTATCACCGTTTTGGTCGAAGACGCGGTCTGGTTGCGTTTATTTCCCGTTCTTCAACGATTGGGATTGCCTTGGGTGTGGCTGTTTTAATTATTGGCTTATCCGTTATGAATGGCTTTGAGCGAGAACTGAACCAGCGATTTTTATCTGTGGTGAGTCATGGTGAGCTCCCTGCGGTGAAACCGCCACTGAGACATGCTTCACAATTGGTTCAGATTGCGGAACATACTCCGGAGGTGCTGGCGGCCGCACCGTATATTGAGATGCATGGTTTGATCACCCACAATGGATTACTGGCTCCCGTTGGAATTCGAGCGATTGATCCGACCCAACAATTACAAGTGACGAATATTCGTCCTTATATTCGAGAAAATGCGCTGGCTAAATTGACCGCTGATTCGCCGGGAATTATTTTAGGGGCTCAGATTGCTAAAAAAATCCAAGTAGCTCCCGGAGATTATGTCACCTTGATGTTGGCCCAAGACTTACCTAATCAACATCAGTTAACCGCACCTCGACGGGTTCGGGTTCCCGTAGTGGGACTTTTTCAGATTAATGGTCAGCTTGACGGTGAGCTGGCGTTTATGCACCTGTCTGAAGCTCAAAAAATACAGCATTGGCAGCCTGATGAAGTTTCTGGGATCAGTGTCCGAGTCACCCACCCCTTACAGGCTGCCGCCATTGTACGGCAGATCGGATTGCAATATCCACAAATGGTCTACGTAGAAAGTTGGATGCAGCGCTATGGCTATCTTTATCAGGATATCCAGATGGTTCGGACTATTATGTATGCCATTATGTTACTGATTGTGGCTGTAGCCAGTTTTAATATTATCTCGACACTGATTCTGGCTGTAGCCGATAAACGTCGGGATTTGGCTATTCTGAAAACGCTGGGAGCTCCGAATCATTTGTTAGTGCGCTGTTTTATTGTCTATGGTGGATATAATGCAGTGATGGGATGTTTTTGGGGATGTGTGTTTGGAATTGCCGGTAGTTTATGGCTTCCCAATCTTGTGAGTTTTCTGGAGCAGCTCTTTGGGCATCGATTATTATCACCGGATGTGTATTTTATCGATTTTTTACCCAGTGAATTAAACTTCTGGAATGTTCTGGTTGTGGCTGCCAGTGCGGCTGCTATTGGTTTATTGGCCACTATATGGCCTGCATTTCGGGCTCGGCACATTCAGCCTGCACAGGAACTCAGTCGGTAGCCTATTAAAGGCAGATCCAATTCCAACAAGCGCCTTTGAGAAGGGCTTGCTGGACTGAGTGAATGGCAATGTATTAGCGGCGCAGTTTGCGCCGTTTTTGATATTTGCGAAGTGTCGAGAATTTCCACAACTGGCTGATAGCCACATAACCGACTAACGCACTAATTAAGCCACAGATTAAACACCCTAATAAAAAGGGGGGACCAATATGTTCCATTGTGGTGACGAACCATTCCCAAGACAGATGAAAAGAAAATTGTTCGGCTGGAGTTCTTAACGTGGTTGCACCAACCCGATAACAAAAATAAAAAAGAGGGGGCATCGTTAATGGGTTGGAGACCCAAACCAGAGCTACTGAAAGGGGTAGGTTAACCCGCAATAAAATGGCTCCGATGGCTGCTAAAATCATTTGAGAAGGCAATGGCACAAAAGCAATAAATAACCCTACGGCAAAGGCGCCCGCAGCGGCGCGGCGATTGAGTCGCCAGATATTCCCATCTTGTAACCAACGATTCAAAAAACGGAGATTCTTATTCGCTTTTAGTTGTTCTGGATCAGGCATTATGCGCTGTAAAAGACGTTTCGGCATGCTATTATACTGTCAAATATATCAATAGTGTGTTATGAAGTACTTTCTCATAGGGTGGTTATTCACCCTGATGTCGTCTCTTATATGGCCGACGTTACCATCTGTTTTTCTTTTAATGGGTTGTCTTGTCGTAAGCATTTTATGCATAAAGCACTATCCATTTGTTACAGGGTGCTGTTTGGCACTCTGCTGGTTGAGCTGGCAGGCACATACCTATCAAAAAGCCGTTTATCAACTTTCCCTGTCGGGACGTTACCATAGCATAGAAGGTACGGTGACGGCTGTATCTAAAAATACCTATAGGCAACATTTTTTATTAAAAATAAACCAAATCGATCAAACTACAGTTTCTTTATTCAGCCATCGAATGATTCGCCTCAGCCAGTATCATCGTAATCATCAACCGTTGACGGATTTAAATATTGGCGACAGAGTGCTCGTACGGGCTTCATTAAAACCTGCACATGCGAGTCTTGACCAAGGAATATTCAACTATCAACGTGCATTGGTGGCTCAGAATATTATAGCTCTGGGGACTACTTATAATATCACTATCCAGACCGTTTCCACTAGCTATCGATCACAACTTATTAAGCGATTACAAACGGCTTTTCAAAATATACCACAGGCATCGGTCATGCAGGCGCTGACCACTGGGATTAAATCAGATATCCCTTATCGGGAGCGCCAGTTATGGATGCAAGCTGGAGTGGGACACTTATTAGCTATCTCAGGTTTACATCTTGGTATTCTAGCTTTCTGGGGCGGGCTTCTAGGACGGCTGTGCAGTCGTTTTTTACCTTTTAAATGGCGAATTTGGTGTGAAATGCTCGGTGCAATCTTATGCGCATTGGGGTATGGCTCACTGGCTGGATGGCCGGTTTCCGCTCAGCGAGCCATGATCATGCTTTTGATTTGGCTAATGGTCAGACGGTGCTGGTTATGGATTAGTCACTTGGATTGTTGGTTGATCGCTATTTTTGGCGTAACGCTGCTATGGCCGCTATCGATTCTCAGTGGTGGTTTGTGGCTTTCGTTTGGGGCGATTCTGCTGATTTATTTTTTGTTGTGGCTCTGTCCGTGGTCCGGATGGCGGAGATTGCTATTTTTGCAGATGGGATTATGGATTGGTTTATTGCCGCTGCAGGTGAGCTTATTTGGGTATATCTCTTGGCTGGCTCTGCCACTGAATTTAGTAGCGATCCCATTGTTTAGTTTTGTCATTATCCCGTTGTTGTTATTAGGCGTGATCTCGCTTGTCTTAGGTGGATCTTTTGCAACCCTGTTTTTTAGTCCGGTTGGTATTATTTTAAGTCTTTTAAATAAAGCACTATTTATTGTTTTTGCACAGGTTCCGGTTATGGTCCCGGTTCCAAAAGCAACCGGGCTGCTATTTTCTCTTATATTGATCATCGGTTTATGTGGATTGGCAAAGCCGCATCGCCGTTGGTGGATTGCGCTGTCGATTTGGTTACTCTGGCCAGCGAAACCCGCACTATTGGATGGATGGTGGGTCCATTTTTTAGATGTCGGTCAGGGCTTGGCCGTGGTTGTGGAGTCGAATCATCATGCGATTTTATATGATACGGCAGCTCGTTATCCTTCTGGATTTTCATATGCTCGCTCTGTCATCCAACCGTTTCTCATGGATCGAGGGGATCTCACTGTTGATAAAATTATTTTAAGCCATGCTGATAATGATCATGCCGGTGGTTATCCGTTTTTACGGCGTCACTATCCCGAGGCTCAGGTTATTCGGGGTGCGGATCCGCGTTTTAAAACTCACAATTGTCAGGGGAACTATCACTGGCAACAACTGGTCTTAACCTTGATACAGCCAGAGGTAGTGGCCGGTCATGTCAATGATCAGTCCTGTATGTTGCTTATTAGTGATGGTTTTCATCGAATTTTATTAACAGGCGATATTGAGAAAGACGCCGAAGATTGGTGGGTTTTACATCGTTGGCAGCAAGTGGATGGCATTAGTGTCCCCCATCATGGGAGCCAAACATCGTCCAGTTCCATTTGGTTAAAGCAGCTGCAGCCGCATTGGGCGGTGGCCAGTAGTGGTTTTTTAAATGCCTATCATTTACCCGCAGCATCGGTTGTAGAACGTTATCGTAAGCTCCATATTCCTTTTTATAATACGGCAATGTTAGGGCAGGTTTCAGTCCATTTATATACCTCTGGTAGTGATTTAGTAAGTTATCGTAAGGATATAGCCCCTTTTTGGTACAATCGCGGTTTCTTACTGGAGAATTCTCATGGAAGCGGTTGGTGATTCCGGTTTAAACCGTTAGAATGGCCGCCAATTATTATAAGTTGATCTATATATGGCCTCAGAAAAACCAGAGCAAAGTAAATCGAATTTCGCGCGTCTATTAAGTTATGTTGCAGAGCGTAAAGCGGGTCTAGTCGTCGCGATCGTGGCAATGATTGGGTATGCCGCTGTTGATACGACTTTTGTCTATTCCATTAAACCACTTATTGATCAGGGATTGACTGGCTCTAACCCATCCATTCTTAAAATCATGCCATTTTTTGTCATTGGCATCGTCATCGCTCGTGGCCTCTGTAACTTTGTTTCCAGTTATTGTATGGCTTGGGTCGGGAGCCATGTGGTGATGAAAATGCAGCGACAAATTTTTGCTCATCTCATGGCAATGCCGGTCGCGTTTTTTGATAAACATTCGATTGGCACACTGCTATCAAAAATTACTTACGACACCAACCAAATTGCATCGGCCTCCACCAAAACATTGGTCACGATGGTGAAGCAGGGAGGGCTCATCGTGGGTTTGTTAGGGATGATGTTTTATAACAGCTGGTTGTTGTCATTGGTCTTTTTGGTCATCGGTCCACTGGTGGCCGTTGCCATTCGGATTGTGAGCAAACGATTCCGCCGTATCAGTAAGAATATGCAAGATGCGATGGGCTCTGTAACTTCGGTTTCAGAGCAGATGCTGAATGGCCATCGAGAAGTCCTCTCGTTTAATGGTCAAGACAAAGAATCGAAACGCTTTGATAAGGTCAGCAATCAGATCCGTCGTCAGCAAATGAAAATGTCGGCCACATCGGCGATTTCGAACCCGATCGTACAATCTGTTGCAACGCTGGGTTTGGCTGTGGTTCTGTTTGCGGCTTCATTTCCTGAGATCTTAAACGATTTAACCCCCGGAACCTTTACTGTTATCGTGACGTCGATGATGATGTTATTGCAACCGATCAAATCAATTACCCAGTTGAATAATGATTTCCAGAAAGGAATGGCTGCTTGTACCAGTCTGTTTTCGGTATTGGATACGCCAACGGAGGACGACCCCGGGAATTATCAGCCAGAGCGGGTGAAAGGACATATCCATTTTAAAAATGTCACGTTCACGTATCCGACCAAAGAAGAGCCAGTGCTCAAAAATATTAGCTTTGAAGTACCAGCCGGTAAAACAATTGCTTTAGTTGGACGATCCGGAAGCGGAAAAACCACCGTCGCCAGCTTACTTCCCCGGTTTTATGATATTGATGACGGGGATATTCTGATTGATGGGCATGATCTCAAAGACTACACATTGGCCTCTTTACGCAGCCAGTTTTCGATGGTTTCACAAAACGTCCATCTATTTTCTGGAACGATTGCTGAAAATATTGCTTATGCCAAAGATGATGCTACCGAGGAAGAGATTCTTCAGGTTGCGACCATGGCTAATGTTATGGAGTTCGCGGAGAACCTGCCGGATAAATTAGATACACTCATCGGCGAACGGGGAGTGATGCTCTCTGGTGGGCAGCGGCAACGAGTTGCCATAGCCCGGGCATTGTTGCGAGATGCGCCGATATTAATCCTTGATGAAGCTACCTCGGCACTGGATACCGCATCCGAGCGGAAAATTCAGGAAGCGATTGAACGAGTATGTAAAGATCGCACCGCTATTGTGATTGCACACCGGCTTTCGACGATTGAAAATGCGGATGAAATTTTGGTTGTTGATTCCGGACATTTGTTGGAGCGGGGAACGCATCTGGAGCTGTTAGCGCAAAAAGGCGCCTATTATCAGCTTTATAAAATGCAGTTCGGCGATGATGATGCTTGATCATCTGTGGTACCAACGGTCGCTATGGCGTTGGTTTTTATGGCCGTTATCCTGTCTATTTAAAGCGATTGCATCGCGCCGTCACCGCCGCTTTCTAAGCGGCGAAGCTTCTAGTTACCGGCCCCCTGTGCCGGTGATTATCGTTGGTAATATTAGTGTCGGCGGCAATGGTAAAACGCCGGTCGTTCTCGCTTTGTGTGAATATTTAAGTGCGCGTGATTATCACCCGGCTGTGATTAGCCGGGGCTATGGGGGCAGTTCGAAACAGCCGCTGTGGGTTGAAGCCGAAATGGATGCGTCGTTGAGTGGTGATGAACCGTTATTAATTCGTCGTCGTAGCCAGTGTCCGGTGGTGGTGGGGGCTAATCGTCAGGCATCGGTTGAGTTAATCCTACAACGTTATCCTGAATGTAATGTCATTATTTCGGACGATGGCATGCAACATTATCGCTTAGCTCGAGATATCGAGCTCTGTGTGGTCGATGCAGTGCGTCGTTTTGGCAATGAAATGTGCCTGCCCGCCGGTCCACTGCGCGAGCCGGTTTCGCGATTGCATTATGTGGATCGCATTATTGCCAATGGTTCTGAATTACCGGAGCTGGCCTGTGATGTCATGACGCTACGCGCACAGAATTGGCGGCGCGTTAGTGATGATGACATTATTCCTAATATCCCCACAACCGGATATGCCCTTGCGGGAATTGGCAATCCCCAGCGTTTTTATCAGACACTGAGCCAACAGGGATTGAAGCTGGATGGTTATATTGAGATCGGCGATCATCGGCGATTGTCCGCAGCTCAAATTAAACAATACCAGCAGCAAGTTGTTTTTATGACCGAGAAAGACGCGCTAAAATATCGAAAACTAGCAGGGCCAAATTGGTATTATTTGCCGGTAACCGCGTCACTGCCTGAAGAATTCTATATGTTTATTCAAGAAAAACTGGAGCAACTCTATGCCGTTGGATCGTAATTTGTTAGAGATCGTTGCATGCCCGATTTGTAAAGGAAAACTATATTTGGATCAGACTCATGAAGAGTTGATTTGTAAATTTGATCGGCTGGCTTATCCAATTGATCAGGGGATCCCTGTCTTACTTGAAGATAAAGCCCGTGAACTGAAAAGTGATGAGTTGCCTAAATGAGCTATACCATAATTATTCCGGCCCGCTTTGCTTCAACGCGGCTTCCCGGAAAACCGTTGCTGGATTTGGTTGGGAAACCAATGATCCAGCGAGTGGTTGAGCAAGCTAATTTATGTCAGGCTAACCGAGTCATTGTTGCGACGGATGATCAACGCATTGCCGACGCAGTGACCCCTTATGGGACGGAAGTCTGCATGACCCGCAGTGATCATCAGTCTGGTACGGAACGACTAGCGGAAGTGGTCAAGAATGCTGGAATCGCCGATGATGAAATTATCGTTAATATTCAAGGTGATGAGCCATTAATTCAGCCGCAGTTAGTCGATCAGGTAGCGCAATTGTTACTTGATGATCCGAGTTCCCCAATGGCTACTTTAGGGACGGCCATCAATGATGCTGAACAGATCCAGGATCCGAATGCAGTGAAAGTTGTCGTCGATAAAAATGGTCGGGCGTTGTATTTTAGCCGTGCACCGATTCCTTTTTCTCGAGAAGGCGAGTGGCCAGCCGAATATTACCTGCGGCATATTGGTATGTATGGATATCGGGCTGGATTTTTAGATCAGTATATTCATATGGAAGTATCCCCACTGGAGCAAATCGAAAAGCTAGAACAGTTGCGGGTGCTTTGGCATGGCTATTCGATTAAATTAGCCAAAGCGGTCATTGAACCTGGGTTAGGGGTGGATACTCAGGCGGACCTTGAGAAAGTTCGAGCGATTATTCAAGCCTCTCTTCGTTAGTCTCTTGCTATTTATCCTTCAGGGTCATGTCTTATAGCAGATGGATAATTCATGACCTGATCGTGCGTTGCTCCATACGCATGTTGGGTGTTCTGCATTTTATCAGCGCTGCTCAATAGTGTTTTTTATATATGATGCTTTCATTGCTGCCGATCATTGTGAGCTAGGCGTTGCCAGTTTGATCCGCTGCTTTGTGAAATCCTGTACCCCTCCTTAAGATAAATAAGAATCATTTCTATTTTAAGTTTTTTGCTAATTTGCTATAGTTGTTTTTGAAAGTAGAAAACAAATAAGAATCGTTATCATTTTTATTGATCTGGATCTATTACTTCCTGTTTTTCTTCTTCATAATCATTTGGGCATTCTGAATGGGGTGTTTGGATGTGTTTAATAAACGGGTTGGCTGTCAGTTGCTCAAGATTGGGTAACGTTTTTAAAGCCGATTGTTCGTCATAAGGGATAAGGGCATGCATTGTGTCGTGAAACGGATTGTTCTTACGGTCTGTTGTTTTCTGTTTAGTTTTTCTGTCGCTGCTGCGATCATTGATTATCAAAAAGCAGCCGATGAAATTAATTCACGTCTTGATAAAGCGTTGACACTCTATCAAAACGGCGATGTAAATCAGGCTAAGCGCACCGTTCAGATGGCTTATTTTGAGATCTTCGAAGGTCTCGAAGGTCCGATTCGAATTAACTATTCCCAACAGTACAGCTATCAGCTTGAAGCTAAATTTGGCGAAATCCGCAAAATGATTGCCAATAATGCATCTCAGGAGAAAGTCTCTGAGCAAGTCGATTGGCTGAAACAAAAAATTGCGGCGGTGCCGGAGATCTTAAAATCCGGGCATCAGCTGGTTGCGGAAACTCAAAACATTAATAAAGATTCGATTTTGCCTTACTGGCGCGATCAAGTCGTTAAAATTGAAACACTATTGAATCAAGCGCTGGCGAGCTATCGGGAATCAAATCAGGCGGATGATTCAAAAGCTAAACTCGATCATGCCTACCAACTGTTACAGCAAGCCCAATTTCAAGGGTACAAAAATTCAGATTTAGAAACGGCGATTCGTCTGAATCGTTCATCGACCAAAGCCGCTGATTACAACAGCCGTTTTCAAGCTATGGAAACGTTGGTTCAGCAACCTTATAGCAATCAACAATTGGTGGCCTTTGGCTATGATGTCGCCACCATTGTGCAAGACCTTAAAGATGATCTGCCGAACCTACCTGCGACTCGAGATTCGCAGAAACAAGCACAGCCACAAACCGCTTCAGCAGATACATCGGTTAAAGATTGGAACAAGGTTTCTGCACAAATCAATGATGCTATTGCAGCTGCGATTGCAATTTACCGGCAAGGGGATGTTGAGCGGGCGATGGGTGCGGTTCAAGATGCCTATTTTGACTTGTTTGAATCAACCGGAATGGAAAATGCGGTTGGTGCTCGAGATTCAGCCTTTAAAGCACAGCTCGAAGGCTACTTTACTCGTATCGTGAGTTTGATGAAAGCGAAGCAACCGGTGGCGACGATGGATGAGCAGCTGAGCCTGTTATCGGCTGATTTAGCCAAAGCGACGCAGATGATCGGTGACGGAAGTCAGGGGAGTTGGGGTATTTTCTTAGCCAGCTTAACCATCATTCTTCGTGAAGGTCTGGAAGCGCTATTGATTGTGGCCGCTATTACCGCTTATCTGATTAAAAACGAACATCGTGACAAGCTGTACATTGTTAAAAATTCAGTGGCCGTCGGATTAGTTGCGAGTGTAGCAACTGCGGTTTTATTTCAGTGGTTGTTTACCAATTCAGGGGCGAGTCGGGAGGCTCTGGAAGGCTTGACCATGCTGATCGCGGTGGTGGTGCTGTTCTTCATGAGTTATTGGCTCCTTTCCAAAGTAGAAGCGACCCAATGGAAAAAGTATCTGCAGAGTAAACTCGCGCGTTCGTTGACATCCGGTTCCATTGCCGGGTTGTGGTTTGCCAGTTTTCTTTCTGTGTATCGGGAAGGGGCTGAAACCGTTCTGTTTTATTATGCCTTGGGAGCAAATTCTGATACCGCATCCTTAATCGCACTGTTTGCAGGGCTCGCGCTGGGGATTGTGATATTGCTCATTATCTTTGTGATCATGCGGTATAGCGTTGTGAAGTTGCCACTCAAGCCATTCTTCATGTTTACCGGTGGCTTTATGTATCTGATGGCATTTGTATTTGCCGGTAAAGGGATTTTGGAATTAGTCGAAGCGAAGTGGGTGAATCCCACCCTGCTCACCGGAATGCCTCAAATTAGCCTCTTAGGTATTTACCCGTATATAGAAACATTAATCCCGCAAGTTATTTTGGTTTTAGCTGCGATTGTGGCACTCGTTGTCATAAAACGTCGCAGTAATTTGGAGATGGAGTCTACCTCCACGAGTCGATAAAGAAGGAATGAGTCAATGTCAAAAAAACTACTTGTATCTGCCGCTGTGGCTTCATTGTTAGCAGCATCTGCAGCCCAAGCTGGTGAAACACCAGCCGGTGAAACGGTTGTGATGAATGGAATGCAACTCGCCGCTGTTTATTTAGAACCGATCACAATGGAACCGCAAGGCATGATGAATGCTGCATCAAAATCTGATGTCCATTTAGAAGCTGATATTCATGCAACTAAAGGGAACAAAAACGGTTTTGGTGCGGGTGAATGGATCCCATATCTGACGGTTGGCTACAAAATTGAAAACCTGGATACCGGTAAAACACAATCAGGCACTTTCATGCCGATGGTGGCTTCAGATGGTCCTCACTATGGTTTGAACGTTAAAATGCTAGGTGTCGGTAACTATAAAATGACCCTGCATATCGATCCACCATCCAAAGCAGGCCTGTTGCGTCATACTGATCCTGAAACAGGCGTAGGCCGCTGGTTTAAACCATTTGATGTGACTTACAACTTTAAATATGTAGGTCTGAATAAATAAGCAATTCGCAACAGAATAATGTGCCAGTGGCTATCTTAAGTAGCCACTTTATTCATTGCGTTATGGAGTCTCATGAGCTTTTATCTGTCGCAGGTGGTTTCACATTTTCTGCTCATCGCGGTATTTATGGGTGTGTTATGGGCAGATGTTAAAATTCGGCGCTATCGAGCGCAGTTTTGGTTATTTGTTATTGCCGTCGTTGCCGGAGCCACGCTTTATCTGTCGCTTCCCTATAGCCAGATTTACGTGCTCAGCGCAAGTGCCATTTATGCGGTATTGCTGTGTCTGTTAGGCTTAGTTAATCTCTTCTTTAAACCCAATTCACAAATTCTGCTTTACGGGCAAAGCTTGCTGGTGTTACTGGCCAGCTTTATGTGGGCGCGTGTTGCCAAACTCGGGATGCTAAGTGTCACGTCGGTCATCAATACGGATCTCATCTTAAACGCGGCTGCTTTGGTGGGCGGATTTGTTTTGATCCTGTTCGCACAGCTTCTGACCACGCTGAGTGCGAGTTGGCGCAGTCGCCGTTTTAATCGAATTTTTTCATTCGTCTTGTTGATCATTGCGTTACTACCTCTTTCGGGCGAGTTGCTACTGGCGGGGATGAAACTGCAATTGATCGGGCTGTATCGTGAACTACTCAGTTATGTATCGAAAGTGACCAATTTTTATTGGCTCTATGCTTACGTGGTATTGATTCTTGCCATTTTGTTGGCGGCTCTTTTCGTGATCCGCAATATTCTTCCAGCGAAACGGCACTATAAAAGTATGGCGAGAGGCGTTGAACAACGTAAGCAACATGCACATTATCAAAGTCGATTGCATTTATTTCAGGGCTACGCTCTGACTCTGGTACTGGTTTTAGCCTCCATCAGTTATTGGGATTTAGTGGCTTCTCGGCCACCCACTCGATCAGCCGCACTTCCGGTTGAACTTGCGGCGGATCATGCGGTGCATATTCCCATTGAAAAGCCGCTGCTGGATGGAAAATTACATCGTTATCAATGGGT
Organism: Celerinatantimonas marina; assembly: GCF_046054165.1. Taxonomy (NCBI): domain Bacteria; kingdom Pseudomonadati; phylum Pseudomonadota; class Gammaproteobacteria; family Celerinatantimonadaceae; genus Celerinatantimonas; species Celerinatantimonas marina. The sequence goes on along the minus strand of NZ_JBFNXK010000001.1, from coordinate 109,580 downwards.
CGCCAGTGATGGCAAAGTGGTGCGCTTTTTTATTATTGACCGCTATCCGGGTCAGCAAAAATTTGGCGTGGTCTTCGATGCCTGCCGTTTGTGTGGCGATGCCGGTTATATTCAGCAGGGAACGCAGGTGATCTGTTTAGCCTGTGGCGTACATATTTTTATCCCATCGATTGGTCGCGCCGGTGGTTGTAACCCGATTCCCATTGAAAAATGGACGATGCAAGATAATCAGATCGTGATTTCACAAAAAATGCTGGAGAGCGGTTTACAGTTCTTCAGCGAAGTGGTCGAGATCACAGCAACGGATCCGGTCAATGGTGACCACGTCAGTAATTTAAAAGCACCATTTAATTATATGTATGCCGGGAAAACTTACTTTTTCACAACCCAAGGTTCATACGATAAGTTCCGAGATAATCCGGAGCAGTATATAGCGTCTGAACAAGTGGGAGGTTAGCCATGTTGGGGACAATGCTACGCCAGTCATGGCGCCATGATTCAAACCGAAAAATTCTGGCCACAACCACGGTCTTTCTGGCAGCCAGTTTGATTTCGGCATTGCTGGCTATTTCGATCAATATCGGTGACAAAATGTCACGCGAGATGAAGACCTATGGTGCGAATATTGAGATCACACCCGAAGGGCAAATTCAGTTGCCACAGATGCTGCATGGTGCAACCGATACTTTGGATAAAGCGGATCTATTAGCCGAAACTGAACTGCCGAACATTATGGATATTTTTTGGCGCAATAACATCATCGGGTTTGCGCCATCGGTGCAAGGTGAGGCCGAAGTGGTGGCTGGAACCGAACATTCGGATGTGGATATTATCGGCACTTTTTTTGATAAAAATATCCCAGTTTCAGATGAACCGGATTATCACACCGGCAATAAGATCATTGCCTCTTACTGGCAAGTTCAGGGGAAATGGCCCGATGATGAAACAGCGCAGGCATTGGTCGGGCGCAGTCTGGCGAAAGCACGTGGTTGGCAGGTAGGGGATGAGCTAACCGTGACCGGCAATGGGCAAACCCAGCGATTGCAGGTAACCGGTATTTTAACCGATGGTGGCGCTGAAGAAGATGCGATTGTAATGCCATTGCATCTGGCTCAACGATTGTTAGGACTGGAAGGTCGGGTACAGTCGATCCGGGTTTCAGCGCTAACGGTCCCGGAAAATGACCTCTCAAAAAAAGCACGTAAAGATCTGCAGTCATTGGATTCCGATGAATATGATCGCTGGTATTGTACGGCGTTTGTGTCTTCGATTGCTTTTCAGCTGGAATCTGCATTGAACAATGCATCGGTTCGACCTCTGTGGCAAGTTGCTGCATCAGAAGGCGTGGTCATTAGTAAAATTCAAACGTTGCTGTTTATGGTGACTTTTGCCGCGTTGATCTCGGCGGCAATGGGCATTGCCTCATTGATGACCAATGCGATTTTACAGCGAGCTAAAGAGATCGGGTTGATGAAATCACTCGGCGCACATAATTGGCAGGTATATTTGTTGTTTTATTTGGAATCGGCCATTTGTGGCGTATTAGGTGGGGCACTGGGCTGCGTCGCCGGATACGGATTATCCAAAGTGATGGGCTATGCGTTATTTGACTCGGCGGTAAATTTCCACTGGATTATCGTCCCCGTGGTCTTGGTGGTTGCGGTGTTGATTACACTGCTGGGAACTTATTTCCCCGCACGGCGGATTGCAGCGCTCTATCCAATCGAGGTGTTGTATGGCCGCAAATAAAACAACCTCAATGAATTCTTTGCTGGTCATCCGCTCTTTGAAGTTGCGCTTGCGCCGCGTCTTTGTGGTGTTTCTAGCACTCACGGTGGGAGCCGCGATTATTACGGCGATGGCTGGTGTGTATTTTGATATCAACCAGAAAATGAGTTATGAACTGCGCAGCTACGGCGCTAACTTTTTCGTCGGGCCCGGCAAAGCCGCGTATCTGGATCAACATGACTACCAGCAAATGTTAAATCAGGTCCCGGCACACAGTTTAGTCGCTTCCAGCCCATATTTGTACGGCATGGTGCAGTCTGATCTGGAAAAAGTCGTGCTGATGGGCGTCGATTTTTCACAGCTTAAAAAACTGGTGCCCTATTGGCAGGTCCAGGGGGACTGGATCGGTGTCTCTTTTGATGAACGTAATGCGATGATCGGAACCAAATTGGCTAAAAAGCTGGAGCTGAAATTAGGCTCGGTGATCCATGTGATTAATGGCAATGTCCGTCATCAATTTACCATTAAAGGGATTATTGAATCGGGTGAAGATGAAGATAATTACCTGATTGTTAATCTGCCTTTCGTCCAAAATTGGTTGGGGCATCCGGGAAAGATCAACTATGCGATGTTCAGTATTGATAACGATCATGATCAGGTGGCGCAGTTTGCCCATACCTTGCAACAAAACTTTCCGAAATTAACGGCGCGCCCGATCCGCAAAGTGTCGGCTTCGGAAGGGAAGGTTCTGGATAAAATTAAACTGTTGATGGGGTTGGTTGCCGTTGTGATTTTGATCTTATCGACGCTGTGTGTAAATACGACCTTAACGGCGATGTTTGCTGAACGGCGCCGTGAATTTGCACTGCAAAAAGCGTTGGGAGCATCCAATAAAGCGATTACTGAACAGATTTTAAAAGAGACGATCATCATGACGGTTTCTGCGATTGTGGTCGGATTGGCACTGGGGTATCTACTGGCACAAGTTTTAGGTGAAACCGTATTTAGTGCCTCGATTGATCTGCGCCTTCCGGTCTTCTTGATCACGATTGTACTGTCATTTTTAGCCGCGCTCGTGGCCGCAACCATTCCAACGCTGCGCGCCATTCGTATTGATCCGGCCAAAGTCTTAAAAGGGGAATAACGATGTCTGATTACGCAATTCAAACCATAGGGCTTTGCAAACATTTTGATCAAGTCAAAGCGCTAGATGATATTAATATTGCGATTAAATATGGTGAGTTTGTCTCGATCATGGGCTCGTCCGGTTCAGGCAAAACCACATTGATGAACATTTTAAGCTGTCTGGATACGGCAACGGCCGGACAGGTCTATCTGGATGGACAAGATGCCGCAGGGCTGGATGAAGATGGCCGCCGTGCTTTTCGCGCTGAAAAAATTGGCTTGCTGTTCCAGCAGTTTCATTTGATCCCTTATTTAACCGCATTGGAAAACGTGATGCTGGCTCAGCACTATCATAGTGTGACGGATAAAGAAGCGGCAGCGGCGGTACTCGAACAGGTAGGACTAGGACACCGCATCGATCACTTGCCGAATCAGCTGTCCGGTGGTGAACAGCAGCGCGTTTGTATTGCCCGTGCTTTGGTCAATGAATGTCCGATCATCTTTGCTGATGAACCCACTGGCAATTTAGATGAAAAGAATGAGCAAATTGTCTTGGAAATTTTCCAGAAACTCCATGCGCAGGATCGCACCATCATTATGGTGACGCATAATCCGGATCTGGGGAAATACACCGACCGGATTATTCGGTTGCAACATGGCAAATATGTGGGCGAGGAAGTGCTCAATGAAGTGGCTTAATTCAGCTTGGATAGTCGCAACCCTACTGGTGCTGGGGGGATGTCAGCAAGAGCGAGTGCAGATTGGCAAAACGGCCCCGCCGCTAGCGACTTTTGATAGTGCTCAGCAACAATTTGATCTCCCTAAAAATCCCACTAAACCGGTGATCTTGGAGTTTTGGACTGAGGATTGTGGAGCGTGCATCGCGATGATGAAATCTTTGAATAAGGTTGCCATGTCTCGATCAAAACAAGTGGATGTGATTGCCGTTAATATGGATAAGCGAGCGGTTGACTTAACCGCGGTTCAAAATAAGTGGCAACTCCATTTTCCACTGGTTCGTGATCAATTGGGGATTACTCAAGAGCGTTATGCCGTTGAAGTGACGCCGACCACCTTTTGGATCAATCGGGATGGGGTAGTGACACGAACAGAGATTGGTTTTTCTGCTTCAAGGGATTTAAACCGTGATGTCGACCGGCTTTTGCAAAACCATTAGGTATGTTTTATTACTCGGTAGTTTTTGGGGTTGCTTGACCTTGAGCCCTGCTCAGGCCGTTGAACTCTCGGCGCAACAAGTCGATGTGGTAGCACCAGTTATTTTTATGTTGCGCCCACCGGCGAAAGCAACGGGTTCAAGGATGGCAATTATCAATCATCTAGATAAACCGCTGCAGATATTATCGGTCAGTTGTGAAGCGTTTTCGCAGGTGATGTTCCATTCGGTCCATTTTCGTCAGGGGCAACAGGTAATGGAACCGGTCAAACAGCTTCAGGTGAGCGCTCATGGCCGGTTAGTGCTGACACCGAATACCACCCATTTGATGTTTATGGCACCGAAGCGTGCTTTATCCAAAGGGGAGTATCTCCAATTAATATTGCATACCAGCGCGGGTGATATCAAAACGATTGCCCAGATTGTTCCTTTTCATTTGAAGTAAGAATTAGTGATGACGTATTCAGCCAAACTGCTTTGTGCAGTACTTTCGACAACACTGCTTCTGAGCGGTTGTTTTGATCATAATCCCAAAGAGGATGCAAAAATTCAGGCCCTGCGCGATAAAATTAGCGGCCGCCATGAAAACGAAAACAAAACGGTAAAACGCGATCCGCAGCGTGTTTTAGCCGAAACAGCCGGTTTATCGGTGCAGGGGAACTTGTCAGATACGCTCAAAGCACGCATAACGACGCAGTGGGTGAATTTGGATAACGATAGCTTAATTACAGATGACAGTGCGATTGCAAAGTATCAACAGCTATCGCAACAAGGCCTGATTCAGCCGCATGCTCTGGATCCTAAAGCCAATCTGGCGGGCTTAAAAGAGCAAGAAAAAATTGCCAAAGTTTATTTAGTTAAAGCTGCATCCGGCGACTACTCCGAGATTGTTTTGCCAATCCGGGGCATGGGCTATTTTGATATGCTCTATGGCTATCTGGCACTCGATCTTCATACCCTCAAGATCACTCGCATTGGTTTTTATCAAAATGCCGAAACGCCCGCGTTGGGAGGACAGGTGATGACCAATCAGCAGTGGGCTGCAAAATTTGCCGGGAAGTCGATCTTTAAGTCAGGACAGCCTGACTTTCGCCTAACCAAAGGGGGCGAACAGCAGGATGATTACAGTGTTGATGGTATCTCCGGCGCAACCCATACCAGCCGTGGCGTGCAGAATCTCATCAACTACTGGTGTGGCAATCAGGGGTATGGACCGTTGCTAACACTTCTGCAATACCAATACACCAAACAGTAACTGCGGTCCGAGCTAGTGATAGAGCAGCGTAAGATCATCGCACGATGTTATCACCTGATGCTGATGATGACGCTGCTATGCTCTTGCGTAACCCAAGCTACGGTTGTCGAGCCAAATCGCCCGGTTACGTCGGTGCTACCGGTGAGCCAGGTTTTCCAACTGGACGGGGTCTATCACGATGCTCAGTTGACGCTGAACTGGCAAATTCACCCCGGTTTTTATCTGTATCGGGACCAAATTAAAGTTCGTTATCACGATCATGAATTGCCAATAAACTTCCCCACAGCACAGCACCATCATGACCCGATTTTCGGTGATGTTGCGATTTATACTCATGGTTTGTTATTACATGTCGGTGCCGAGGCTCATGCCGGTGATTTGATCAGCATTGAGTATCGGGGCTGTGCGTTCTCTGGCTTTTGTTATCCGCCGCACACCCAAACTTTTCAGGTGAATGCCAACCTGAAGCAAGGGGGGCAATTTGTTCAGCCATCGACATCTAAAACGACGGCATCACATTATAGTGGCCAGTGGATTGCCAACTATTTAGCCCAGTATTGGTGGAGCCTCGCACTGATGATTGTGCTGGGAATGGGACTTGCGTTTACTCCTTGTGTATTGCCGATCTATCCGCTGGTGATTGCCTCTATTTGGGCTGAGAATAAAGCGTCACACGCACATAGTTTTTGGGGTGCTCTGCTTTATGTGCAGGGGATGGCGCTCACGTATACCGTTTTGGCCCTTATCGCAGGACTTGTTGGAATGGCCTTTCAGAGCCTGCTGCAATCACCCGTCGTGATCGGCGTGATGAGCCTTTGGGTGATAGCGATGGCAGGAGCCATGTTCGGCTGGTATTCGCTGAGTTTACCGGTTGGGTTGCAAACGCAATGGGCGCAATTGAGCCAACGGCTGCATTATCCGCGGTGGTTGAACTTATTGCTGATGGGCGCACTCTCAGGGATGATCAGCTCGCCATGCACCAGTGTACCACTCTCTGGTATTTTGTTGTTTATTTTGCAAAGTGGTCAGTGGTTGAACGGTGTTATTGCGTTATATCTGCTGGCTGTAGGGATGGGGATCCCCTTGCTTATCGCTGCTGTCGGAGGGCGAGCCTTATTGCCTCGGGCCGGGCATTGGATGCAGCCGGTGCAAACCGCTCTGGGATTGGCACTACTCAGTTTACCTATTTTATTGATGGCACGGATTTGGCCCGTCAGTTGGGTCAATGCCCTCTGGTTGCTGCTGGGCAGTATGGTGTTGGGCTGGCTCAGTTATTTAGTGCTATCTTCCTTGCGAAAAATGCGGCGCCTTGTGGCCGCTGTCGTAAGCCTTGGCATATTCGTGTTGGGGATGCATCTTTTTGCTGCGCAGCTTCCTTTTAGCCGCTCCGGGCCACAGCCGAGTGCGATTGATTACCGTGTGAGTCAAAGCCATGAACTGGATACTCACCTGAGCCAAGCCCGGCTTGCAAATGCCCCGGTGATCCTCGATTTTTATGCCGACTGGTGTGTGGCTTGTCGGGAACTGGATCAACATACCTGGACGGATCCCGCTCTGATACAAACGCTCAAATCGGTGACGGTCATTAAAGTCGATGTGACCGAGATGAGCCCTGAACAACAGACGCTGTTAGCCCGCTATCGGGTGATCGGTTTACCCACACTAATTTTTATATCGGCAACGGGGAATCTGGAGCCTGAGAAACAGGTCGCTGGTTATATCTCACCTTTAGCATTATCTGAACAGCTTACAAGCAATGCGGCAAGTTTGAATGAGAGGTCGCTTTAAAAAATCGTTGTGAGAGGGGAGTTAACTGCCGAGAAATAGCCTATAGAGCAACAAAAGGTGATTGCATCAAAGACAATCACCTTAAAATGAGCTTATTGAGGATCGTGATACTTTTCGCAGGCTTCCAGAGTATTTTCAATTAAGCTAGCGACGGTCATTGGGCCAACCCCACCGGGGACCGGTGTGATCCAGCTGGCATGCTGGCTGGCAATATCAAACTCGACATCACCGACCAGTTTGCCGGATCCCAGACGGTTAATGCCGACATCGATCACAATGGCGCCATCTTTAATCCATTTACCGGGAATAAACTGGGATTTCCCAATCGCGACGATCAATAGATCCGCGCGGCGAACTTCGCTTTCTAAATCTTTCGTAAAGCGGTGACACGTTGTTGTCGTGCAACCGGCCAGCAATAGTTCTAATGTCATCGGGCGACCCACAATATTGGAAGCACCGACGATCACCGCATGCATCCCGTAGGTATCGACACCCGTAGATTGAACCAGCGTCATAATCCCTTTTGGAGTACAAGGGCGAAGCGCAGGAATACGCTGTGCCAACCGGCCGATATTATAAGGGTGGAAACCATCGACATCTTTATCCGGACGAATCCGCTCGATCACCTGTGTTTCATCAATCGAATCGGGGAGCGGCAGCTGTACTAAAATACCATCGACTTCATCGTCATTATTCAGCTGATCAATCAGCTCAAATAACTCTTGTTGTGAGGTTGTAACGGGTAAATCATAAGAGCGAGAGATAAAACCAACTTCATCACAAGCACGGCGTTTGCTACCGACATAAACCTGAGACGCGGGATCTTCACCCACTAAGATTACAGCTAATCCGGGAGCGCGAAGTCCTTTTTGCTGGCGCTGAGCCACTTTGCTAGCCACTTCAGTTCGCAGCGATTGAGCGATTTGTTTTCCATCAATAATCTGAGCAGACATAAACTATTTAGCTTGGGGGGTTATGAATTCAGTGGCGATATTGTCGCAGAAAAGGAACGACTGGGCTAGATTGATTTTGGTGCATCAATTAAAAACAGTTGTTTTATCAATAAAAATGTTCCGGATATAAATCGTAATGAAGTATTGAGAGGCCAGGTGATGAATAATTAGTCATTGGTGTGGCATTTGGACAAAAGTATTTGACGCTACGGTGACATCTCAGTAATATTCGGCGTCGTTGGTTGGGGACAGAGTATAATCATACGCGCTTCAGCCACTCAAAAATGCACCCTTAGCTCAGTTGGATAGAGCACGTGCCTTCTAAGCATGGGGTCGCAGGTTCGAATCCTGCAGGGTGCGCCACTTTTATTCCCTTTAAAATCCCTCGATTTCGTAAATAACGATTCACAAGCATTATTTATCTCATACCTTTGTATTAAGCCAATTCAGTAAATGATTCAGCCGTCTGATTTTCATCAAAAAATCGACTCGTTAAGCTAGCATTGATTATCAATTTAATTAGAATGGAAAATATCAGCAGTGGCAGTTATTTTGTGCTCATGGTTGAAACATGACAGCCTGTTTAAGTTGAAACTACAGGGATGCGGTGAGCATTCTTGGGGCGGTAGCGTGCTTGCTAAAGCCGATCCGCAGGGCTCATAACTCCGGCATAGTGTTGACCTAACACATGAGTATAGATTTGAGTCGTTTTCACATCGTTATGACCGAGTAATTCTTGAACGGTTCGAATATCTGCTCCCGTCGCTAAAAGTTGCGTAGCAAATGAGTGACGAAAAGTATGGCAACTAACCTTCTTAAATAAACCAGCCTGTTGAACCGCTGCCGATAGGGCTCTTCTAATCGATGAACTGTGCAAATGATGCCGACAGGCCTCGCCGGTGATGGGGTGTGTGCAAACAGTTTGGCTGGGGAACCAAAACATCCAACCGGGCTGGCGAAATGCATTTGGATACTTATGACTTAATATACCGGGTAGCGATGGTCCAATCCCGTTTTGATTGTCGGATTTTTGCATGGCCAGTACTTGATTGAGCCGAGCTTTTAACTGCTGGGAGCATTGGTGGCTTAATAACGTTTGTCGATCTTGACGTCCTTTACCATCACGGACTGTTATGGATAATTTATCGAGATCAACGTCTTGTACTCTTAAGCGTAGACATTCACTAATTCGAAGGCCGCTACCGTATAGGATCCGAATAATTAACGCAGGCTCTGGTGAAAGAAGGGATAGGATTCGACTGACTTCTTCAGGCGTCAGTACCACAGGTAATTGACGTTGTTTCGTTGCTAAAGAGAAACCGAGATCCCCTAAATTTTGATGAAGATATTTTTGATAAAGAAAAGCTAATGCATTTAAAGCCACTTTTTGGGTGTTAACCGCCACATGTCGTTGGTTAGCCAAAAAAGAGAGAAATTGAGTGACTTCAGGTGCGCCCATAAGTGAAGGATGGGTCTTATTTTTGAATAAAATAAAAGCTTTGATCCAGTATAGGTAGCTTTTTTCGGTACGAATACTATATCCGCGAAGCCGGATGTTTTGCCGGATATCTTCTAAAAATGGGCTATGATCCATTGAAATCTCTCACTGATAAAATACTGTATATACATACAGTATTATCTTTATGCATGAGAAATCAAGCACATTTTGTAGCACATGATGCACACTTTATTTTCATCAGTTTTTAAAAAATAAATTTAAATCAATAAGTTATTTTTTATTTGGGGGAGTTATTACGCACAATCAGGGGAGATATTGCGCGTGCGCGTTTTGTCACTCAGGATGATTTTAAAAAAATCATTTATTCTATTGAAATAGAATGAGTTAGCGACTTATTGGATAAAAGTGTGCGGGTAGTTTTTGAGCGTGCGTGATATACAAATGTTAGATTTTTGTGTGCTAACTAGGAATGAGCAACGTATAAAGTATGAATAAAGAGCTTGAGAGGCTAGTCAACCCTCCTTGGATGAAGTCTATTCAAAGGTTTCAAAAGCAGACTAATATAGCTGCGTTGGTATTCCAAGAATCTGAAGCCATGTGTTCAATCAGAAAGCTTAGTGAATCTACCAAGTTGGCTTCGTTAGCATTTAATGAGTCGGAACTGATGAAATCTGCGCGCATGGTTGCAGAAAGTAGTAAGTTGGCTTCGCTCGCACTCCGTGAGTCAGATGCCTTGAGAACTATCAGAGAGTTAACTGATTCAAGTCGCTTTGCTGCACTGGCATTGCAAGAATCAGAAGCATTGAAATCATTTAGATCTATTGCAGAATCGACTCGATTGTCTGCTATTGCATTCCAGCAATCTGAAACGGCAAGGCAACTTCAAAGTCTGGCCGTATCAAGTCAATTAGCATCAATTGCTTTGAAACAATCGGAAGCGTTTAAACATATATCACAGCTGAGCAATCTCGCATCATTTAAAGCCTTATCTAACTTGGAAAACTCGCCGTTTTTTGAAAACTCAGCTTTAGCTTTCTATCCTGAAAAGGCTTTTTCAAAAGCTATTGATGAATCTCTTATAGAAATAGATGCGGAAATAAGTGAAGAAATATCTTCGGTAACTGATTTTAATGCTCTCTCGGAAAAAACAAAGAGAATTTTACTTTACTTGTACCACACTTATTTTCTTCCTGTTTTTTTGAGTTGCCTGTCTGCTTATGTAATGACAAATGTAATTGAGGGCAGAAAAGAGACCGTTTCTATAACCACGCCGTCAGAGGCCAAAGCTTTTGTTAAGGAGCCGAATGAAAATTTCGATCGTGCTGCTCTAAAAGGGTTTCGTGTTGTTACTGCTAACACCCTGAACTTTAGAGAAAGTCCAGGAATGAAATCTGAAATAGTCACAACGCTACCGGTTGGAACATTGGTCGAAGTTATTGATAAATCCGACCGGTCATGGCTTCTAGTTGAGGTTGAAATTGACGGTGTTCTTGAGCAGGGCTGGATCTCTAGACGTTACACAGCTTACTTTAAATAAATCTAACAAAGCGCTGCTGTCGGACAAACTTTCCGCTGCGCTACAAGTTTGCCGCAGAGCGCGGCGTTATGAGCCAAAAATTATCATCGATTCAAGGTGCGGTTTACATTAATATTTATCAAACTATAAGGTAAGAGAAATTGGAATTATTTATACAACTTTGGGAACCTATTAAGGCATTATCTCTATCTGATTATGGGAGTTGGGCTTCAATTATAGGATTTTTCATATCCATATTCACATTAATCCTTATTAAGCGCCTAAAAAAGAGTTTTATGTTTAGAGCTAGAGTTGATATTCAAGGAGATTTATTACAAAAGCTATCATCAGAATTATCTAAATTGCTAGGAACGTATACTGCAAGTATTGATGATATTACTGAAATATTAACTAAAGTTAAAGTTAAATTAAGAGCATTGAAAAAAGGTGCTAAAGGTGACTTAGAACATGATATTGTTAATGCTATTTCTAAAATAGAGGTATTTTTAGAGACGTATTGGGGAAAGTCGTCCTCTCCGATACCCCCAGAAAAAAATGCTCGTGAAATATACTCTTTGATAAATATAATTGTAGAAGAAATTAGTAATGTTAAATCTGAATTAGTTGTTGGAAATTAAAATGAAAACTGTTAGAGACTGGATATTACTTGTAGATAAGCTAACTGAATTAACTCAGTATAATAAAATTAACTGGGAAAGAGATGATGCACCAAATTATTTACAAAGTTCAATAAGTAGAGTGGATTTTGTTTATTTCACAACATTTAATAATCAACGATTTCGATTATTTGAAGAGACTTATAAATATTTTACAGATGAGCACCAATATTTTTGGGAAACTCAATCACAATTGGATCTAGTAGATAGTTACGGAAATTCTATCTTTGATATACCAAAGACAAAAAATATGTATAATTTGATGCAGGCTGTTAAATATCAGTCTTCTAATATAAGTCAAATTTTCGATGGGTGGTAATGGCTCATAACAAGTCGCAGCAATTGACAAAAATACATGTCACGAATTTTGGTACCCAAAATGTAGCGCCATGCATTTTTAACAAATAGGCCACCCACCATATAGAGCCAGTATTCATGCGGCTTTTATGAAATTAGGGGAAGCAAAATGGCCGAAACCTTCACTTTGCATTTTGATTCATTTTGTTGGTAAAACTGTGGCGTTTCCGATTATTTGAATGACCTTGAAAAAGGAAGGTTCAAGGATCCTGTTATAACAGAGAAATAAATAGGCCACCCACCGTATAAATCCAGTATTCATGCGGCTCTTATGAAATGAGAGGAAGCAAAATGGCCGAAACCTTCACTTTGTATAAAATAAATAGGCCACCCACCTGATGAAGCCAGTCAATATGGGAAGTGTGGTTCGGGCTTGACGAATTGACAAAATACTGTATAAATATACAGATGTATTTATCAGTAGTGGTCGTTATCCATGCCAAAGCCGAGATGTCAGCAGATTAGTCTGAGCGATACACCCTATTATCATTGTATTTCCCGATGTGTCCGGCGTGCCTTTTTATGTGGTGAGGATAGCGTGACGGGAAAAAGCTTTGAGCATCGCTGTGGCTGGATAGAAGAACGGCTCCTGTTTTTAGGCGGTGTGTTTGCGATTGATATCTGTGCCTATGCCATCATGAGTAATCATTTGCACGTGGTTTTGCATGTCAATGAATCACAGGCCGAGAGCTGGTCCACACAGGAAGTGATTCAACACTGGCATCAATTGCATCAGGGCACATGCTTTACCCGACAATTTGAGCAAGGTGAGTCTCTGCCTGAATTCGCCATGAATCTTGTTAATGCTTCGGCAGAAACTTATCGGGCCCGGTTACAGGATATCAGCTGGTTGATGCGAGAACTCAACGAACCCATCGCAAGACAGGCGAATGCTGAAGATAACTGTACGGGTCGATTCTGGGAAGGTCGGTTTAAATCACAGGCGCTGCTGGATGAAACCGCATTAGCGGCGTGTATGGCCTATGTTGATTTAAACCCGCTGCGCGCAGGCCTGAGTTCAACACCGGAGGACTCTGAATTTACCAGTTTCAGACAACGGGCCAAAGCGGCTCAGCAACACCGGCAACCGAAACGGCTTTATCCGTTTACAGGTAATCCTCGTCAAAACAGGCCTGAAGGGCTGGCCTTCAAACTGACCGATTATCTGGAACTTATCGACCTGACTGGGCGCATCGTTCGACCGGATAAAAAGGGTTCGATTGATATTTCATTGCACCCTATTTTACAGCGTCTTCATATCAGCTCTGCGAGCTGGCTCGATATCATCACTTCATTTTCAGCGCAATCTAAAGGACTGGTCGGGAGCCATGAGTCACTGGTTCAATATGATTATCGCCATCATTGCCGCAGGCATCATCGGGGTGGCTATCAGCCAAGTGCTTCACACGCTTAGGGTTTAATTTTTACTCCTAGAAGGATAAATTCCTCATTATTTTACTCCCAAACAGAGCGACCTCGGCGACCCTCAATTATACGATTTACTCCACGTTTCCTCAGATATGAGCTTAAATATTTATTCTGAGAGCTCCGACAGGATTGTCATCATTTAATTCATTGAAATGGTATGCGTATTAGCCGTGTGAGATTTAATGTTCTGTTATTGTGGCTGTCCTATTAGTTCTCTCTATTAGTTCTCTTTAGTTCTTTTGAATCGAGGGTTGGTTTGGAATTTTTTGATAAAAATGATTAAGTCTGATGGCATTGATGAGGAAATTTCATGAGTTTGTTGGAATAAAAGAGATAAAAGTTTGATCTCAATTGGGGTAGTCTAGAGCCTAAGAATATACGTATGAAACGCTGTGGTGTCTCGTTAGGTTCAATTGTTGTCCTTACTTTTATCGCAGTGATATTGAGAGCGCAGAGTAACAAATAGGCCACCCACCATATAGAGCCAGTATTCATGCGGCTCTTATGAAATCAAGTGACATAAATAGGCCACCCACCTGATGAAGCCAGTCAATATGGGAAGTGTGGTTTGGGCTTGACGTATTGATAAGATACTGTATAAGTATACAGATGCACTTATCAGTAGTGGTCGTTATTTATGCCAAAACCGAGATGTCAGCAGATTAGTCTGAGCGATACACCCTATTATCATTGTATTTCCCGATGTGTCCGGCGTGCCTTCTTATGTGGTGAGGATAGTGTGACGGGGAAAAGCTTTGAGCATCGCCGTGGCTGGATAGAAGAACGGCTCTTGTTTTTAGGCGGTGTATTTGCGATTGATATCTGTGCTTATGCCATCATGAGTAATCATCTACACGTGGTTTTGCATGTCAACGAATCACAGGCCGAGAGCTGGTCCACACAGGAAGTGATTCAACACTGGCATCAATTGCATCAGGGCACACACTTCACCCGGCAATTTGAGCAAGGTGAATCTCTGTCAGAATTTGAGACGACTCTGGTCAATGCTTCGGCAGAAACTTATCGGGCCCGGTTACAGGATATCAGCTGGTTGATGCGAGAGCTTAATGAACCCATCGCAAGACAGGCCAATGCTGAAGATAACTGTAGCGGTCGATTCTGGGAAGGTCGGTTTAAATCACAGGCACTGCTGGATGAAACCGCATTAGCGGCGTGTATGGCCTATGTTGATTTAAACCCGCTGCGCGCAGGCCTGAGTTCGACACCGGAAGACTCCAAATTTACCAGCATCAGACAGCGGGCCAAAGCGGCTCAGCAACACCGGCAACCGAAACGGCTATATCCGTTTACAGGAAACCCTCGTCAAAACAGGCCGGAAGGGCTGGCCTTCAAACTGACCGATTATCTGGAACTTATCGACCTGACCGGGCGCATCGTTCGACCTGATAAAAAGGGTGCGATTGATATTTCATTGCAACCTATTTTACAGCGCCTTCATATCAGCTCTGCGAGCTGGCTCGATATTATCACTTCATTTTCAGCGCAATCTAAAGGACTGGTCGGGAGTCATGCGTCACTGGTTCAATATGATAATCGCCATCATTGCCGCAGGCATCATCGGGGTGGCTATCAGCCAAGTGCTTAACATGCTTTGGGTTTGATTTTTACTCATGAAATGATAAGTTCTGATTACTCCCAAACAGAGCGACCTCGACGACCCTCAGTATACTGATTTACTCCAACTCTCCTCAGATATGAGCTTAAATATCTATTCTGAGAGCTCCAACAAGATTGTCATCATCTAATTCATTGAAATGGGATGTGCATCAGCCGTGTGAGATTTAATGTTCTGTTATTGTGGCTGTCCTATTAGCTGCTCTCTTTTGAATCGAGGGTTGGTTTGGAATTTTTTGATAAAAATGATTAAGTCTGATGGCATTGATGAGGAAATTTCATGAGTTTGTTGGAATAAAAGAGATAAAAGTTTGATCTCAATTGGGGTAGTCTAGAGCCTAAGAATATACGTATGAAACGCTGTGTTGTCTCGTTAGGTTCAATTGTTGTCCTTACTTTTATCGCAGTGATATTGAGAGCGCAGAGCGTTTCATCGTATTTCATTCAACATCATCATGGAGATACCCTACCGTGGAATATACTGAATTAAGTAATGGTCTTAAGATGCCGATGGGCGGCTTTGGCGTTTTTCAGGTAACCGATAAAGAAGAATGCAAACAGTCTGTGATCAATGCTATCCGCGCTGGTTACCGTTTAATTGATACAGCAGCCGTTTATGGTAATGAAGATGCTGTTGGTGATGCTGTTCGTGAAGTGATTGCCGAGGGGGTGTGTACTCGTGAAGAGTTGTTCATTACCTCAAAATTATGGGTACAGGATATGGAAAACTACGATACAGCTAAGGCTGCTATCGATGCTTCCTTAAACAAAATGGGCCTTGAATATTTGGACCTCTATTTATTGCATCAGGCTATGAGAGACTATTTTAGTGCTTGGCGCGCGATGGAAGATGCATACCAAGAAGGCAAACTGAAAGCGATTGGTGTTTCCAACTTCTATGCTCATGTGTTAACGAACTTTTGTGAAACAGTAAAAATTGCACCGATGGTGAATCAGGTTGAACTGCATCCTTATTTTGCTCAGCCAGATGCTGTTGAAACGATGAAACACTACCATGTTCAGCCTGAAGCCTGGGCTCCACTGGGGGGCGGTCGTTATCAACCCTTTGAAGATGAAATGTTGCAGGGGATTGCGAGTGCTCATGGTAAATCGGTCGCACAGGTTATTTTGCGTTGGAATGTACAACGTGGTGTGACCGTCATTCCTAAATCAACCCATCAGAACCGTATTGAAGAAAACTTTGATATCTGGGACTTCACGCTGACTGATGAAGAGATGGATAAAATTAGTGCTCTTGATTTAGGTTATGTTGGCCCTGCGGTGAAACACTTCAATCCGGAATTCGTTCGGGGTTGTTTAGGTGTGAAAATTCATGACTAAGTACTAAAGAATACAGGCTCTCACAGGATGACTTGTGGTTATGCAGTGAGAGCCCCGATGGCTCTTGAATAGGCCCGGAGGGTGGCTGTTAGTGCTGTTCATTCGTTTATTCAATGGTAATTTCTACTCTTTCTTTCCCTTTCCCGATGTTTTTCCGTTTTAGCTGAATTGTGCCTATTTCGGATGTTCGCCGTAAATGCGTACCGCCACATGGAACTTGAGCAAATTGATTAATTTTCCAGTAGCGTTGCTCTGCTGCAATATCTGAAAAATCACTATTAATCGGAAGATCGGCATTAATAAGTGCTTGAACACTCGTTTGGATATCATTAAGTAGTGGTGTGATATTCCCATCAAATAAGAAGTCGATTCGGCTTTTCTCTTCAGAAATATGAGCTCCAATTTTCTCAATCGTATATTTTTTATAAAATGATTCGAGTATTAGTTCGGCGGCAAAATGTAGCTTCATGAGCGAATATCTTCTGGGCCAATTGATCTTTGTTGTGACCAAGCTTCCAACGGTAAAGGGTGGGGGCGTTGCAAGCGTATAATAGATACGGTTGCCTTTTTTGTTCGCTGTGACGACTTCCACGCCATTGATTGTTCCTGCATCACTTTCTTGTCCGCCCGATTCGGCATAAAAGATCGTCTCAGATAACTCGATAGTGTTGTGCTCGAGGCTGATCACATACGAGTCGAGTGTGGTTTGATAGGGATCTTCCCAAAATAACTTTGTGGTGATGGCATGCATCGGCTCAATTCCTAATTGTGATTTTGTGGGTAATAAATAATGTCGTGGAATACAGCGTGTCCGTTTCCAATATTTTTATATGAATGAGTTTGAGCGCCGCTGAAGCGAATTGCTTGTCCATTGCCCAATACGTGCCAAGTTCCATCGCAGTAAACGGCCATTTTCCCTGAGATGCAGATGACATGTTCAATGACACCGATGTTATGTGGATCAGATTTATGTTCATAGTTTTCTTTCAAACCCAGTTCATAGACCTCAAATCCAACGGAAGCTTCAAATGGAAAGATAACGTTGACATATAAATCATCATTGACCCAATTTTCTAAGGAATGAATAGCGCTGACTGTCGCATTGTTTAAATTCTCAACGGGTGACGATTCATTACTGATAAAGCTAGAGAACGAAACATCTAATCCGTTCGCAATTTGCCAAAGTCTTGCAACGGTGGGGCTGGAAACACCTCGTTCAATTTGGCTTAGCATTGCTTTACTCACCCCGGTTAACTCCGAAGTTTTTTCTAGGGTAAGCCCTTTTGCTTTTCTGATCCGACGGAGGTTATGACTTATCTGTTGGTCAATATGCATAGAAAATCTATAATATGCTATAACATAAAAATGGATTATAAATTTATGCTATAACATAAACTAAGGGTTGTAAACACGCGTACGTATTAAGACACCCACTTGATTGGCGTAGAAAAACAGGGTTTTTGAGGAATGAATAAGGTGAGGCTTACAAGAGGTTATATCTGTTATAACATAATTTTATGGAAAGATACTCGCTCATTGGGAGCTGTATGAAGTTAATATGGGATGATCATAGATGATACTGCGAGTTAGGGAGATGCTCGCAGTTTTATTAAATGAATAGAAGTGGTGTTTTACTTGGTAATTACCGGGGGAATACACGAGAACGTCATGTAACCCCCGGTAATGATAAGGCTATTGATCCCAATATTTTAGAACACGGTCTTGGATCTCTTTTGGATACGCCCCACGGAATGAACTATGTGGCTGCCGACCAGCTTCCGGAGCGAGTTGTAAACAATCATGTACGATACGTTCACCGGTATGGGCATGGCGTTCTTCATCGGTATAGCAAGCTAAAAGAGGTAATATTGGACCATAATCAATGACATGCCGTTTTGTTGGATGGCAACGAGTCGCAACCGCCCACAGATAGTCATGTGGATTACTAGGGTCGATATCGTCATCTAACACATAGATAATGGGACAGATTGAACCGAATTTAGTATTCCAAATTGTTTCAGCGATTTTTTTGCAGAACGCTTCGCTATTGACTCCGGGAAGCTGTTCGCGCCAGTTGGCCGGAACGGTCACAAATACCCAGTGATTGGCAGTTTCTAGGGGAGACCAAACGGTTGTAATGGGCAATTCAGCATCTCTTAGTAAAGAGAGCGTTTGTGCACTCATAGCAACACCAACCGCAGTGTGGTATTCATCAATCGGTCGGCCTTCTGGAATAAATGGCCAGATCGCACCGTCCCGGTAACTGATACATTCAATATGATAAACGGGTTGCATGCTGGTATCGGTGACAACGTAGCCCGGATATTCCCCAAAAGGACCTTCTTCTGCATCCCGATCAAGTGATACATGGCCTTCAATCACGATCTCAGCGCTAGCGGGGACTTCCAGATCAATCGTTTCACAACGAACGACTTCAATTGGTTCGCCAAAATGCCCACCTAGATAATCGCCTTCATTTACGTAATCCCCAAGAGGCATAGAAGAGACAATCGGTAATGCTGGTTCACACCCTTGTACCAGCGCAAAAGGCATCGGTTTGCCAATTTTTCGCCATTCTTCCCAGACCATCGCAATATGTTGTGGGAGCATAAATAATCCAGTCATACGATGAGCATCCAGTTTTTGGATGCGGGCAATAGACCAGTTGGTCCATTTACCATCTGGGGTTCTGGCCACGATGGTTCCCCAAGTATTACAGTACGGGCCACCATCCCCATCATGTAAATAAGGGATAGGGAATAGGTCGAGGCTCGCTTCATCACCATGAAGTATATGTTGTTTACAAGGGGCGGTTTCGACAATACGAGGGGCAATAGGTTCGGCCTTAATCGATCGGGTTAGACATTCAACGATATCCAACCAAGAAGCCGATGCCGGCAAACCAACTGATAAAGCGACACGGGCAGCAGGTTGGCTGGCCATTGAGCTTACAGCTGCAGGCGCTCCAAATGCGCGCATGCCTTTTGCTGCGCCTCGAATATTGTTAAAGAGTGGGGCTGGGGCATGGAGATCGTAACCTCGGCGGGTCACGGCTGCCATTTCTAGATAGGGATCAACTTCTCGGGTTACATTTTTTATATCGCCTAATTGATCAAGTTCATCAATATACTCGCGTAAGTCTTTAATTCGTTTCACATGTATTTCCTTCATTTAAACATCAAAAATTGAGTCATAGTGGGGCAGGATTGTTCGGCCACGGGCATTGAATGGATCACCCTGTAATGGCAGGGTATGAATTGCCATCCGGCTTGGGTCGAAATATCAATCTTTCATATTTGAAGAAGATGAGAATGTTCGGGTAGAAAACTTGATTGCAAGACAGAACATGACGTTTCCTTCAATGAGATACCCAAAATACACAAGAGCAGTTTTATGAGCTGCTTACCAACAATAGTCATACGGCGGTTATCCATCGCGATGGGCATTTCATAGCTCAAGTGCTGAAACCATTCATTTTTATAGGGCCATTTCAGTCGTGTTACTTAGGCCGAATAGGTTGATTACAGCAACAGAGTCGATGTCTTTGAATCAGATGGGATAGTTCAGAGATGACACTTATTGTTGACAATACAGTCTATAACTGTGTACGTATACGGACAAGTGAATTGCACTATAAATATGTAAATTTACGGACACACCGGTAACGCATCATAGATTAAAAAATAGTTTGAAATGGAATCCTACTTGGTTCGAAACAAGGCAATCGCAAGAGGATGGTGATTGATACTGCACATGATAAAATGATTTATGGTCATACCATGAATGGTGTTATCCGTGGTATGTGGAGATACATTATCTTGACTAGGGATCTGGCCATATTATGAAGAAAACGGCAGTGGAATGGACCTCTGTAGCGGATATTGATCAATCGCCGCTGCATCTATTACGTAGAGCATTACAAACCTACACTAAAACTTGGCAGCAAAAAATCCCGATGTTATCTCCCCCTCAGTTTGCCTCATTGCTTGCGATTAATGAGCTCCCCAAACTCAGTCAATCCAAACTAAGTAAGATCACGGCTATCGATTCATCTACGATGGCAGAAATGCTATCTCGTATGGAAAAACGTTCACTATTAGTACGAACGGAAGATCCAGATAATAGCCGACGTTACCTGCTGAGGTTGACGAACGAAGGCCGGGAGCAAATAGAGCAAGCCAAATGTATTGAACGACAAGTTCGAGAAGAAGCGCTCAGTGAGTTAACCGCAGATGAAATTGAAACGTTAGTCATGTTATTACGCAAAATAGCGGGCTAAATGGGGTCTGAATTCATCGCCTTTTTGGCTGCCTGCAAGAATAGAGAATAGGCGCATAAATGAGGGATATCGTTTCACTGCTGGCGATTGCTTCTTTTTTTTCGAAATTAACTTAAGTTAATTATTCCCCAAAAAAGTATCGCTATACTCGCTCTAAATCTTAAATAGAAAGATAAGGGAACATCGATGAGTATTATACCTGCATTACAATGGCGGTACGCTCTGAAGCATTTTTCTGATAAAAAAGTGGATGATGGCATGATCGAGCAACTCATTGATGCTGCGCGTTTGTCTGCATCAGCATATGGCTTACAGCCTTTTCAGGTCTGGGTTGTTGAAGATGAAAGCATGCGTGCAAAATTAAGTGAAAATGCTTATGGACAAACTCAACTTCAAGAATGTTCACAGTTGTTGGTGTTTGCCAGCGAAACATCCGTATCGGATGATACCATCGATCAATATTTCCAGCGTTATCATCAACAAACGAATACCCCAGTTGGAAGTTTAAATGGATACGCAGCCCACATCAAAACAGCGATGAGCTTGAAATCCGATGTCGAGAAACAGGCGTGGGCCGATATGCAGGCGTATATTGCGCTGGGCTCCGTTATGGTTGAAGCAGCTATGTTGGGGATTGATGCTTGCCCGATGAGTGGGTTTGACCGAGCCGCATTTGATCGGACCTTAGGGCTTACCGAGCACAATTTAAGTGCCTGTGCGATCTGCGCCGTTGGCTATCGCCCCGAGGATGTGCCACAACCGATAAAAGTGCGCAAAACCCGCGACGAATTTAGCCGTGCCATCTAACCAGAAGGAATGATAGTGTGATTTTTGATGCTTATTTAAATGAGCTTGGGCTCGAAGCACCGACACAACCGGATTTCGATTTTTTAAGTCGTTATATTGCACGGCATATGGAGTTATTTACTTTTAATAATCTATCGGTCTTGCTCAAAGAAGATATCTCTCTGGATATGGATACGCTGCTGAGCAAAGTGGTGCGGCGCAAATCCGGTGGATATTGTTTTGAACACAACAAGCTAGCCTATGAACTGTTGAACTCTCTGGGATATTCGGTGCGTTTGGTGGTAGGGAAAGTACTCAATAATTTTGTGCGGCCTGTTCCCCGAACCCATCGCATCACACTGGTAGAAATTGATGGAAAGTCTTATTTAGTGGATGTCGGGTTTGGAGCAAACTGCCCAATCACACCGATTGCCTTGAATCACCCTCAGCCGCAACTCTCAGGTTTGGATCATTACCAGATCCATGTTTTGGAAAATGGTGAATATGATCTGGTGCGATATGATCACGGTCAGCCCTTTATTTTATATCGGTTTGATTTAGCCCATTACACGGAGGCTGATTGTGAAATGGCACATTTTTATTCGCACAAACATCCTAATGCTGTATTTACCAAAAACATGGTCGTGAGTCAGAAAAACAAAAATGAAGTCAAAGCTATAGTTAATCAAGAATTTACTCATCGAACTGCCAATGGTGAGGTGACGCAACTGATCCCGTCGGGAGCCGTCTTGTTTGAGCTGTTAACCGATCAATTTGCGCTCAGCGTGGATCGAGAAGTCTGTGACTTTATTTTTGAGCGCACTATTTTGCCAAAACTAACTTAAGGTCTGTGGATCTTTCACGATGATGCTTGTAGCCATCAGGGGCTGAGTTAACTAAGACGGTGGGTGGCTGCCCGAAAGGGTCATTTAAACCAATTTTGAACTTTGTTGTGCTCTGGACGCTTTCTTCATTAAGCGTCACAGGCCTCGTTTTGTCCAAAATATGTTTAATACAAGATCCAAGCATGAAAGTTATACAGCGCTCAAGGTTTATCGCGTTCATTTACCTATTCACAACATGTCACAGTATTTTTATTGAGTGAGGAATCAGAGTATGAATTCTATCGTTCCGGCTTTGTTATGGGCCTGGCTTATGGCCTCATCGTTTATTGTCTCGGGCTATGTGACCGCTTATGGTTCACCGTTAGCGGCTACTGGACTTCGTTTTTTGTTGGCGCTTATCATGATGACCCCTATTTATTGGTATACCCGCAAAGAACATTCGGGTTCACTCGTCATGCTCTTGTTATCGCCTAAAATATTGCTACAACAACTTTTGATTAGTGGGGCATTAGTTAGTTTTTTTATTGGCTTATTTGCCGCGCTTAAAACGACCACATCATTAAATACATCCGTGTTGTATTCCCTTCTCCCGTTGATTGCTGCGCTGTTGGCGGGTTGTTTTGGCATAAAAACTCGCAGATCGCAATGGTTGGGATATGTATTGGGAGCCAGTGGCGCGATCACTGTGCTGCTGTTCTCAAGAGAAGGTCTCTTTATATGGCATGTGGGAGATACGATCTACCTCGTTGCGTGTTGTTTGTTGGCTTTTCATGTGGTTGCCGTGCAATTGTGGAATACGAATGTCTCGCCATTTGAGGGGGCCTATCGCATCACTTTTTTTGGAACATTATGGTTGCTGCCATTGGTCTTTCTGTGGGGAGAGCCGCAAAACTTGCAGTGGCATATTGCCACATTCTGGTATGGAATCATTTATTTAGCTACATTTACCACATTATTAACCTTTGTATTGCAACAGATCGTGGTTCGAAATGGCGGGGCATCGCGGCTTTTAGCCTTTAGTTATACGATTCCCATTTGGGTCGCATGTGTTGCTTATTTTAGTCAGGCTTCACTCGGGCTTTTATCAAAGGGCTTTATCATAGGGACGGTGATGGTGATCATTGCCTTGGTCATGATTGATGGTCAGTTTAAATGGTTTAAACAGAAACGGCATGGATAAAAAACACTTTAGGGAATTATTGGCGGCTTTTTTTGAACAATATCAAACCGGGATCGATTGGAGTTTACTGACCATTGATTTTCAAATGCATACCTTGAAAAAAGGTGAATGTTTTTTTAATCAAGGGGATATACCTCAGCGCATGTATTTTTTAGGCAAGGGGCTGGTGCGTTATTATAGTGTGGCGGAGTCGGGGAAAGAATATACGCATGCGATCGCCAAGGCGCCCAGGCTGATTGGTTCAACACGAGCTATGACCATAAATCAGCCCAGTCCATTTAGCATCCAAGCCCTTGATGATTGTCTCGGGATTTCATTTTCCTGGAACGTATTTTATGAGCAAATGAGTCAGGATTTAGCCTTCGTGAAGGCATATGCTAAATTTCTGGAAACAATTTTTCTGTTTAAAGAATTAAAAGAATGCGCGATGGTCACGCATTCCGCTACACGCCGCTATTTGGATTTCTGCAATGATTTCCCCGAACTTAAAAATACATTACCGAAGCAGCAAATCGCATCCTATATTGGGATTACACCGGTCGCATTAAGTCGTATTCGGGCACAGCTCAAGTTTCCTAACTGATAATAAAAGGCTAATAATAGGCCACCCACCCGATGAAATGAGTGATAGCAGGGATGATGGTTGTATCGGGTCAATCAAGAGAGGGGGCTTGTCCAATGAGTTTTATCAATGATTTGTTTTTTGTAAAAGGTGGGTGAGCTACTCTTAATGATGCATGGAAGTATCAAATCGGCTTAGGTATCGCATCGATCAAACTGTATGCACAGTGGTTTGTGAAGGAAATTTAATGACAATGTTTAACAACAAAAAACAATGGCGGGGGATTTGTTTTTTAATCTTGGGGATTTTCTCCATCGGAGCTTTTGCAGATGAACCTCCTGTGAAAAAAAGTAAAAGTGGAATTTGTCATGCCAGAGGAAGTACTTATTACGCTAAAACAAAGCACTATACTTCGTTTCAAACAATGGATGCTTGTTTAAAAAGTGGCGGACGTCGGCCCAGACGCTAAGGATTGCTGACCTTTCATGATTGCGTTTTGTTCAAGTTAAACGCATTTTGAACAAACCACACCATTGGAATTTATGACAAAACTCACAGTGGTGTCGTCAGGCTTCAGGTATGGTCACCCGTGTAAATTTGATGGTTCAGGATTGTAACTTCAAGGCAAAACCTGAAAGGCATAAAGATGATCATGGTCTTTATTCCTTTCAGGTTTTTTTATGTCTTGAATTCGTCATTGGGACTTCTCTTAAAGGATGATACGCGATGAAGCAGAAAAGGTTGTTATGGCTGGTGGTGACAGTATTACTGGCAGGGATCAGTTTTCCTAATTGGGCATCTACACCCGAACATACGGATAAAACGCGGATCCTTATTTTAACGGATATTGGAAATGAGCCAGATGATTCAGAATCATTTGTGCGATTCCTAACCTACAGTAATGAATTTGATATAGAAAAAATAATTGCTACAACATCGACTTGGCAAAGAGATGCCGTTCATCCAGAAATGCTCCATGAGCGAGTTGCGGCGTACGCGAAGGTTTATTCTAACTTAATGAAACATGCGGATGGATTTCCAACACCAGCCTCATTAGATCGTAAGATCATGAGCGGTCAACCGGGGTATGGGATGAATTATGTTGGGAAAGGCAAAACCACCCAAGCATCACAAAGTATTATTGCGGCTATAGATAAAGTTGATGCGCGGCCGTTGTGGATTACCGTTTGGGGTGGGTCTGTGGATTTGGCCCAAGCCTTATGGGATATCCAACATACGAGAACGGTGGAGCAAATAGAAGCCTTCATTCATAAGATCCGTGTGTATTCGATTTCTGATCAGGATAATACTGGGGCTTGGATCCGACGTAATTTCCCGACCATGCGCTGGATCAGTAGTCTCCATGCTTATAATGATTACTGGCTTTCAACTTGGGTTGGAATATCCTCACCCATGGTTGCCGGAGGGGATATGAGTCAGGTCAACAACAACTGGGTTCATCAGTATATTCAACTGGGCGTACTGGGGCAAAAGTATCCGGATATCATGTACATCATGGAAGGCGATTCCCCATCATTCCTTTATCTTTTGCACAATGGGTTAAATGATCCGGAGCATCCCGAATTTGGTGGATGGGGCGGGCGTTACGCGGCTATCGCCCCAGATGACGAAACCGGTTTAAGAGTGAGCACCTCGGATAGTGTGAAGGGCATCGATGGGAAAATGTATCGGACCGCTCCTGCAACTATCTGGCGCTTTCGTCATCAATTTCAAAATGATTTTGCCGGAAGAATTCAGTGGACGCTGAAAAATAATTTTGCGGAGGCCAACCATAATCCCATTGTGAAGTTAAATGGTCATGAGGGGCTAAAACCTGTCAACATGACCGTATCATCAGGTGATGAGGTGACGTTATCAGCTCAGGGAACGATGGATCCTGATCGGGATAAACTAACTTATCGTTGGTGGCAATATGCAGAGCCCACGGCTCAGGCATTGGAAATTCATTTCGCACCAACGCTTAAATTAATTGATGAGACCAAGATGGTTGCACACTTTATTGCCCCAAAAGTTGTTAAGCCGACCCCTTTTCATGTGATTCTAGAAGTTCATGATAATGGGCAGCCAGAATTATATTCATATCGGCGGGCGATCATCACTGTGCAGCCTTAATAAGGTTATTTCCTGCATGACCTCATGTCGAAGATGTGCGGGCGAGCCTCGATGATCCAAAAGCCGGGTATAGATTTAACCCGGCTTAATCAATGATTAATATCGCCTAGTTAAGCAGACAGACGCTGTGCTAATTGTGCTTTCAGATCCGCGATTCGTTCTTCAGAAACACCCATTGCATCGAGAAATACTAACGGTTGAAGGTATTTCATGCCGATATATAAGGCACTGGCTTTCATTGGGGTTAACACTTCATCCATTGTGCTCTGAATGAGACCTGAATGTGAGTAAGTGCTTTGGCTGGCTCCGGCTGAAACGACCACTAAACACTCTTTATCTCTTAGTGCATTTCCTTCTGGTCCAAAAGCCCATCCATAGGTCCAGACTTCATTCAAATATGCTTTCAGCATAGGAGTCAGGTTAAACCAGTGGATTGGGAACATAAAGACAATACGATCCACGTCTTCGCAAGCAGCCTGTTCTGCTGCAATATCAAAGTGGTTTATATCCGTGCCGTAGAGGGTATCCAGATTGCGAACGGTGACATTTTCGGCAGCTACGGCAACTGATTCTAAGGATTTGATGACATGTGATTGGTCTGGATAAGGATGAGAGACTATAACTAATGTTTTCATAGAGTTTCCTGAATTTAAAAATGAATATAACTTACTGGATAGGTTCAATGAAGCCTTCGACAAGCCAGGCGTTCGTTTTTGCTGAGGCTTGCCGATAAGGAAGAATGGCCTGATATTCGGGCGATGCATGCCAAGCTTTGGCCTGCGTTAAACTATCGAATTGCAATATGACGAGGTTTCCTTGTGAAGGTTGACCTTCGAGTGTTTCCACCGGCGCCCCCAGAACAACTTTGCGGCCTTTGAATGCTTGGATTGTGGCTGCAACTTGCTGTTGATATGGGATCATCCCTTCGGGATTTTCAACGTTCACATCAAAAATAATATAAGCGGGTTTATCATCTGCCATCGCCATTTCCTCATCATGGTGCTGTTTATCGGAGCCACTCTGTGACCCATCTCCATAGTATGAATCGATTTATTTGTAACTTTAAGTGGATCTGTGGTTGAACATTTATCAACTAAAAGTTAATTATGGTGCTAGAGGCTTGCCTCTGGCGTATGTCATCATCAATAAGCATGTTTATAAATTGGCTTTATCTTGAAAGAGATAAGTGCATGATTTTATCGACTCTGGAGAGTTCATGGATATCTCACAGCATGTTCGTGCCGTTTTGTCATTTGTTGAGGCGGCAGAGGCAGGCAATTTTTCACAAGCGGCGCGACGCTTGGGGGTCAGTACGGCGGCAGTTAGTAAAAATGTTGCGGGTCTGGAACAGGTGCTTGGGGTTCGGTTAATGAATCGAACTACCCGAAAGATCAATTTGACTGAGGAAGGGAGCGTTTTTTTGGCTCAGGCTAAAATTGCGCTGAGTGCATTAGAAACGGCCGTGGATAGTATTGTCGCCCGAAAAGTAGAAACCAGTGGTGTGGTTCGAATTTCAACCAGTGCTGCTTTTGGTCGAGACTATTTACTTCCGGCACTTCCCGGATTGATTGAACGTTATCCGAGTCTTGCTGTGGAAGCTGATTTTGATGACCGGGTAATCGATTTGGTGCAGGATGGTTACGATATTGCTATTCGTGGCGGGAGAATTGTGGACTCTTCGCTTATTACTCGGCCGATTTGTCACTTGAATATGGTCTTAGTTGCTTCAGCGGAGTACCTATCTTTGAATGGAGTCCCTCAACATCCGAGTGATCTGAGTCATCATCGGCTGATTGCCAGACGTTTTCTTGGCGGGCGGGTCAATCCTTGGGAATTTAAAAGTGAAGACGGAAGCTTGTCATCGGTTGATCCGCAACCGGCGGTTGTCACGTTGTCTGCTCCGGAAGCATTAGTTCAGGCGGCTTGTGCCGGGCTTGGAATTGCTCAGGTGGGGATCCATCATGCGATACCATACCTGCAACAAGGAATTCTAAAAGTTGTCCTATTGAGCCAACATAATCCGGGGCACTATGAACTGGTGATTCAGTATCCTCACCGGGCACTCGTGGCACCCCGGGTGAAAGTAACCGTGGATTATCTTCTGCAGGCATTTCAACAGGCTGCGACGCTCCATTATACGCCGGAGCAACTTGTGGATTATCAGTATCAGGGATCATTTATTTAAAGTACGTTTCATCCGAACCCTTCAACATGTGTTTTAATGAACGGATAAGCGGTGTGATATCACGAGGCTGATGGGACTTGCTTGAGTATCATCGCTTATTATTTATGGTTTTTGGGGACAACGGTCATTGGTTGTTTCATTCATGAGGAGAATACCTTGAAATTATATGCTCTTATTGCACTGATCCCAGTTGCTCTTGTGGGATGTTCGTCTAATCCTCCGGCGCAACAAACACTTACTAAAAGTTGTGACACAATGGCGCATTACGACATTCATTTTGATCGTTTTGATGAGGTCGCTCAGCAGGTAAGCCATGCGACTGGTTGCTTTATTGAAACCGATCTTTCGCAAACGGGGAGTGTGAAACCCAATCCGGTGGTCGGTTCTATGTCGATTCGACAGGCGATTAAAACGGCTATTCAGGGGACTGATTTGATGATTGTCAGTGAAGATAACCATGTGATTCGGGTCAAAAAAAAGCCTGAATAAACAGGCTTAAATCATATGACTGCGAGTAATATGCTTGTTACTTCTTATGTGTTGTTATCGTGAGGCGGGCGATTAAACGCGCGCCACTTCTCCTTTGCTTTGCTGCTCTTCTTCACTGGAAACTTGCGGGCGATGATCTCCGGCAAGCAAACTGTAAATGGTCGGTAGAACAAATAATGTAAATAATGTTCCGATCAACATGCCCATGACGACGACAATGCCAATGGCAAAACGGCTAGCCGCACCGGCACCTTCGGCAAATAGTAGCGGAACCAATCCGGCGACCATCGCGGCGGTTGTCATTAAGACTGGCCGTATCCGCACTGCCGCTGCATGACGGATTGCATCTATTCTGTTCAGATTTTCATGAAGTTGCATTTCATTAGCAAATGACACCATCAAGATCCCATGTTTGGATATTAGTCCGATCAACGTCACCAGTCCGATCTGGGTATAGATGTTGAGTGTGGTAAACCCTAAGTAGAGGGGCACCAAGGCACCACAAACCGCTAACGGCACCGTTACCAAAATCACTAATGGATCCCGGAAGCTTTCAAATTGGGCGGATAGCACTAAGAAGATGACAATCAGTGCAAAGATAAAAGAGACGGTGAGTCGATTGCCTTCATGAACAAACTGTCGGCTACTCGACATCCAATCTACAGTCATGCCATCCGGCAAGTGCTGGTGTTGCAGGAATGCAACCGCTTGTCCCATTGTGACCCCTTGCATCAGCACTGCGGAAAGGGTGGCCGAATTCATCTGGTTAAACTGAGGCAACTTATTTGGCTGTGGTCGCACATCGACTTTGACCACTGTCGATAAGGGAATCAGCTGACCTGTCGCTGTTCTGACATAGTATTGACCAAGGTTTTCGGGAGTCAGTCGATTTTTTTGCGGCACTTGCGTGATCACATCATAGGAGCGATCAAACCAGTTGAATCGGTTGACGTAGTTTTCCCCAACCAGAACCGCCAGGGTATTGGCGATTTCAGACATCGAGATCCCCATTTGGCCTGCTTTTGCGCGATCGATGCTGATATGAGCTTCGGCATTATCAAATGCCAGATCATTGTCCACGAAGGCAAATAAGCCACTTTGCCAGGCTGCTCCTTTAAGAGCCATTAATGTTTTATAGAGCGAAGCATAGTCATCAGTCGAACGAATAACCATCTGTACCGGTAGTCCCCCGGTGGAGGCCGGTAATGGGCTGTCTTGAAACAGAGAGGTATAAACGCCGGTGACACCTGCTGTTCGTGCGGCCAGATCGGCTTGGATCTGGTCCGCCGTTCGCTGGCGCTGCGACCATTCTTTGAGCAGAATCCCTCCAAAACCCGTGTTGGCATTATCACCGCCGACAGAGAAAAAGCTGCCTTCAAATTCGGGCATTTCCTGAAAAATATGGTCAACTTGTGCACTGAATTTTGTGGTGTAATCCACATTGGCATATTGTGGCGCTTTGGGTTGGGCAAAGATATACCCCATATCTTCCGGGGGCGCTAATTCTTTTTGGGATCCGGAAAACAGCAGGACAATACCTCCGAGGATCACGATCCCAACGAGTAAGACTGCACTGCGAGCGGCCAGTGTTTTATCCAGTAGTCGGCCATAAATATGGGTTAACCGTTCCATGTAGGCTTCGACCCATTTCGCCAATTTAGTTTCGGTGAGCTTGGGTTTAAGTAATTGACCACTCATCATCGGTGATAGCGTCAGTGCGACGATTCCGGAAACGATCACTGAACCGGCTAGGGTAAAGGCAAATTCCTTAAATAAAGCACCGGTCAACCCGCCCATCAGACCGATGGGGGTATACACAGCAGCTAAGGTGATTGTCATTGCGATAACGGGGCCGATGATTTCACGAGCGCCCTTGATCGCGGCCTGAATCGGTGAAAATCCTTCTTCAATATGGCGGTGAATATTTTCAACCACGACAATTGCATCATCGACCACCAGCCCAATGGCCAGCACCATTGCCAACAATGTTAACAAATTGATGGAGAACCCAAACATCATCATTAATGCTGCCGTTCCCAACAGCGAGAGGGGGATCGTGACTACCGGAATGATAACCGCTCGGAATGTGCCGAGAAATAAGAAGATCACGATAATCACGATCACAACGGCTTCAATCAGTGTGTGTTCGACTTCTTCAATGGAGGCATTGACAAAATGTGCCACATCAAATCGATTGATGACTTTAAGCCCTGGTGGAGCCACACGCTGAATATCGGGTAATAATTGGTTCACTTGTTTGACAATGTCTAGCGGGTTTCCATCGGGGGTTGGCGTAATCGAAATAAATACGGCTCGATGGCCTGACGAGAGGGCCGCTGAATCATAGTTTTTCCCACCTAACTCCACGGTCGCGACGTCTTGTAAACGGACAATGCCATTTTGACCGCGTTTTAACACCATCTGTCGAAATGCATTCACATCGCGCAGATCTGTACCGGCCGTGACATCGATGGTTGTTTCGCTGCCTTTCAGCTGCCCGGGCGCGGCCTGAATATTGTTATTCTGTAAAGCTTGAGAAATATCACTGGCGGTTAATCCCCGAGCCGCCATTTTGACTGGGTCAACCCAGATCCGCATGGCATAAGCGGCTCCTCCGGCGATATCGGCTGAAGCGACGCCAGGGACGGATGTAATGAGGGGTTGAGCGACTCGTGTGGCAAAATCAACAACCTGTGATGATTTGAGTGTATCGCTAATAAAGGCAACATACTGGATGGCAGAAGCTCCATCCGTTATCTTTTGGACCACCGGATCGGTGACGCCATCAGGCAATTTGTATTTAATCGACTGGACCTTGGATAAGATCTCGGTCATGGAACGATCCGCGTTGGCATTGAGTACCAACTTGGCCGCAATATGACTTTTGCCCTGACTCGAAGTCGAGGTAATGTATTCAATGCCACTGGCCGTCGATATTGCTTGTGCAATTGGTGTGGTCACAAACCCCTGCATCATATCCTGAGTTGCTCCCGGCAACGTGGTATCGATCGTAATGGTGGCACTTTGCATCTGTGGGTATTGTCGAATCGGCAGGTTGTAGGCTGCACTGATCCCTACCAGTAAAATTAACATACTAACGACGATCGATAAGATCGGGCGGCGAATAAATAAATCAGTAAAATGCATCTTACATCTCCTCTTTATCCACCAATTTGGCGACTGTTAATTCAGCACCGGGCATGATCCGATTCTGGCCTTCGGTGACGATCACATCGCCGCCTTTAAGACCTTGTGTGACCACAACTCGATTTCCGATACGCTGACCTAATTGGACACTGAGTACCTCTGATTTTCCGTGTTTGTCGGCATCGTCTCCCCGGATAATGACGACGCTGTATCCCTGAGCCGAAGTCTGAACGGCGGTACTTGGAACAAGAATAGCGCCTGACTGTGGAGGTAAGGCCAGAGATGCCGTGACATACATCCCTGGACGCAGAGCCCGATCATGGTTGGGGAGTGTCGCCTGAATGAGAATGTTGCGGGTATCCGTATTGATTTGTGGTTCAATGGCTGTCACATGCGCGGTAAACTCGCGATCAGGATAAGCATCACTAGAAACATGGACGATTTCCCCATCTTTGATCGATGTAAAATCTTGTTGTGGCAGCGTGAATTCAACATGAAGTGTCTCGAGCTTTGTTAAAGTGACCACCGCTTGTCCCGGATTTAGATACTCCCCCAAGTTGACTTGGCGGATCCCAAGTTGACCGGCAAAGGGGGCCCGGATCTGTTTCTGTCGCAGTCGAGCATCTAGTTCCTGAATGTCGGCTACCGTCTGATCATGTGTGGATTGGCGCTGCTGCAACATATCCAATGATTCAGCACCGGCGGGTACTAGTTTCTTAGAACGCGCTAATTGATGTCCGGCTAATCGGGCTTTGGCTTGTGCGGATAATCGTTCTGCTCGTTCGGGCCCATCAAATAGCTGTACGAGTAACGTATCTGCTGCAACAGTTGCCCCCGATTTAAAATTAATTTCCGAGATCCGCCCAGAGACTTCAGCCGACAAGGTCACTTGCTGGACTGCTTTGAGGTTCCCGATCGCGTGTAGACTCACGGGCAATTCTTGCGGCGTTAATTTCATCGCGGTGACCGGCGTTGGTTGTGCATGCCAACCTTGAGGTTGGGCTCGGCCATAGTTTTTCCAGAGGAACAGACCTCCAAAAATAACTACCAATAAAACCACTGCGACCAATAATGATCGAATTGGGTGATGTTTAGGTTGGTCCGGCAAAGCAGACCGTGGCATAGGATCGCTCATGGCTTCCCTCCATTTGAGTAAAACGTCATTGTGTTTAATGGCCGCAATTGACAAGCGAGTACAGCATCCTTGCGGAGCATGGCGAAAAGTCGATCGAGGTTGGATCCTACGCAGTACCTGATGGGATATACCGGGCAAATTGCTAGAACGGCAGCATAATGTGGGGGGATCAATGAGTAAGCGATAGGTATTAAACGTAACGCGCGGCTCATTTTCATCATACGGCTCATGTCGGCTCCTTGAACGAGGTTTATATCATTTTTGAACTTGCAAATGCAGGCCGACATTCATAATATGACCTCAAGTATACTTGAGGTCAATACTCATTTTATGATGAAATCGTCGACGACATTAACGGTGGGGGAAGTGGCAAAACGCAGCGGTGTTGCGGTTTCAACACTTCATTTTTATGAGAGCAAGGGATTGATTAGCAGTTGGCGAACCGGAGGTAATCAGCGTCGTTATCCCCGTGGAATATTGCGTCGTATCGCAATTATTCGTATTGCGCAACGAGCTGGGTTATCACTAACCGAAATTAAAGAGCATCTGGATAAATTGCCGCAAAAAGCTATCTCGACCAAAGAATGGCGGGAACTTAGTCAGGAATGGCACAATATGCTGACTGAACGGATCCACACCTTACTCCAGTTACGGGATCATATGGAAGGTTGTATTGGTTGTGGATGTTTGTCGCTGACGGATTGTCCGCTCCGTAATCCTGATGATGTTCTTTCCCAACAAGGTCCGGGGGCGCAGCTGCTCATCGATACCCATTTAACAGAAGATGATGATATAGAGGGTGAGTAAATTTCTACTATTGATGATTTATTCTGTTATATCTATTTCATACTCATGGGGGAAGTACAATAGCATCGTACGGAATCTTTGGTGCAGCACCTTGTCCTAATGACAAGGTGCTGTAGTGAGCTTGTTTCTATCTTATGATATGGTTAAGTGCTTTGGTTATCCGGTTTGAGCTCTGGAGCTACATTTTCCCGGATACCAGAGCAGTCGCCTGTTCGGTAGCATTTTGAGTCCGGGATGCGAGCGTTCGGACTTCATCAGCAACAACGGCGAAGCCTCGACCTTGTTCACCGGCTCGGGCGGCTTCAATGGCGGCATTGAGTGCTAATAAGTTCGTTTGTTTGGCAATATCATTAATGATGGTGACGATTTCTCCAATCTTCGTGAAATTGTCCTGCATCTGTTGCTGGTGTTCTAGTTCTGTTTTTCTTAAATGATCCTGCTTCATTTGGGCATCGATGTCTGTGAGCGCTCCGACCACACGAAGTGGATTTCCTTTCGGATCTCGTTTAGTTTCGCCTTTGGCCCGAAACCAGCGGTATTCACCCGATTTCATTTTCAGACGATAAGTGACATCATAAGGGGTTTTCCCGGTTTTATCCGTGAGATGTTTAAAGAACTTCTGGGTGGATTGTTCCGCATCCTCGGGGTGTAAACGCGAAGCCCAACTATCCAGCACATTGGGAAAATCCTGTTCATTTTCAAAACCAAGTAATCGACGAAATTGATTGGACCACCAGAATGGATTATTGGGATTTACTGGATCGCCAGCAACGACTTCCATATCCCATAAACCATCGGATAACATTTCATTGGCTAACTCAAATCGGTCAATAAATTTGTCTAATTCGATCTGCCGTTGTTTTTCATCATCGATATCAGTTAACGCGCCAGCAACACGTAAAGGATTGCCTGAGGCATCTCTGAGTGTGGCTCCGCGAGCCCGAAACCAACGGTATTGACCATTTTTTAGTTTTAATCGATATTCAATGTCATAACTCGTGTGGCCGGTTTTATCATTCATATGCGCAAAAAAAGCATCGAAAGTGCGTTGTTTATCATCGGGATGTAAACGATCAGACCAACTCCTGGCAATATTAGGAAAATCTCTCTCACTCTCGAAGCCTAGCATTTGTCGGAATGCCTGTGACCACCAAAAAGGGTAATCTTCATTAAACTCTTTGCCTCGGATGAAGGTTAGATCCCAGAGCCCATCGGAAGTTGCTTCACTCATTAAGTTAAAGCGTTGTTCAATATCCTGAACTTCTTTTTGGTGATCAGAAAGCAAGGCGGTGACTGAATTTAGTTCTTGTTCTAGCGATTGTTTGTCTGCTTCTAATTGATTTATGTGTTCAATGAGACTCTGAGTTACCTCGGTAAGTGAGGTAAATCGATTGGTGTTATGCGTGTTTGGGGACGGTAACACATTGCTTATGGTGTGTAGAACCTCGTCGAGGGTTCGGCTATTTTTCCCACTTAGAAACATCAAGGATACCTCTTCTTGTTTAAAGGCATAAAAACAATATATTAACAATATATGCCTAAGTATAGTCGGAATTTTGAGGTGAAAATAAAAACAAAAAATGGCTCAATCTATCGCTACAAAATAATTAATAAGATGTTGTAATTTAAAGAGAATAATTTAATTTTTTAGACTAAATCAAATCCTGAATCTCGTCGCTGTCAAAGAAGCGTGCGGCGAAAATGTGATATGGCGCTTCGGTTGTATTGTGCCGCATTGAGTTGCGGTGTGATGAAATTTGAGATCTTGGTTATTTAGAATTCTTCCGGGTTACAACGATAAAAGGTGGTGTTGTCGTCCGGAAGAAAAAGATTAAATGACCCCCCGATAGTCTCATGATGATGAGAATACGGGTAGGGACTATTTATATATGAATATCAGTAATGACATTTCAGTACGACCACAGTATGACCAACGGGTACGCCTTTATTGGTTAATCTAAGGGCTTCCTCCGAGCTTAATTCATAGGGTTTGAGGGCTGTTTCCATTTTTATGGCTTCATCCTGACCTGTAATATAGCTTTGATCCGTAAATACTTCTTGCAATTTTTCGACAGGGTAAAAATGAAATTTCATGTAGTCATTTTTTTCCCATTCAAGATATCCATTTATGACATCGGTCGCTTCAGACTGAATTTTCCAGGTCATTAAAATAATTTCACCATGACTATGGCACAGTTGAGGGATTGTCAATATTTCTGATAATGGAATTCTTCCACCAATGACAGAAATAATATCACCTTCCGGATTCAGTAATTGTTGAGAATTTTTGACGGCTAAATAATGCAGTGAAAGCAAACTTTTAGTGATGCTATCAGGTATTTTTTCGATTCTATCAGCGATAAATGTTGAACTATTTTGGCTATCCAACAGATTGATATCATTTAATAGTGGAATATTCGGAAGGTTTTCATAGATTAGATCATACTTAATCCCTAAGTCTTCAAGTGGATAAGTTAAATCTCCCGCTTTACCGATGACTTCGATCGCATTGTTTTGAAGGTTATTTTGTATATTGGACGTAGCTAGTTTAACAACATCTTCGTGCAGATCGGTTACGACAAGGCGTTTACTATGTAATATTTGGCATGCGGCTAATGCATCTAATCCGGCTCCGGTTCCGAGTGATGCAAAGTTATCCTGAATTCCTTTTTCTTTAAAAATATACTGAAATGCAGGGACTGCCACACTAGAAACCCAATCACTTTTAGGATCAGAGATTTTAGGTTTATAAGTATGATCAACAATATTTAGTGATACATTTTTTTTTATATTTTCAAAATCAGATGAATGAAAAAATTGTTCAATATCAAAATTGATGGCCTGTTCCATAAGGAGATCCTTTTTTATAAAATATAATCCTATATTTGTTGAGGTATATCGCTATCGTCTAATCATATCTTTACTAAAATTTAAATTTTTTGATTTTCTCTCTTTGTGATATAAAATTATGGCTACACCGCTTAATACTAAAATCCCACCGATATAAAATGAAATAGAGGGGATTTCACCGAGTATTAAGAATGAGAATATTCCAGCAAATAGTGGAATAAATAAAGAAATAATAGATGTAATTAATGCCGGTAAATACTTTGAAGCAAGCGCAAATCCTAATGAGGGAAATGCCGTTGAAAATATCCCTAAGCCTATTAATATAGTAATGTCGTGAATATTAAGCGTACTTATTCCTGAGTGTTTGGGTAATAAAAGTATGACAGGAATAAGAATAATGCTACCTTCTAAAAAGGTGAGTGTGGTTACGGCTATTGTTTCTGGGCTTTTACTACGCTTTCTGAGTATCTGATAAATATAGGCATATACAGCTGTTAGTCCTGCAGCACATATGGCGAGCAGATCACCGAATAATCGAAAATTAGAAACTTGATCCGTAAAGGAAATTTTAGGGGCCAAAATAGTAAAGAGTCCGATAATGGCAATAATGGCTCCGAGAGTATCCCGGGAAGATGGAATATCCCCACTTATTCGACGAAACATAAGAATAAACAAAGGGGGCGTACTCAGGAGTAATGCTGCTTCAGCGACGGGAGCCAACTGAAAGGCTGCCGTCGCTAATAGATAATATCCAGCTAGCAATAACGCTAATAAATTCGTAATCGGATTTTGGATGGCTTGCTTGAAGTTTTTTCGTTGATTGGCCAATAGGCATACAATGGGGAGAACAAATATTAAGGCTACAATAAGGCGTCCAGCAGTGACGGCAAAAGGTGATAATGAAGGTAAAAAACGCACGAAAATACCCGTCGCTCCCCACATTAGCGAGGTCATCCCAGCAGCCAATATAGCATTTTGTTGTATTTTCATTGTCTAATAAAGATAGATGAGGATGAATTATCATAATTTATAGCTTAGTCAATAAAACTACTTTGCTATTTGGACGCTTTTTTTAGCACGTTGGACGTAATTGTAATGATATATATATCACTATTAAATAAATCCTATTCCATAATGACATATCTCGAGTAATCTCTGTGGCAGATTATGATTTATCCGTAACTAATTTGAGTTATTTCATGCTGTACAGATGACATATGTTTAAAACATAAGAGGTTGGTTTTGAATTTACAGATAATGAATGATAGTTCGGTATATATATATAGAATTAATGTCTAAATTTTGATGGGGCAAGTCCAAAATAGGTTGAAAATCGCCGACTGAATGCGGTGATATCAGTATAACCTACTATTTCACTGATGGCTTGAATTGAATAGTCCGTATGAACTAAGAGAGCTTCCGCTTTTTCCATCCTGGATTTGGTAATGTATTCAGTAACCGTGAGTTTTGTTTGTTCTTTAAATAATTTTTTAAATTGAGTTTGACTTAAACATGCAATGTCTGCTAACAATGGATTGGATAGGTGCTGCGATAGATTTATATCAATATAATTCATGACATTTCTAATTCGACGATCAAATTGTCTTAGCGTACGCTGATCACTTAATAGGTAATAAAAGGTATCGTAGATTAATTTTTCAATATGCCCATTGACCTGATATTTAAGCTGCTGTTCAATAAAGTTTAAATAATATAATAGCGGGGGGGTTATAGAAAAAACAATCGTTGCGGTATGGGCGATTTGATCGGGAAGTTCTTTTAGATCAGCGATGACAAATTTGGCATTGCTCTCGGCAGAATAATAATGCATTTCCCCTGTTTTTACGACGACACACTCTCCGACGCGAACCTTTCCGGAAAATGTATCGACAGCTATTTCAATGGTCCCTTTTACCGGAAGGATTAGCTGATGATAGGGATGACGATGACCATTGGTTTTCAGACTATATGAACGTATTGAAATCCCTTCAATTTTTTGCATTCGCTAGCTCTCGATACCAGGTATAGATAAGAATACTGATGATTCTATCATTTTTGATCAAAATAACTATAGAGCAGAAGATTTGAATACTTTAATTTTACTCTGGATTTTATAAGTATCGCTTGGCTTCTCTAGGCTATGAAAGATGTTCGTTGTCCGAATGATAGCGCTTAGGACCCAAGTGTTTTTGATTCCGTGAGCGATTGTGCAATGGCCAAGTGATTGGTTTTAGCTGCTTCTTCTAAAACAAAATCGCGAAAGGTCTGATTCGCCCGGGAGAGATAGCTATCTTTGCGCCAGGCGAGGCTTACGTCTACTTCAAAGGGTTCCGCAAATTGACGGGTGATAATTTCATCGTCATTTTGAATGGCCACCTGCCACATCGGGGAGATCGCATAACCCCGTCGAATGACTGTCTTTATCAGAGGTAATAGATTGCTGGTAAAGGCGATTTTGGGTTTAATCTGCTCTTGACGGCTAATTTTGTCCAGCAGTAGGTGATGGTAATAGCCTCGGCGAAACAGAGCTAGATCATGTGATAAAAAATCAGCATATTCGATGGTTTCTTTTTCTGCTAATGGATGATCAATGGCCATACAAACCACCATTTTCTCCCGGAGCAATGGCCCACTATTTAACTCGCTTGTGACATCTTTGGTTGCGACGACACCTAATTCAATTTCGCCATCTAAAAGTAAGCGCAGGATATTTCGAGTTCCGGTATCTAGTATGTTTAGATCGATGTTTGGATATCGATGGCGAAAGGCCATTAATAATGGAGGAAGGTAATACGATCCGAGCATACTGGGTACAGCAATATCCACATGTCCTTGGTTGAGCCCTTCAAGGGATTCCATTGCCAGTTTGGCATCACGGGCCTGATTTAAAATTTGTCGGGCATGCGGGAGAAATTCAAGACCCGCCTGGGTAAGTTCGATGCCGCGATCTCGACGATTAAACAATGGCATTTTTAAATCATATTCTAATTTTTTAATGCTACTGCTGATAGCTGGTTGAGCTAGATTGAGAGTCCGAGCCGCACCAGAAATTGATCCTTGTTCAACGACCGATACAAAATGTCGTAGTTGTCTTAGTTCCATTTGGCTAGCCCTTAATCCTTACTTTGGATGAATGTCAATGGCTGATTATGGGGTATAAATTTTAATTATGGTCACGATAAATACAACATATTTTATTTATTAATACTCGCGATCTACTCTACACGTATCGATGATTAGGTTTTTTATTATTTATAAGTTTGCAGTAGAGCACAGTGAAAACATTACCCCATTATACTCGTTTCGTTATATGCGTTTGTCTTTTCTCCGTTATCACGTTCGCCAATATTTATTGGTTACAGCCGTTGTTACCGGTACTTCAACAGGATTTTCAGATTAGTTCTCTGGCCGCTAATTTTGCGATGTCTGCACCGCTGCTCGGAATGGGATTAGGATTAGTGATTTTTGCCAGTTGGTCTGATGCGATCGGGCGTTGCCCTATTCTGCTGGGGGGAACTGCGGTCGGTGTTTTTGTTTCGGCATTGCTGCCACTTGTTGATTCTTACTCCGTATTTTTAACGTTACGTTTTTTTCAAGGAATGTTTTTATCTGTTTGTCCGGCATTGGCGGTTCCACTTCTTGGGGATGAGTTACGTAAAAGTTGGTTGGCTGGAGCGGTGGGTCTATATATTGCTTCAAATACTTTGGGTGGGTTGTGTAGTCGTTTACTCGGTGGCATTAGTGCAGAATATTTCGGTGGATGGGCTAATGGTGGTTTGATCTTAGCCGGAATTAGCCTGATTTTATTTGGTATTGTTTACTATTTGCTGCCGCAACAGCGTCATTTTAAACCCGTTCCGTTGCGTCTTGATCGCTCTTTTAAAGCATTTGGCGAACATCTGAAGCGGCCCCAGTTGTTACTGATTTATATTCTAATTTGTTTGGCATTCGGCACCTTTGTGAATTTATCCAATTACCTGATGTTGGTATTAGGTGATGCGCCTTATCATCTCCCAAGTGATTTGCGTAGCTTGATGTTTTTGACAATGTTGGGCGGAACCACGAGTTCTTCATTAGCGGGTAAATTTGCCAGAAAACACAGTCAGATCAGCGGGATTGTGCTAGGGATCGGGATCATGCTGGGGGCAAATTTATTCATGTGTTGGTCTAACATTTATTCTCTGGTCATTGGAATGGTGTTGGTTGCATTTGGTTTTTTCTTTTGTCATGCCAATGCGAACACGCTGATTGGGCGTACCGTCACTGGCAATAAAGGCAGTGCTCAGGCTTTATATAGTCTGTTTTATTACTCAGGAGCTAGTTTAGGGGTCTTTTTCCTTGAACCTTTTTATCAAGAGTTTGGGTGGCAGGGAATACTAGACGGTACTCGAATTGCCCTAGGATTATGTCTAGTTTGCGTTGTGATTTATTGTTGGCTTGCCACTTTAAATCATGATCACTCTCATGCATTGTAATTTGAATAGTAAATGAATGAGCCATATAGCATCTCGGATTTCTGATCATGACGAAGAAAAGCGGCATATCTGAAACCCGAGTCCCTCGGTAGTTCTATTTTGAAAACCCAGCATCGATAGCCTTGATGCCAATCCGGGAAAGCTATGATTTAAACTGGTTATTCCTCTGTCTGTGATGAGCCCGGTTCTTGTAACTGATAAAGTTTTGCATGCTCTTCACAGGGCGTTTTACACCCACATGATTGTTTGATCCCGATACTAGAGAGGCCTCCGCAGCTTCCCTGAATGGGTTTACGGTGAGCCATCACACCAAGAGACATGAGTAGAATACACACCAAGAAAATTATAAATGTCAGTATATAAATCATGAGCTGTCCTTATATTCAGCATTTATCACTATAATCACTCATTGTAGCATATGCTATTTATAAGACGATGGTTTTCATAGCGAAAAATAGGCGTAAAGGCTACAGCGTCTAGGGATGATGCGAGCTAGTTTTATTCTTATCTCCCTGAATAATTTTAACTGCACCTGAATGGTATTCGGTTATGTGTGATCCCACGCGTCAAAAATGACACGCGGATTTTATGATGCGACTATTTACTTCTGTTTGTTCTTAACCCCCCAACGAGGGCATTAAGATTTCCGGCAACTTGCGAAAATATCTTGTTGAGGACGGTAGACAGAAGTTTGAACATCCATCAAGCCCAGAATGGAGTCAAATATATTATCCTGACTCCAACCGCTATGATGGGCTTCCTGTTTTAGACAGTCCAACTGGATATGTTTTTGAGCCATGAGGCCATTAGATAGCCAAATCATCAGCGGAACCCGGCGTTGTTCAATGGGGGCAAACTGATAAGGTGTTCCATGTAGGAACATTCCGTTCTCGCCTAATGATTCTCCGTGATCAGAAATATAGATTAAGGCCACATTGTATTGCTCTTCGAGCGATTGCAATGTATCGATCGTCTGTTTTAAAACGTAATCGGTATAGCGAATGGTATTATCGTAGGTATTAATGATTTGCTGTACGGTGCAGTTTTCAATATCTGCACGATCACAATTAGGGGCAAAATACGCCATAGTCTTAGGATAGCGCTGGAAATAAGTAGGGCCGTGACTTCCTATAAAATGGAGCACCACAACTCGGTTGCCATGCATGGCATTGATCTGTTGTTTCAGATTTTCAATCAGAGCCATATCTTGGCAGGTATGCCCATCACATAATGGGGAATCCTGAGATGCATCGATAATTTGTTCTTTAATTGCATGAGCCACATGCTTATCTCCGCCATCGTTTTCTCGCCAGAGCACATCAACATTGGCTCGGTTTAAAATATCCAACGCATTATCCTGTTGGTCTGCATGATCACGATTAAAATGTTCGCGGTTCATTCTAGAAAACATGCAGGGGACAGAAATAGCGGTTGAGGTTCCACAACTGGCTACATCTCTGAAATTGATCATATTTTTAAGTGACTGCGTATAGGGAGTCGTTTCCCGATCATAACCATTAAATGGGTAATTTTGAGCACGGGCTGTTTCGCCGACGACAAAAATTAAAACAGTTGGCTTTTGAGTTGCTTGAGCAAGAGATTGTGGTGTTTGATGCGCATCCATGCCAAGTTTTGTGTAAGGAATGGGATCTGACCAGTATTCATCCCGAAGATAGCGATAGGTATTATGTAAAAATGCAGTCGGAACAATCCGTTTCTCTAAAAACTTATTATTGCGGACGACCGATGCGTAATCCTGATAAAAGAAGTGAGCGATGAGGAAAATGACCCCACCGGATACCACAATATAGATCACTTTTTTGAGCAGAAAGCGTATAACGGATTCTGATTTGATGGTGATCATCGATAAAGCGACGGCAGGTAAAACACCGGAAATCAGGATCCAAAAAAATAAAAATCCACTAAAGTAAGAGCTTGCTTCACTGCTATTAGTTTCAAATAAATTACGGATCATAGTTTTATCAAACATGATGCCGTAATTAAATTCAGCATAACTGAGCAAGCTGGACATGAGAACCAGAATAACGAAGAGTGGTTTAGTGATGTAGGGCCAGCTGATCACATTGAACAGGATGTTAAGTGCTAGAGTAAAAAAGATAGGGATCGAAATGACGAAACCGATGCTAAACGCATCTAATTTAGACAATATTTTATAAAGATCTGAATAAACCGGAATATTCAGGACAACTGCAAAGAAAATCGCTAGCAATAAAGTGATATTAGCGTTAGTTAATTTAAACCGAGATATGTAGTTCATTCGATACCCGTGTGACTGCCTGACCTGAACCGCATCTGCTCAAAATGATTGCTCAGGACTGATTATTAATACTTAAGTCTTTATGCATATGGAAAGTTGTTAACACCGCCATATAAGGCCGTTGAAGATCGCTACTGGATCAGGGTGTTAACAGACTCCGCACGGGTGGGACGATATCAGTCAATGCTTAAGATATACTGAAGGAAAAACTTGGATTTAATCATCATTACTCATCTATGGGATGGTTTTTATACTGGGGTATACTTGAGTTAACCACAATATTTATTGTGATTAACTCTTTATTAGACCAACGTCAACCTTGGGCGATATAACCAATCCGATAATGTTGTTGGTTGGCTTTGAGATGTTGCTGACTTTCGTCGGCAGTTAGTCGCAGTGTGCGCCAGGTATGATAGTCATGTGCCGTACAAAGAGGGGACTCAATTGAAGCTGGTTCATCAGCCGCTTCGATGCATCGAGTGATCACAGGGCATTGTGACAGTTGCTCCAGTGAGGCCTGAGTCGGGATCCAAATATCAATCGCTGGGCGACCAAACTGCTGACACAGCGCTTTAAAACCATCACAGGCTAAAAATTGGTTCATACCGGCACTTTCATACCAAAGGTAAAATGGCGCGTAGAGATTATGCGATGAGCGGCATTCCGGGTCATCGGCTCTGGCATAGAGATAGAGCTTTAAAGCCAGATGAGCAAAGCCATCTAACTTTGCACCTTGCAGGCGTATTCGATCTTCAATACGCTGC
Source organism: Celerinatantimonas marina (assembly GCF_046054165.1). Classification (NCBI taxonomy): domain Bacteria; kingdom Pseudomonadati; phylum Pseudomonadota; class Gammaproteobacteria; family Celerinatantimonadaceae; genus Celerinatantimonas; species Celerinatantimonas marina. Next base: position 65,229 of record NZ_JBFNXK010000001.1, on the reverse strand, counting down.
ATTTCATAATCGGCCGGTAAGGTAAAACTATATTGCATTGCAATCATTGATTGTCCTCCAGAGTAAATAATTGACCATTTGCAAAAGACCAGTCACAGGGGCGGTTATATTGGATCGTGACCATGACATCTGCGCCATTAATTCCCATTTGTTCTGTGAGTTGGGTCACGAGGGCACTAACCCAGCGTTGCTGCTGGTGGTGACTCCGGGGTTTGCCCGCGAGCACCTGAAATAAAATGAAGTTGTCAGTGCGCCCCGGACTTAAATAACGCGGATGAATCACGCGGTTTTCGGATGCTATAGGCTCAAACAGTTGAAAACAGTCGGCTTCAGGAACATTGAATTCGGCAACTAGTGTTTGCTGTAGTATTTGAGAAATCTGTTGGCAATGCGTCTGCTGATAAACTTCTCCGATGGTGATACGTGTTAATGGCATGGTTCACTCCTCAAACGGCGTTGTGTCCGCTAAATATTTCAATGACACTATCTTGCATTATCTGATACATTCAAAAAATCAAAATGTTTTAAACTATTTGTCCTGAAATTATGGATTATTACTATGCGAGAACATCAACACCTTGATTTGGATGCACTTCGCTGTTTTGTCCTCGGGATTGAGCTAGGCAGTTTTGCACTGGCCGCTCAACGGTTGCATCGTTCAACTTCGGCTGCCAGTGCACAACTGAAAAAGTTGGAGCAGATGAGTTCAGAACCCTTGGTACAAAAGCAGGGGCGGAATCTGCAACCGACAGCAGCGGGTGAAAAGCTTTTAAGTTATGCCCGGCGGTTGTTGGCACTCAATGATGAGGCGGTCAGTGCATTGAGCACACCGCAACAGGGGGAGGAAATACTCCGGTTTGGAATGCAGGAAGATTTCAGTGAGATGTTGCTGCCGAGTATTTTAGCGCAATTTGCCAGAGCCCATCCCAACGTTCAGCTTTCAGTTCATGTCGCTCGTAATCGGGAATTATTTCAGGCAATTGAGCAGGCAAAGCTTGATTTTTCATTAAGCTGGGTCAGTGCACAAACGCCTGCCTATAGTGATATGTTAGCGCAGTTGCCGTTGTGTTGGATCACGCCGGCTGATTTGGCTTTGCAAGCTGTATTATTACGTTGTCAGCCGCTGCCGTTGGTGATGTTTGAAGCGCCTTGCCTGATGCGACAAATTGCAACGCAAGCTTTGGATCAGGCGGGGATCAAATGGCGTATTGTGTTTGAGAGTTCTAATTTAAGTAGTATCTGGAAGGCGGTATCCGAAGGATTAGGAATAACGCTGCGTTCGTCATTTGCATTACCAGCATCGGTAACGAGCTGTCAGTCCCCGTTACCTGAATTACCCCATATTGGGATTCGGCTGGATCGGGCTCATGAATCTGCCTCTATTTTACAACAGCAATTCAGAGAGTTTTTGCTACAACAACTCAGCCCTTATCTGCATATGGTTGAACAATAAAAATATATCCAGCCAGTGCACATGTGCTTGGCTGGATTAGCGGGGCTCAAGTCGTGTTTAGAGATCCGTTTGCGTCATCACCATATGCTCAACATCTAAAAATGGTGTGATGGCTTCGCCAATGGCAAGATGATGTTCATTCTGCATATAGGCGTGCCAATCCGCTTCAGTATTAAATTCAGCCATTAACACAAAACCGGGACGTTCATTGGATAGACCCTTGCTTTTTTCAACTGAAAAGGAAGGGATACCCGGAATATGCGCTTGGAGGGAACGAAGTTGTGTGACAACGTCGTCGAATTGTTCTGGGGTACAGGTTGCTGCGATAGGGCAGATTACAAAATGTCTTAACATCTGGAAGATCCTAGGCTAGGGATAAGAGAACTTATTTTCCACTTAAGGCGTTTGATAGCAATCAGAAATTTTAGGCTCAGATATGGCATTGATAGATGGGGGGATGTTCACGAGCGATTAGGCCACTGAGTATCCCTATTTGGGAGCGCTTTGGAGGAGCTATCGCAAGGGGTATTTTAGGTTTTTAGTAAGTGAATGCTAAAATGGGAATAACGTGATCCATTGTGATAAATCATGATATTACCGAATGGAGTTACTTCAACATATATGTGCATTAGATTTTCTAGGGTAATTGATAAATATAAATAATAGGTGTTTTTATTTTATTTGAATATAATATACTCCATATGAATGGTGAATAATTCTCTGCCTGAAATTGTAGTCATAACAATTGTTTTTCATCAGTGTAAAAATAGTAATTCAATTCATTAATATATCTAATATAACCTGTACCTATCTTCATATAGCGCAATTCTAATAGATTGAGCCATTATGATTATGACAGCGCAGAAACGTTTTTTAATTTTAATTATTAAATATCAATTGGTTAGGTTGTTTTATGGTTTTGAGTTATTTTTAAATTTAAAATGAATTCTTTTATATATTAACGATCATTGCTAGTTCTTATCGTTGTATTTATGTTTGTCACGAATGGTTTTGTATTAATTTTATGCGGCTATTTATACGGATTAATCTATGTAGATACCCATATTTAAATATATGTAACCGCATAAATAAAATAGCCGATATAGAAATATGTTATTAATTAATAAATGATAGTAATGTATTTGTTAATGAAGTTGATATATATCGAAGTCTTTTTATTTAAATTATTTTTATGATTAGGTCTTGATGATGGCTTTTATGGGGCAGAGAACGCTTAGTGTCATACGCTAAAAACAAATAGTTGTTCTACGATCACTCGCGGGTGTCTAAATAAGTGTTCCTAATACGAGGTCACAGAGGCCATTTCCAACATCGACACGCATCATTCCCTCCATGGGGCTCCACTGCGGCATCTCTGACGTGGTGGGTCGACTTATCGGAATGCCTCTATTGCTGGGTGGAGCCGCATGATAAATAGCTATTTAGCGTGGAGAGATCATTGAGATGTTGGGTCATCATGTCGTTCGGTAATAAGCAATGGAGAAAAAATGCTAAATCGAGTTATTTTTATGCTCGTATTGAGTGCTGTTTTGACTGGTTGTGGTGGAAATCATGAACAATCCACCCATGCTCGGGTCTCGGATGAACAGCGGGTCGATGTTATTGCCGCTCAATCAATCCCATATCAACGTCAATTTTCGTATACGACTCAGTTACGCTCTTCGTCGTCTATCGATCTAAAACCCCGAATCAGCGGTATTGTTCAGTCGATTCTGGTTCATGATGGTGACCCGGTGCGGCGAGGGGATCTTTTGATTCTCTTAGATGCAAAACCTTTTCGAGCTGAAGTACAGCGTTTGAAAGTACGCTTACAATCGGCTTTGGAGGCACAAGAACAGGCGAAAAGGGAAGCCCGATATGTTAAAAAATTAGTAGCATTGAAGGTAATGTCAGTGGCTGCTGCTGAGCAGCAATTATTTAAACTTCGCCAGCGGGAAGTTGAGTTAAATAAAATTCAGTCAGAGTTGATAACGGCTCAATTTAATTTAGATAGCACTCAAATTCGAGCACCAATGGATGGTGTTGTTTCTAGTACTGATCTTATGAAGGGGTATTACGTTCAGTCGGGAATGACAACATTAATGACTTTGATGTCACCCCACCATATACAAGCCTACTTTAATATGGATGAACAGATTTGGAATTATTATTTTTCAGGAATGAAAGGGGATAGTTCTGTTCGGGTTCATTTATCAGTTGCAGGGAGCTCACGGGATTATTCGGGACGATTGAATGTGAGAAATGATCCTATTCATCTATCCAAGGGGACCCTTCAGGTTCGGGCAATTTTTGATGATGAACTTTCTGGTGTGACGCCGGGGTGTTTTCGCCGAGTGACCTTGATGGCTCCACATGTTGACAATCGAATTGTCATTCCTGAAAAATCTATAAGGGCCCGTCAGAATGAACGCTTTGTGTATCTCGTTGATGCAAATCGCAAAGTAGTTTATCGCAAGGTTATCTTGGGTGAACGTATTCATGCTGTTCGGGTGATTAAATCTGGATTAAAAGCCGGGGATACCGTGATTCTTAATGCTCCGGTGAAAGTTGAGTTGGGTCGGGTGATCGTCCCCCAATTGACTGAAACTAAAGCGTGGCTTGAGCATCAGTCATAGAACCTGTAAAGACGACTATCAGTGAGGGTCATCGAGGGCTGATTCTTGTAAAAGCCTCGAAAAAAATTTTGCTATTATAATCCATGAACCCAGCATGATTTTTTGGGATCGTGTTCATTTGCATATTATAAATAGTCATAGATGTATTCAGTTATGCTGATTAATCATCTGTATTCAATCTGTGTTTGGGTCTGTAAAATCGATCAAACGAGTCAGGGATGATGCACTGGAGCCCTCAAGATTGCTGTACTAAAAAGGAGAACACTTATGCATTTTGTTACATTGAATAATGGTATTAAGATGCCTGCCTTAGGATTTGGTGTTTATCAGATGGAGGACTTGGCTCAATGTGAGCAAGCAGTCCTTGATGCATTGAATACGGGCTATCGGTTGATCGATACTGCGGCTGCTTATAAAAATGAAACGGCTGTCGGACAGGCTATTCAAAAAAGTGCAATTCCCCGAGAGCAATTGTTTATTACAACTAAACTATGGATTCAGGATGTTTCTTATCAATCAGCTAAAGAGGCTTTCAATTGCTCTTTAGAACGTCTCGGCCTTGATTATTTAGATTTATATCTGATTCATCAGCCATTTAATGATGTACATGGAGCTTGGCGTGCAATGGAAGAGCTCTATGCCGCAGGTAAAATTAAGGCCATTGGGGTTTCTAATTTTAAACCAGATCGATTAGCTGATTTGATGGCTTTTCATAAAATTATTCCTGCTATCAATCAGATCGAGGTTAATCCATTTTGCCAGCAAATTGCGGCACATAATTATATGGATGATAAAGGGATCCAGATCGAAGGTTGGGCTCCCTTTGCCGAAGGTCGAAACCACTTATTTGAAAATAAAACCTTGGAATTAATAGGTCATAAGTATGGTAAATCGATTGCTCAAGTGATTGTGCGTTGGCATCTTGAAAAAAATATTGTGGTGATCCCTAAATCTGTGCATAAAACTCGAATTGAAGAAAATTTTAATGTCTTTGATTTCAGATTGACACCGAATGAAATGCAAGAAATTGAAGCTCTCGATACTGGGGTCAGCTGTTTCTTTGATCATGGTGATCCAGCGATGGTTGAGATGTTAACTGAAATTAAATACGAAATTTAATCATGACATGATTGGATGTCGTTAGGCTTATGGTTGGCAAATATCCGGCCAGAAACTGGCCGGATGGATCATGGGCAGTGAAAATCTAGGGGGTTATTTGTAGGCCTCTCGACGTTTCATCCAGTCATCGCCTTGATCCTGAGCCCCGAGAATAATGTCTGATTCACTTGCTTGAGTGAGTTTCCGGTGACGCATCAGAATGTTACCCTCAACCATGACGGTGTCTACATTTTCACCTTTGGCCGCAAAAATGAGGTTCCATAGGAGGTTTGTTTGTTCTGTTTCATCCCAAAAAATGGGGTGTAAGTTGGGCACAAACGTATCGACCATAATGAGATCGGCACTTTTTCCAAGTTCAAGTGATCCAATTTCACGGTCCATCCCCAGCGACTTAGCCCCATTGATGGTTGCCATTCGTAGCATCTGCGGAGCACTCATCAGAGAGGCGTCACAGTGACTGGCTTTTTGGATGAGTGAGCCGAATTTCATCTCCTGAAATAGATCTAGGCTGTTGTTATCAATCATGCCATCAGAACCGATAGATACATTGACTCCTTCGGCAAGCATTTTCGGGATCGGTGCAATACCACAGCCTAATTTCGCTGCGGATGTGGCGCAGTGGGCCAGATTGGTTCCCGTTGCTGCCATTTTTTTTATATCGTCATCATTCACCCAAACACAATGTGCTAACAGTGTTTTTTCACCCAAAATGCCCCGTTGTTCCAGCATATCAATTGTCGACATGCCAAACATTTGAATGATGGATTCTTCTTCCTCTCGTTGTTCACAGCCATGAGTATGAATACCAACTCCGTATTCACGCTGTGCGATAAGTGCGGCATCGTACATCGCTTTACTACAGTAATAGAGATTTTCTAGCCCCATCCAGACGCGAACTCGGCCATCTTGGCTCATATGATAGCGGTTCAAAAGCTGCATATTGGATTGGGTACTTTCGAAGAATGTGTAGGGTTCGATATCTGCTGCATAGGGAGCTAGATGGACCCTTAATCCAAGCTCTCCCGCAGCTTCAGCACTTCGGTCCATGAAACGGTACATGTCCATAATGGTCGTCGTTCCGTTTTTCAGACATTCCAAGTAGGTTAGTCGAGCGGCATGATAGGCATCATCCGGATTGCAAGCTTTGTGCTCCAGATCATAGATAGGCAGCCATTCGACAAGCCGCATATCTTCAGCAACTCCCCGCATCAGACTGGAGTGGTTGTGGGTATCAATAAGCCCTGGTAAAACGGCCATTGTGCCATGACCATCAATGATTTCATCTGCATCAGCAGGCAGCGCGATGGCTTCTTTGCGGCCGATAGCAGAAATTTTACCATCTTCGATGATGAGGGTGCCGTTACGGATCACGGTGTTGTTCGGATCAACTGTAAAAACAATGGCATTTGTAATAATTGTCTTTTTCAATGTGCTGTACCGTATTAGTTTAATGAGCTATTTCAATATTGGGTTGCTTATTTTGGCGAGCTTTGGATGGAAAATAATAGAGCGCAAAAGCCACGATGATGCCGACGACCCAAGCCAAATCAACCCCATCGAGTGCCTGGGCGACCGGGCCAACATAAAATGAACTGTTGATAAATGGGATCTGTACGACAATAGCGGCCAGAAAGGCAAAAATGGTAATTCCATTAAATTTTCCATAGCGACCCAGAACATCAAAAATGTCTGCAATATGGTATTGACCATGCCGCAGCATAAAAAAATCGACCAGGTTGATCGCTGTCCACGGGATCAAGAAATAGCTCATAAAGTAGATGAAATTAATGAAAAAATTAATGAAGTCACCGGCGCCGCTTAAAATACTTAAGATGATATTTAAGAGCAGAATGGCACCTAAAATCAGTACCCGGATTTTTGGGGTCACGTTTAAGGATTTAAACGGCTGAATTGACGTCACAATGGACATAAAAGCGCCATAAAAGTTGAAGACGTTAATGGCGAGTAGTCCAAATGCCAGTAACAGATACATGATCCAACTATACCCTCCGAACAGTTGCGCTAATCCCTGACCGGAGCGATCGGCAAAATGCGGGATGACCACAGCCGCCGCAGCCCCAATCAGCATCATCCAGATCCCTGAAATGGATAATCCGCCATAGGTGAACCAGAAAACCTGTTTGGGTGAGGCGTTGGCCGGTAGGTAACGGGAATAATCCGCTACATAAGGCGCCATCGCTAAAACATAGGTTGCGATAATGCCGACACCCGAGGCAAAAAGCGTCAGGTTAAATTCACTCAGATCCCAACTAGATAAGGCTATTGGCTGGAAAAACAGCACGAAGGTTGCAATACCTAAGATGATAAAAGCACTGATTGAAAGGCAATTTTGGGTCTTATGAATGAGTTTGTAGCCGTAGATTGCGATAATAATCGAGATTAATGAAAATAAGATAACGACCCAGTTGCTTGAAATTGGGACCACACTTTGTAGTGTTTGGGTCATGAGTAATGTGTTGGCGACACCGAATCCCAGATAGACGCACATGACAAAAGCCATTGGAATGATCGCACCGAATACGCCAAATTGTGCGCGACTCTGGATCATCTGCGGAATGCCTAATTGAGGGCCTTGTACTGAATGGGATGCAACAAATATTGTTCCAATGAGTGTACCGACAATAATTGCAATCAGGCTCCAGACTAAATTAAGCCCCATTGCGACCATGACGGCCCCGGTAACAATGGTTGTTAAATTTAAGTTAGCCCCGAACCAGACGGCAAATAAATCTTTTGGTTTTCCATAGCGTTGTGATTCAGGAATATAATTAATACTGTTTTGCTCGATAGCCATTGACCACCTCCATTTGATTAGCCAGAGTAATAAACAATTTATTTTTAGATATTATGTGATGTTGTGTTTTTATGGTTACCACTAAGATAGTAACCCCTGTTTATTTTTTGTCAATATCCAGATTTTACAGAAAAATAAGATGATAGAATTATTTTTTGGAGAGCGTTAAATGATTGAAAAATTTGGTTTTTCTAAGAATGAAAGCCAGGTGTATGAGACCATCTTGGTTTCTGATGAGGCACTGGATGCAGCCGCTGTGGCTAAACATTCCGGGGTTCCTAAAGCAAAGGTGTATGAGGTGATCACTAAATTGCTCGATAAGGGGATGTTGTTAGATTCAATGGTTGAGAAGAAGAAGCTTTATCGAGCTATTTCTATTGAACAGGTGGTACAAAAGTTAACGACGCAGTTTGAGTCAGATATTGAGCAATTAAAACAAACACAATGGAAAAAAGCGAAACCCGACAATCGGGTTTGGAATTTAAATACTGGAAATTCGATTCATGCGTATGGCATGACATTGTTGGATAATGCGCAGCATTCTATTCAAATATCGACTTGGAGCGATATCTTTTTTTCGTATTTGCCCATGTTAGAACACAAAGAACAGCAAGGTGTTCAGGTTGAAGCTCATGTGGTAGGCGCCGTTGAATCGAATTTGAAACAGATGAAGTTTTTTATTCCGGCTGAGAGCCAGACGAAACTCAAAAAATATCAAAATATTATTGTCGATGGGAAAGAGTTATTGTTTGCCGTAGAAAATGAGGAAGAGTCGAACTCAATTATTACACAATCGGAACAATTGATTGATGTATTTAGGGACTTCTTTTATCGGGACTTGATCCTTACTTATTTGGATGAGAATTATCATGATACTCTCTATAACGATCGGGCTTATGTCGAGTTAATCAACAACCTGAGTTATTAATTATTAGCGCATATTGAATGGGATTGCGTCCTGCTTGCTTAATCGATTAAGTATCACAGGTCGCATCATCCGCAAGTGAGTTTAATTTGTACAGTGCAACCATGAACGATCGGCCATCGCTAAGATCTGAATCGGTTGCCACATCACGTTGAATAAATTAACAATTTTCCAAGTTGAATAAAGATTCAACTTTCTGTACAGCTTGCTCCGGTTGACTGGTTTTAATTCCAAGCATGGGAATGACAATGTTTTCTTGTTGCAGTCGTGTTATCAATTGCTGCATAAATACCCCTTGCCCCGATTGTTCCTGATTTTCATCAGAGGTGGTTTCCACACCACAACTAGGGGAGCGATTTACACCGATAATACCGATAATCATGAATCCATTATTTAAATACTCGCGGATTTGATACATAAGAGAGTCAATTAAATTTGAGATCTTATTTTGGCTGTGATGGGTCAATAGCTGATGTCGGATCCGGGTATTTTCAACGATTACTTCTCGTGTGCAGCCTTGTTGATCGCCACGATCTAAACCCAGGCAGATTAATTCCGGACACGGTAATTGAATAATTCCAACGTTATATTTCATCAATACCTGAATGACATCAGAAAACGTTCCCGGGAGATCCGCTGTGCCATCTGAGATTGCGTTCTGATTTAATAGGCAATGGGAAACAAGAACTAATTTTTTACTGCGGTGATCTTCAAACATAAATGGATATCCATTATTCATTGAATATTGGCTAACAACCAATAATCCCGAAATTAAATTTAGATTTAAACGATTGATAAAATAATTTTAAATTAATTCAAATAGGCTGATATGACTCATCAGGCGGTATCCCGGATGACTAATGTATGGCTGATCGTTTTGATTTGAACATTCTCACCGTTGATCCGATGGATCAACATTTTCATAGCTTTCTGGCCGATTTCAAAAGAGGGTTGTGCGATCGTTGTGAGCGATGGTTCAAACATATTCGCAATAGGAATATCATCAAATCCAATCACGGCAATATCTTCCGGAATGCGAAGTTTGGCTCGGAAAATAGCTTTCATGACGCCGATGGCTAAGGTATCGGATACGGCAAAAATAGCCGTGGGTGGCTCATTCAACGTTAGCAAACGATGAGCGCCAAGTTCTCCTAGAGGATAGTCCAGACCGCCTACCGCCTGAATATAATCCGGACGAATCGCTATTCCAGCGCTTCGCAGCGCGTCTTCATATCCGGCGCGTCGACGTTGTGCGTAAAGATAGCTTTCATCGGAGGTGACAAAGGCAATTTTTTTATGTCCCTGAGAAATAAGATAAAGCACGGCATCTTTAGCGGCCTGATGGTGATCAATACTGACATAGGCCATCGGGGAATGCGGCACATATTCTGAACAGGCAATCCAAGGGAGCAGCGCAATATCCTGAGGGAGCGTTGATTGAGCCGTCATTGGATCGAGACTAATCACGCCACAGATTTGATGTTGTTGCAACTGCTGTAAATAACGTTGCATCGAGTCATTTGTCCCCTGAGTATTGGTGAGCATGACCGAAAAATTCTGTTCTTTCGCTGTATTTTCGATGCCGTGGACGACACCGCTATAGAAGGGGTTCTCGATGTCTGGAACGAGGATCATGACCGTTTTGGTCAGCTTGTCTTTTTCTGCAGAGTTTGAGACGGGCAGTTGATATCCCAAGGTCTGAATGGCTTGTTGAACTCGGTTACGAGTCGACGGGCGCAGCGAAGCACTACCATTTAATACTCGGGAAACAGTTGCAGTAGAAACTCCTGCTAGTTTAGCAACATCAGCTACAGATGGACGCATTTTACCTATCTAATCAATTATATGAAATACAGTTTCAGCCTAACATGCCAGCATTTTTTATCTATTAACGGTGATCAAGCAAATTTGAAAGAGAACCGACTTAATAAAAATCATTAATGTGATTTAGCTCGTAATTATAACCAAAATCTGACGGCATTTCTTTTCAATATTCTTCGCTAAGCGTACGTTAATGTAATTATAAATGTAACGTTACATTTTTTGTTACATCAAGTCGTAGGAGTAAATATGCGTAAGAACATAAATGCCGCCATTATCGGAACAGGCATGATCGCTCAGGTACATTGTCGGGCGATTAAAGCAGTGGGTGGCCGGGTATTGGGCGTTGTGGATACGAGTCCGGAGCGGGCCAAACAGATGGCCGATCACTGGCAGGTCGGTGTGTTTGAAAGTGCAGAACAGGCGCTTTCAGATCCTGAAGTCGATGTCATTCATGTTTGCACGCCCAATGCGTTTCATGCGGATTTAGCTCGAAAAGCGTTATTGGCCAATAAGCATGTGATTTGCGAAAAACCACTGGCTACGACCCTTGCCGATGCGACGGAATTAAGTGAATTAGCACGTCAGCGTGGGTTAATTGCGGCGGTGCCATTTGTGTATCGCTACCATCCGATGGTGCGAGAAGCTAAAGCATTGATTGAAGCTGGCGATCTGGGACCTTTACATTTAATTCACGGCAGTTATTTACAGGATTGGTTGCTGGGAATGTCGGATAACAATTGGCGAGTCGATCCGAAACAGGGCGGGGCATCGCGGGCCTTTGCTGATATCGGCTCACATTGGTGTGACTTGATTGAATGGCTGGCGGGTGAACGATTTGTAGAACTGATCGCGCGTTTTTCTACAGCACAAAAAGAGCGTTCGGCCGATGCGGCAGAAACCTTTAGTGAACACAGTGCCGTTGTCACCAACAAAGTCGCTGTGACTACGGAAGATATTGCTACGGTGATGTTTTCGACGCAGTCAGATATCCCGGTTTCTTTAACGATCAGTCAGGTTTCGGCAGGCCGTAAAAATCGGTTGTGGTTTGAAATCGACGGTGAACAAAAGAGCGTGGTATTTGATCAAGAACTGCCTGAACAGCTTTGGCTTAATAGCCGAGATGCTCAGACTTTATTGGTGCGGGATCCCAGCCGCGGTAGTGCGGAGCAAAAACGGTTATCTATCACACCAGCCGGGCATGCTCAAGGATTTAGCCACTGTTTTGAGGCTTTCGTGGGGGATGTCTATCAGGCCATACAGGGAGCACAGCCTATCGGATTACCGACATTTAGCGATGGTCTGCGGGCCGCTCAGATTATCGATGCTGTTTTGAAATCCAAAGAGAGCAAAACATGGATGCCGATTGAAACACTATAGGTGCAAGGTTCGGCAATAGGTTAACTCAGAGAACACGACAGGATCGCTGTCACCCTACACAACTATAAAATGGACACTAACGATGAATAGTAAACGATTAATCATTCCGCGTTTAAGTATCATGATGTTCCTTCAATTCTTTATCTGGGGGGCTTGGTATACCTCAATTGCGGTGTATATGTCAGAAGTAGGTATGGGTTCTTTGACCCATTGGCCTTTTACCGTAAACCCAATCGCGGCAGTCATTGCCCCATTTTTTGTGGGGCTGATTGCCGATAAATATTTCGCAACTCAGAAAGTTCTAGGCATTTTACATTTGGTTGGTGCGGTGATCTTATTTATTACGCCAATGACCACATCCAATCATGCTGGATTTATTGTCTTGTTATTGATTTATAACTTATGTTACATGCCTACGTTAGCACTCTCGAATTCGCTGGCTTTCCGTAATATTGCCGATCAAGAAAAACAGTTCCCGATGATCCGCGTGTGTGGCACCGTGGGCTGGATTGTCGCTGGGTTATTCATCAGTTTTGTCCTGAGTAATATGTTCCACATTGTTGCAGAAAAAACAGCGATGCCAATGTATGCAGCAGCGATAGCCAGTGTCATTCTAGGATTCTACTGCTTTAGCTTGCCGGATACCCGTCCGGATGCTGCGAACATGAAAGTGAGCTGGCGTGAGATTTCCGGGATTAGTGTGATTCGCGAATTAGCGAGCCCAGCGTTTATCATATTTATTGTCTGTTCTTTCTTGATCTGTATCCCTTTGGCCGCTTATTACAACTTTACCCAATTATTCCTTAACTTTGAGCAGGTTAAAAATATTGCCGGGATCCAAACGATTGGGCAATGTTCTGAATTCTTCTTCATGCTGATGATGCCTATTTTCTTCCGGCGCTTGGGCGTGAAATGGATGCTGTTGGTAGGTATGTTGGCATGGGTGGCTCGCTATGCATTGTTTGCGATGAGTGTGCCTGATTCGGTGATGTGGATGATTATTGCCGGGATTGCTTTACACGGTATCTGTTATGACTTCTTCTTTGTTACCGGTCAGATTTATGTAGATAAACAGTGTAATGATCAGAACCGAGGCCAAGCTCAAGGGCTGTTAGTTCTGATTACCTATGGTATCGGGATGTTGGTCGGTGCTCAGATCGCGGGTGTTCTTTATGACCGTTTGTTGGCCGGTGCGCCTTCATTGACTGCCGAAAACTGGGTCAAATTCTGGTGGATCCCTTCGATTTTCGCGCTGGTGATTGCCGTGATCTTCTTCCTTCTTTTCAAAGAGAAAAAATCAGCCGCAACACTCAATCAAACTCAAGTCTCACAATCACATTGATGTATCGGGGCTGCGGCCCCGAATAAATGGAGTCCAAAATGAATTTAATGAAAGGTCCAGCCATCTTTTTGGCGCAGTTTATTAGTGACCAGGCGCCGTTCAACAGTTTAGCCGGCATTGCCCAGTGGGCAAGTGATAAAGGCTATAAAGCCGTGCAGATCCCGACCTTAAATCCAGAGATCTTTGATCTGGAAAAAGCAGCGGAAAGCCCAGATTACTGCCAAGAGGTGATCGATACGCTAGCGGCCTATGGCGTTGAGATTAGCGAATTGTCAACGCATATCCAGGGGCAGTTAGTGGCAGTACACCCCGCTTATGATTTATTGATGGATCAATTTGCTCCGGAATCCGTCCAGGGCGATAGTCGTGCACGCAGTGAATGGGCGACGCAGCAGCTGTATTTAGCCGCACGTGCCAGTGCTAATTTAGGGTTAACAACCCACGTTAGTTTTTCCGGTTCTTTGCTTTGGCCTTATATGTATCCGTGGCCACAACGCCCCCAGAATCTGGTGGAAGATGGGGTTGCTGAGTTGGCCAGCCGATGGTTACCAATTTTAGATGAATTTGATCGCTATGGCATCGATGTCTGTTATGAGCTCCATCCGGGAGAGGATTTATTTGACGGCGCGACATTTGAACGATTCTTAGCCGCAGTTCACGATCATCCCCGGGCGAACATTCTCTATGATCCAAGCCATATGGTTCTGCAAGGGATGGATTACTTAGGGTTTATCGATCGTTACCACACCCGCATCAAAGCCTTCCATGTCAAGGATGCTGAATTTCGCCCCAGTGCTTCACAAGGCGTTTATAGCGGTTATTCCGGTTGGAAAGAGCGCGCCGGACGGTTTCGTTCTCTTGGCGATGGACAAATCGATTTTACCCAGATTTTTAGCAAGTTAACTCAATATGGCTTTGATGGTTGGGCAGTACTTGAATGGGAATGTTGTCTGAAACATCCCGAACAAGGCGCCAGCGAAGGCAGTGTATTTATTCAGAATCATTTAATTCAAACTACTGAAAAAGCATTTGATGATTTTGCGGCGGGCTCTCAAGTGGTGGACTTAAACGCAAAATTATTAGGCTTGATGAACCCCTGATATAAGGATACTCAAATATGCTGAAACTCCTCAAACAAATGATCTGGTTACCTTTATTGGTAAGTTGTCTATTTACCGTACAGGCTAATCCGAATCCATTTTTTAACCACCATAAACCGGGGGCCAGCCCGGTTACGATTGCCGTGCAAATGTTTACACTGCGTAATGTTGGAAGTTTAGATGAACAGTTGGCGATGGCACATGAAGGCGGATACAACGCTGTGGAATTAGTGGGAACACATGGTGTAGATGCACAACAGATGAATCAGTTATTGGCAAAATATCAGATTAAAGCGATCTCTGATCATGTGCAGTTGGTTGATCTGGAAAATAATTTGGATTCGGTGATCAGTTTTAACCGGGCCATCGGAAATCATGTGATCGTGATGCCTTATTTAGCACCGGAAGCTCGGCCGACGAATGCGCGGGGGTGGATGGCATTGGGACAGGAGTTAAATGGCATCGGTGCTAAATTACGGGCGGCCGGGATGACTCTGGCGTACCACAATCATAACTTCGAGATGAAAAAATATAATGGACATCTGGCGTTAGATTGGATTGCTAAAGGCGCTTCGGCCAATAATCTGAAATTTGAGTTTGATGTGGCCTGGATTTCACGTGGGGGGCAAGATCCGGCTCATTTATTAAACCGTTTTGGTAAACGTGTGATCGCTATTCATGTGAAAGATAATGCTGGAGTTGGTGTTCATAGTGATGAAGGGGACTTTGCAGTTGCCGGGCAAGGGTTACTCGCTTGGAATGAAATTATGCCAGCGGCGCAGCATGATGATATCGATCTTTATATTGTAGAGCATGATGCAGCGTTGGACCCGCTTACAATTATTACTCAGGCCCATGAATTTTTAGATAATTATTTTTCATCCGAACGTCTTTTCCCTGCTCCTCGATAACGTTATCTGCCGTTTCACTACGGGTTATAACGATGTCCGTTTCGTCTGGAAATCTAGGACTGATTTCCAGACGCTTTTTGAGTTTTGGGTATAGCCTTAATCAGATGAAGATCTTTAAGTCGGCCCTCACTACATCTTAAGATCATGGACCCGTGTTCATTGATGAGGCGCGTGGGTGCTAACCGAATCTCACTCTGAAAATTTTTTCATATCTATTCGCGATCGTGTTAACACTTGATATAGCGGTGTTATTCAGTGTCACAATCTGATCCAGATATTCTTTTCCCGCTATGCCGTTGCGGTTCTTTACGGTTGTCAGGTCGAAGGGAGTACACTGAAGTGATAAGCCGGATATGTGAGTACGACAGGCGTCAAGCCAGGAGGGCCACGAACCATGAATGATCTGATGCAGTTATATAATCAGCATGAGCGCATCCAGTTGAATTTACCTGATTTTCAAAAAATCGAATCGCCTGAAATTGTAAAGTTTGTATCTTCGCAAGGCGGGGGGAGCTTTATTAGTTATTATAATTTTCCGAAAGTAAAAGCCGAGACATTGATTGCTGAAGAGGTTCGTTTTTTTAAGCGGTTAGCCCAGCCTTTTGAATGGAAAGTCTATAGCAATGAACCCCCGGTTGGTCTTGCTGGTGAGCTCCTGCATTTTGGTTTTCGAGCGGGTACGGCAGAAACATTGATGGTCTGCGATTTGAGCAACTATTCCATCGAGCCGAAAAATGATAACCCGCATGTGGTTAATATTCGAGACTCGCAAGGTATCCGGCTCATGTTTTCGCTGTTATCACAGGTTTGGCATGTGAATTTTGAGCATCAGCAGGCTCAGCTTATTCAGGCAAAACGGACCCATCCTGAAGATGTTCAAATTTATGTGGCGTATGCCGCGCATGTCCCGGCTGCTTGTGGCTGGATAGTGTTTAATCGAGAGAGTGCATTTGCCTCGTTATGGGGAGGTACTACGCTCCCTCAATACCGTGGGCGCGGTTTATACCGGGCGATTTTGCGACAGCGTCTTCATGATGCGGCTATTCGGGGGATTCGTTATGTGGCTATTGAAGCTTCAGCAATGAGCCGACCGATAGTTGAAGATTTTGGATTTAAACCACTGTCATTTGTAACCCCTTATTTTTTCTATGCTTAATGAGTTATCTTGGTATTTATGATGCCAGTCGCAGGCGCGACGGCATAGCTATGTCTGCCCCATCATCATGATTTCGATCATGATGATGGATGCTCCTATCATTGATATACCGCCTTTAACGAGATGTCGTTAAGGCGCAACTCTACTTAATTTCTTCATATGGCCCGGTGTGATGGCGTTTCTGGAATGCATATCGTCATCAGGGCGTTCGACGTCATAGGGTTATTTTAGCCTTTTATTCGATTCGATCGGTTTGAAGATCCCGGAACGAAAGCTTCTTTAGATGGCTCATTTAATAAAAACACGAATGATCTGAATCAGATAGATACATCCACTGCGTAGCTTAAACATTAACGATGAGGCCCGAGTCAGTGCCTATTGTGATTGTTTTGAATGCTAAGAATGACTGGCGTGTCGCAAATCGACATTACCGGGGCGTTGCCAAGCATCATGGCCAGCGGCACAGCCGATACCATCATATTAAAGTCGTTTCGGTTTGCTGAGGACTGATTCGCAATCAGTTGCAACAGGAGAAGAGAATGTTTGCACAGGATGACAAGATACAAGGTTTTGATGATGAACTGTGGCATGCCATGGAGCATGAACAGACTCGCCAGCAGCAGCATATTGAGCTGATTGCTTCTGAAAATTATACCAGCCCTCGGGTGATGCAGGCACAAGGTAGTGTACTGACCAATAAATATGCCGAAGGCTATCCGGGCAAACGCTATTACGGCGGTTGCGAATATGTGGATATTGTTGAAAAACTGGCCATAGAACGCGCTTGCCAACTGTTTTCCGCTGATTACGCCAATGTCCAACCGCATTCCGGTTCGCAGGCCAACGCCGCTGTTTACATGGCGCTTTGTGAACCGGGCGACACCATCCTCGGTATGAGTTTGGCTCACGGTGGGCATTTGACCCATGGGGCTCATGTCAGCTTTTCCGGCAAAATGTACCATGCCGTGCAGTATGGCCTCAATGAGCAAACGGGGGAAATCGACTATGAACAGGTTGAAGCGCTGGCACTGGAACATCATCCCAAGATGATCGTAGCTGGTTTCTCGGCTTATTCACGTGTTGTGGATTGGGCTCGTTTTCGTCAGATCGCCGATCAAGTTGGAGCTTATCTATTCGTTGACATGGCGCATGTGGCTGGTTTGGTTGCGGCTGGACTCTATCCGAATCCGCTGCCTTGGGCCGATGTCGTCACCACCACCACGCATAAAACACTGCGTGGTCCTCGGGGCGGTTTGATCCTAGCACGTAGTAATCCTGAGTTAGAGAAAAAACTGAACTCGGCGGTTTTCCCCGGAGGTCAAGGTGGACCATTGATGCATGTGATCGCGGCGAAAGCGGTTGCCTTTAAAGAAGCACTGGATCCAGCTTTTACTGATTATCAAACGCAGGTGCTGAAAAATGCTCAGGCAATGGCTCGGGTCTTTATCGAACGCGGTTATGACGTTGTTTCCGGAGGCACCGATAACCATCTATTCCTGCTCAGCCTGATCAAGCAGGGGTTGACCGGTAAAGAAGCCGATGCCGCATTAGGGCAAGCCAACATTACTGTGAACAAAAATGCCGTTCCAAATGATCCGCAATCACCTTTTGTAACTTCCGGGTTGCGGATTGGATCACCGGTCGTCACTACGCGCGGTTTTGGCGAATATGAATGTAGCCAGTTGGCTGGCTGGATTGCCGATATCCTCGATGTGCTGGGTGAACCGACCCGACTGAAAGTGAGAATTGCTGAAGTGAAAGAGAAGGTGCTTGGTCTTTGCGCTGAACACCCGGTCTATCGTTAATGGTTTATTTTAACCCGCGCAAGCGGCTACTGTGGAGCTGATGTTATGCAGCGTTATTCAGGATTTGGACTGTTCAAACACAGCCTGAGCTATCATGAAAATTGGCAGCGGGCGTGGCGCAGCCCGCAACCGAAAAAGAAATATGACGTCATCATTATTGGTGGCGGCGGCCATGGACTGGCGACTGCCTACTATCTGGCCAAAGAACACGGCATCACCAATGTCGCCGTGTTGGAAAAAGGCCGATTAGGCGGCGGTAACGCTTGTCGTAACACCACCATCGTGCGTTCGAATTACTTGTGGGATGAGTCAGCAAATCTGTTCGAACATTCACTCAAATTATGGGAAGGATTGTCGCAGGATCTGAACTATAACGTGATGTTCTCCCAGCGAGGTTGTTATCACCTTTGCCATACCTTACAGGATCTGCGTGATGGTGAGCGGCTGGTCAACGCCAATCGTCTTAATGGGATCGACAACGAACTGATCGATGCTGCGCAGTTGAGCCGCGAGATCCCGATCCTTGATTGTGGTAACCAGACCCGTTATCCAGTCTTTGGGGCAACAGTACAACGCCGAGCAGGTAATGCTCGCCATGATGCGGTTGCTTGGGGATATGCCCGTGGCGCCGATAGCTTGGGGGTTGATCTGATCCAAAACTGTGAGGTCATCGATTTAATCATCAATGACAACCGGATCACGGGCGTAAAAACCAAACAGCACGGCAATATCATGGCTGACCGAGTCGGTTGCGTGGTCGCGGGGCATTCCGGCGTGCTGGCGAAAATGGCTGGCTTTGAACTGCCGGTTGAATCTCATCCTTTGCAGGCATACGTTTCCGAGCCGATTAAACCGGTGCTGGATACGGTCGTGATGTCCAACCATGTACACGGCTATATGAGCCAGTCGGATAAAGGGGACTTGGTCATCGGTGCCGGGATTGACGGTTATATTGGTTATGGTCAGCGCGGTTCTTACCCGATCATTGAACATACCATGCAGGCGATTGTAGAGATGTTCCCGGTGGTTAGCCGAGTACGGATGAACCGCCAGTGGGGTGGGATCGTGGATACCACACCGGATGCCAGCCCGATCATTTCCGATACCCCGGTCAAAGAATTGTTCTTTAACTGTGGTTGGGGAACCGGGGGTTTCAAAGGGACTCCAGGCTCAGGTCATCTGTTTGCAGCGACCTTGGCTAATGGTAAGGCCCATCCGATTGCTGAACCGTTTTCTATGTTCCGCTTCCATAGCGGTAAATTGATCGATGAGCACGGCGCTGCTGCCGTCGCCCACTGAGGAGATAATCCATGTTACACATTTATTGTCCGCATTGTGGCGAATATCGTGAAGAGGATGAATTTCACTGCAAAGGGCAGGCCCATATTCAGCGTCCGCTCGACCCGGATAATTGCAGCGATGAAGAGTGGGGAAATTATATGTATTTTCGTAGTAATCCTCGCGGGCTGCATCATGAGATCTGGTTTCATTCGGCGGGGTGTCACAAATTTTTTAATGTGACTCGCGATACCGTCAGCTATCAGATCAAAGAAGTTTACAAAATGGGAGAGCAGCCATCGCTGGCTGCTATCAAGGGGTAAGGAGTGTTGCCCATGAGCCAGAAAAATCGTCTTCGTTCAGGCGGTCGCATCGACCGCTCTAAACAGTTTTCATTTCGCTTTAATAACCGTCAGTATCAAGGCTATCAGGGCGATACCATCGCCTCTGCGCTGCTTGCTAACGGCGTTTCTATCCTCGGTCGTAGTTTCAAATACAGCCGAGTACGCGGCATTGTGGCTAGTGGTGCCGAAGAACCCAATGCGGTACTACAGATCGGCAGTCACCCGGCGACGCAGGTCCCGAACGTGCGGGCCACTCAACAGAGCCTTTATGATGGGCTGGTTTGCCGTTCCACCAACGGTTGGCCGAGTGTCGATACTGATATTATGGGAATTATTGGTAAAGTCGGCGGTAAAATGATGCCTCCGGGTTTTTACTATAAAACCTTCATGTTTCCACAATCAATGTGGAAAACCTATGAGAAATTTATCCGTAAAGCGGCGGGTCTTGGCGCTGCACCAGAAGAACACGATCCAGATAAATATGACAAAATGAATCAGCACTGTGATCTGTTGGTCGTCGGTGCCGGTCCCGCTGGGTTAGTGGCGGCCTTGACCGCAGCACGTAGTGGGGCTCGGGTGATTCTGGCTGATGAGCAAAACGAATTCGGCGGTCACCTACTGGATACTCAGCAACAACTTGACGGAAAACCAGCCAGCGAATGGGTGGCTAACGTTGTGGCTGAATTGGCGACTTATCCGGAAGTGACTTTGCTCTCGTATGCGACGGTCAACGGTTATCACGATCAAAACTTCCTGACGATTCATCAGCAATTAACTGACCATCTAGGTGAAACCGGGAACGGTCAGATCCGTGCTCGGTTGCATCGTGTACGAGCCCGTTGGGTCGTATTGGCGACTGGGGCGCATGAGCGGCCATTGGTATTTTCTAATAACGATCTGCCGGGTTGTATGTTGCCTTCGGCAATCTCTGCTTATATCAACCGCTATGCGGTGACTCCAGGCCAGAAATTGGTGTTAATGACGACCAATGATGATGCTTATCAGTGTGCTTTAGACTGGCATGGCAGTGGCCGTGAAGTAGTGGCTATTGTTGATACGCGAGCCAATCCACAGGGAACCTTGATCGAGAAGGCTCACCAACAGGGGATCCGAATCATCACCGGTAGTGCAGTCATCGAGGCCAAAGGCAGCAAAT
Source organism: Celerinatantimonas marina (assembly GCF_046054165.1). NCBI lineage: Bacteria > Pseudomonadati > Pseudomonadota > Gammaproteobacteria > Celerinatantimonadaceae > Celerinatantimonas > Celerinatantimonas marina. The sequence goes on along the minus strand of NZ_JBFNXK010000001.1, from coordinate 43,988 downwards.
GCATCGATGGTGTGTGGGTCTCGAGTATTGATGCCAAAGGTGAACAACTGACCGGTCGTGCGAAATTTTTAACCTGTGATACGGTGGCGAGCTCTGGGGGATGGAGTCCTGTGGTTCATCTTTCCTGTCATACCGGCTGCCTGCCTGTATGGAACGATGAAGTGATTGGTTTTCTTCCTGGCAAAACGCAGCAGAACCAACTAACCGCTGGGGGCATTAACGGCACTTATTCTCTCAAGGAAGTATTGCTAGAAGGGGCGCAGGCCGCACAGCAAGCCTTGACTGATTTAGGTCTGTCGCATGAGGCCATTGAACTACCGAAAACGGAAAACATCGTGAGTGGTCAGCCGATGGCGCTGTTCCATATTCCCCACACCAAACCGACGTCACGGGCACCGAAGCAGTTTGTGGATTTGCAGAACGATGTGACTGCGGCGGCGATTGAACTGGCAGTGCGTGAAGGCTTCGAAGCGATCGAACACGTTAAACGTTATACCGCGCTGGGCTTTGGAACTGATCAGGGCAAATTGGGTAACATCAACGGGATGGCTATTGCCGCGAAAGCACAGGGGAAAACGATTCCTGAAACCGGCACTACGGTATTTCGTCCTAACTATACTCCGGTGACCTTTGGTGCGGTGGTCGGACGGGATTGTGGTGAACTGTTTGATCCGAAACGATTAACGGCGATGCATCGCTGGCATGAGGCGCACGGAGCCAAATTTGAAGATGTTGGTCAGTGGAAACGTCCTTGGTATTACCCTAAAGGGGGCGAATCGATGCGCGATGCCACCAATCGGGAATGTCAGGCGGCTCGCAATGGTGTGGCGATTCTGGATGCATCGACCCTTGGTAAGATTGATATTCAGGGTAAAGATGCCCGCGAATTTATCAGCCGTATTTATACCAATGCTTGGGCTAAATTAGGTGTAGGCAAATGTCGTTATGGCTTGATGTGTCATGAAGACGGCATGGTCTTTGATGATGGGGTGACCTCTTGTCTGGGCGAAAATCACTTCTTAATGACCACCACCACCGGTGGGGCCGCTGGCGTGCTGGAATGGTTGGAACTGTATCATCAGACCGAATGGCCAGAGCTGGAAGTCTATTTCACCAGTGTCACCGATCAGTGGGCAACATTGACCTTGAGTGGTCCGAAGAGTCGTCAATTGCTAAGTGAGCTGACCGATATGGATCTCAGCCATGAGAACTTCAGCTTTATGAGCTGGCAGCAGGGCGTGATCGCTGGGGTCCCGGCACGGATCTTCCGGATCTCCTTCACGGGTGAGTTGTCGTTTGAAATCAATGTTCAGGCCAACTATGGCATGTACTTGTGGGAAAAACTGTTTGAACACGGTGCTAAATACGATCTGACTCCGTATGGCACTGAAACTATGCACATTCTGCGGGCAGAAAAAGGCTTTGTGATTACCGGACAGGATACCGATGGTACTGTCACCCCGCATGACTTAGGCATGAGTTGGTGTGTCTCGAATGCTAAGCCGTTTAGCTATGTGGGTAAACGCGGCATGATGCGTGAGGATAACCAACGCGCCGCCCGTAAACAGTTGGTTGGATTAAAAACCCGTGATCCGCAGGTGATTTTGCCGGAAGGCGCGCAGGCGGTCAAAGATCCGAAGCAACCGTTACCGATGACCATGTTAGGACATGTCAGCTCCAGTTATTGGAGTCACACCTTAGGTCGTAGTATCGCCCTTGGCTTTATCCGTGGCGGACACGATCGCAGCGGCGAAACTGTCTATTATCCACTGGCCGATGGCCGGGTGATCGAGGCCGAAATTTGCAGCCCGATCTTCTTCGATCCTAAAGGAGAACGTCAGAATGTCTGAGACTCTAGTTATGCAAGAAAGTACCGAGAGCGCAGTTAAACGAGTTGCCTTTATGGATCAACTAGCGGATGGCTCCGTGCGCATTGAATCACCGCTGTATAACGCAGGTGTCTATCGCAAAAACGTCAGCTCTGCAGCCAGTGCCGGTGTGGTTTTATGCGAGAAGCCGTTGATGGGGCATCTGACCCTGCGCGGCTCGCAGCAAGATGACTCATTTCTGAGTGGCGCCGCTGAAGTTTTGGGAGGGCCATTGCCGACCCAACCGTTGACTTCGGCCAACTATGAGGATGTGACGATCCGTTGGATCAGCCCTGACCAATGGTTGCTGCTGGTTGACTTTAAACGCGCTAGTGAAGTGGAACAGCAGTTACACCAAAGCTTGAGCGGCCATTATAGTGTGGTGAATGTCAGTGGCGGTCAGACTCTGCTTGAGTTATCGGGGAGCCATGCCAGTGATGTGCTGAAAAAAGGCACGTCATTGGATATTCACCCCAGCCACTTCCCGGTGGGCAAAGTGGCTGGCTCGACGCTGGCTAAAAGTAGTGCACTATTTTGCCGTACCGGCGAGCAGAGCTGGGAGTTGGTGGTCAGACGCAGTTTTGCCGATTACCTCTGGTTGTGGTTGCAAGATGCCGCGGAAGAATATGGCCTTGTTGTTCAGCGTTAGTCGTGGAGGCGTACCGATGCGGTACGCCTTTTTCATTTGTTTACAGGAGTTTTTATGAGTCGTCAGCCCGATGCCTGGATCTTTACCGCCAGTTGCCCCAGTAAAGTGGGCACCGTTGATGTCGTGACCCGATTTATGGCGCAATCGCAGCACTATATTAATGAACTCCATTCGTTTGATGACCGATTTAGTCAACGATTTTTTATTCGTATCGAATTTTTGCCCGGTAGTGATCCGTTTGATCCAGAGCAGTTCGCTAAGCAGTTTGTCACTCGTGCTGAGCCATTCGGCATGCAATGGCAGCTAACCTCGCCACTGCATCGGGAGCGAATTGCCATTTTGGTCTCTAAATTTGACCATTGCCTCAATGACTTGTTGTTTCGCCATCGTACCGGGCAGTTGTTGATTGATGTGCCGGTGATCATCTCCAATCATCCCGATCTGGAACAGCTGGCTAACTGGCATAACATTCCTTATTACCATCTGCCGATTACCGCCGAGACTAAACCGCAGCAGGAAGCACAGATCCTTGCCTTGTTAGACCAATATCAAATTGATCTGGTGGTGTTAGCGCGCTACATGCAAATCCTTTCCCCCGAGATGAGCAAACAGCTTAGTGGTCGGGCGATCAATATTCATCACTCGTTATTGCCCGGTTTTAAAGGGGCTCGGCCCTATCATCAAGCATGGGCAAAAGGGGTGAAAATGGTTGGTGCCACGGCGCATTATGTGAATGATGATCTGGATGAAGGACCGATTATTACCCAAGGGATCCAGACCGTGGATCATGCTTGTTATCCAGAAGATTTGGTGGCTAAGGGCCAGGATATCGAACGGGTGACTTTATTTAATGCGGTGCGTTATCACGTTGAAAAGCGCGTGTTCTTAAATGGCAACCGCACGGTCGTTTTTAGCAACTAAACAAATATTCTAGATAGCACTCTCAATATAGGTTAGGGAAGGCGTAGGTCGCTTTCTCTACTGTTTTTAATTCCGTCATCAGTGCCATTTTACCCTCCAATCAAAGTCGTCAGACGGCGAAGGAATATCGGTAGATGTCGTTTCATGACATGCGAGCCATTTTAGTTAACCCGATAATGAATCCATATCTACCTTGGAGAGCATTATGGGTATCAGTATTTTTGATCTGTTTAAAGTCGGCATTGGCCCTTCTAGTTCCCATACAGTTGGACCGATGCGGGCTGCAAAAATGTTTGCCACAGAACTAACTGACATCGGGATCCGCACCGCTGTTGAACGGATTCAGATCGAGTTGTTCGGCTCGCTCAGCGCCACAGGGGTCGGCCACGGCACCGATAAATCGGTGGTGGTCGGTTTGATGGGCGAATCTCCTGATACCGTGGACCCACGTTCTATCGATCCCGCCGTCAAGGCCATCTGCGAAACCGGTTATCTGGCGCTGGCTGGCGGCCCGGGAATTGCTTTTGACTGGAATCACGATCTGCAGTTTATCGATGAAGTGTTGCCCTATCATCCTAATGCCATGCGCCTGAGTGCTTTTGGTAAGGAGACATTGCTACACAGCAATTGCTATTACTCCATTGGTGGTGGTTTTGTGCTTGATGAAAGCGAAGCGACTGCCGGAGCTCATCTGGTGCCCCAGCATGACCTGCCTTATGATTTCAATACGGCCAAGCAATTGCTCGACCTCTGTGTTGAGAATAAATTTCGGATCAGTGATCTGATGTTAGCGAATGAGCGCGTTTGGCGGAGTGAGGCTGCGATTCATAGTGGTGTGGATGAGATCTGGCGAGTGATGCAGGAGTGCATTGCCAATGGCTTGGAAAGTGAGGGCATTTTACCCGGAGGGCTGCGAGTACAGCGGCGGGCGCCTTCACTGTATCGTTCATTAGTTCAGGTGTCATCGGAGAATGTCATTTGTGCCACTTTAAGTGGCATGGATTGGGTCAATCTCTATGCGCTGGCCGTTAATGAAGAAAACGCCGCCGGAGGGCGGATGGTGACCGCACCGACCAACGGTGCCGCCGGGATCGTACCAGCCGTGTTGATGTATTACATGCGCTTTGGCAAGGACACCGGCAGTAACGATGTGCTGCGCTTTTTGCTGGCGGCCGGAGCCATTGGAGCTTTGTGTAAAAAGAATGCTTCTATCTCCGGTGCTGAAGTAGGGTGCCAGGGAGAAGTCGGTTCCGCTTGTGCCATGGCGGCGGCCGGATTGGCCGAAGTGATGGGCGCGACCCCGGAACAGGTCGAGAATGCAGCTGAAATTGCCTTGGAACATAATCTGGGCCTCACCTGTGATCCGGTCGGTGGGTTGGTGCAGGTGCCTTGCATCGAACGTAATGCCATCGCGGCGATGAAGGCCATCAATGCGGCGCAGATGGCACTGCGCGGTAACGGCACCCATTTTGTCACTTTGGATCAGGTGATTATGACCATGCGGGATACCGGGCGAGATATGCAGGATAAATATAAAGAAACCTCTCGGGGTGGTCTGGCGGTCAATACTATCGAATGTTAATGCGGTGTGCTGATGTCAAAGGTCGTTCAGAGAACCGTCTATTCAGTTGATTTACCGACATCAGCAGCCCTGTGATCCGCAATGAAGCAATCATGTAGCAAGAGCCCTGATGCATGATTTGCTGGCATTGACCGGTATTTATGGGTCTTTTGGGTTACTTTTCTGGACTCTGACACGGGTTAAAATCATGACAACTGATTACAAAATCTCCAAGACAGGGCAAACATGTTAAAAAATGGGGCAAACTTGTAAAAAAACTGAAAATAAAATTTCAAATTAATGAATAAAATATGTGCTAAGTTCCGCTTTTTCATTTTTTCCCTAGTGTAGACTCGCTTCAACTATCGTAAATCAGGCATCGACATGTCTATTTGCGCCATTCTTAACTATTAATTTTATTAATATCAATATGAGGCATAGAAGTTGCTGTTGTAAATGTTGCCAAGTTGATAAATATCTGTTTGTTTTGGGATCGGCCCTTTGGTGTTTTCTTGTATAGATATGTGCCGTGTAATCATGAGAAAGATAAGCTCATACCGATACCCAAATGACTTTAAATCTTGCTTTTAAGACCGTCAGTAAAGGATGTGTGAGAAGAGCGAGTCACTAAAGTTTCAGAAAATCCTTGGCGATACATAACATTAATATTACGCCAAAATTTGGAAACAAATTGGAAACGCGTTTGTGAAGTGCAGGAACATATTGCTTGTCCAATGGTTTTGGAGCGAGCCATAATACATGAGGTTAGCGCAATGTCTGAATTTAACATTTCACTTCAAGAGAATGCAGTAAGAGGCAAGACCCATCGCATTGGCTTCTTGTTACTCAATAATTTTACCATGATCGCGTTGGCATCCGCTGTCGATCCGCTACGAATGGCTAATCAGTTAAGCGGCAAAGAACTCTATGACTGGTACACGATTAGTGAAGATGGTGAGGCGATTAAAGCCAGTGACGGGATCAATATCGTCCCCGATTGTTCGATCAAAAACGTGCCGGAATTGGACGCTTTAATTGTTGTGGGGGGCGTCAATATTACGCGTAGTTATAGTCGGGCTCAGGTGTCTTGGTTGAAATCGCTGGCTCGTAAACAGATCCAACTGGGTGGGGTGTGTACGGGCCCTTATCTATTGGCGGAAGCCGGGCTGTTGGATGGTTATGATTGTAGTGCTCATTGGGAGTGTATTGCCTCGCTGCAGGAAGCTTATCCGAAAGTGCGTTGCACCAATCATCTGTTCGTTGTTGATCGGGATCGAATGACTTGTAGTGGTGGTTCGGTACCGATGGATATGATGCTGTATATGATCAAACGTGATTTTGGCTATCAGTTAACCGCTAGTATTTCCGAGATGTTTATTTGTGACCGAGTGCGTAATGAATCGGACTATCAGCGGATCCCGCTACGCCATGTGCTCGGCACTGCGCAACCCAAACTGGTAGAAGCGATTACGTTAATGGAAGCGAACATCGAAGAGACCATCGAATTGGATGAATTGGCGAGTTATGTCGATTTGTCACGGCGTCAATTAGAACGCTTGTTCCAAAAATATCTGCAGTGTTCACCCTCGAAATATTATCTGAAACTACGTTTGTTCCGCGCTCGGCAGTTGTTGAAACAAACTTCAATGTCGATCATTGAGATCGCTACCGCCTGCGGTTTTGTATCATCCCCTCATTTTAGCAAATGTTATCGGGTTCATATCGGGATTCCCCCTCGGGAAGAACGCAGCGGTATGCGCGATAGTCTGAGTTTGCAAGAACAAACCGTGGTGCCATTAAACGTCAACAACAAAGTGATGTCGGAATTAAACTATCAGAGTAGTTACGTCAATCCGATACAACAACAATCGATTCGGGCGTTGGCAAACGCTCAATACGAACCGACTTACGGCTCGGTCGCCCTTTAGATTGCCTTCTTTCTGAATGCCGCTGTAGCCTTGAATTGGGCTCGGCGGCATGCATATTCATCTGCTTTTTACCTCTGTTTATCTTTTGGATCTTAGTCAACATTTTTCATGAAGCTGCGTTTTCGGGGGAGTGTACCCTCGATTAAAAGGGCTTGTTACTTGAGGATTGGCACGGCCTGAACTCGTACTGCGCTCAGGGTCTTTTGGGTGACGTTTTCAGAACAATGTGAGTGACCGATTCTTCCTATTCTGGAGTAACTCGAAAATCTTTAGATAGGTGAAATAATGAATTCAGTCCAACTGCATGATGATGCCATTGTTATCGACGGTTTGGTCATCGCCAAATGGGATCGCGATCTGTTTGAGGATATGCGTCGTGGTGGTTTGACGGCTGTCAACTGTACAGTATCAGTCTGGGAAGGGTTTCAAAACACCGTCAACAATATTGTGGCGATGAAAGCGCTGATCGAACAAAACGCCGATTTAGTGATGCAAGTCCGCACCACGGCCGATATCCGCCGCGCCAAAGAGCTGGGTAAAACCGGTATTTTAATGGGGTTTCAGAATGCCCATGCCTTTGAAGACCAGCTGGGTTATGTGCAGATTTTTAAAGAACTGGGCGTTGGGGTGGTGCAGATGTGCTACAACACTCAGAATCTGGTCGGGACCGGCTGTTATGAACGGGATGGCGGGTTGTCCGACTTTGGCCGTGAAATTATCGCTAAGATGAATCAGCATGGGGTGATGTGCGACCTATCTCATGTCGGCGGTAAAACCTCCGAAGAGGTTATTTTAGAATCGAAAAAACCGGTCTGTTATTCCCACTGTTTACCTAGCGGTCTGAAAGATCATCCGCGCAATAAGTCCGATGAAGAACTGAAGTTTATCGCCGATCATGGCGGCTTTGTCGGAGTGACCATGTTTGCGCCATTCCTGAAAAACGGCATTCATTCCACTATCGAGGATTATGTCGAAGCGATCCAATACATCTTCAACCTGGTGGGCGAGGACCAGATCGGTATCGGTACCGACTTCACTCAAGGTCATGGTCAACCATTCTTTGAATGGCTCACTCACGATAAAGGCTATGCCCGCCGTCTGACTAACTTTGGCGAGATCATTAACCCGGAAGGGATCCGTACCCTTGGGGAATTCCCTAATCTGACCGATGCACTACTGCGCAACGGCTTCAGTGAAACTCAGGTTCGTAAAATTATGGGTGAAAACTGGATGCGCGTGTTGGCGGATGTTTGGGGCGAATAATTACAATTTTTAAAATTTTTATGGAGTAAAGACTATGGGCGTACATGCACCCGAACTGCCGATCAATGTGGACGATGAGACCGGCGTATGGACTACCGACGCACTTCCTATGCTGTATGTGCCACGGCATTTTTTTGTCAACAATCACATGGCTATCGAAGAAGAGATCGGAGCTGAACGTTATGCCGAAATCCTCTATAAGGCGGGTTATAAATCGGCACATTACTGGTGTGAAAAAGAAGCCGAAGCCCACGGTATTAGCGGGGCGGCGGTATTCGAACACTATCTGAACCGACTGTCACAACGGGGTTGGGGACTGTTTATCATTGAACATCTCGATCTGGAAAGTGGCCGGGCACGGATCCGTTTAGAACATTCGTGTTTTGTCTATCAGTACGGCCAGGTAGAACGCAAAGTCGATTACATGTTTACCGGCTGGTTTGCCGGTGCGATGGATCAGATTGCCGAAAGTCTGGGTTACTCGGTACGGACCCAATCGCAGCAGTTGCAAAGTGAGGCGCAGGCCGGTTGCGACTATGGCATTTTTGAAGTATCGCCACTTTAGCTAAGCATGAGCCAATAAGTTTTATTGCACAGTATTGCCGAATTAGATTGATTGAGGTGACCTATGTCGCAGTTCGATATCCTGTTTCAGCCGTTGAAGATCAACAAGCTGACAATCCGTAACCGCATCGTGAGTACGGCCCATGCCGAAGTCTACGCCACCGATGGTGGGATGACGACGGATCGTTACGTTAAATATTATGAAGAAAAAGCCAAAGGCGGATGTGGCCTTTGTATTTGTGGGGGATCTAGCGTGGTGTCGATCGACAGTCCACAAAGCTGGTGGAGTTCGGTGAATTTATCGACGGATCGGATCATCCCTCACTTTCAAAATCTTGCGGATGCAGTTCACAAACATGGGGGCCGGATCATGATCCAAATTACCCACATGGGACGGCGTTCTCGTTGGGATGGTGAGAACTGGCCAAACCTGATGTCACCATCAGGGCTTCGTGAGCCGGTGCATCGGGCCACCTGTAAAATCATAGAAGAGGAAGAGATCTGGCGCGTGATCGGTGACTTTGCCAAAGCGGCGGTTCGCGCTAAAGAGGGCGGTCTGGATGGCGTTGAAATTTCGGCCGTGCATCAGCATTTGATTGACCAGTTTTGGTCACCACGCGTCAACAAACGGACCGACCAATGGGGCGGCAGCTTTGAAAATCGGATGCGCTTCGGGATGGAAGCGTTGAAAGCGGTACGCGCAGCCGTCGGTCCAGATTTTGTGGTTGGCATGCGTATTACCGGTGATGAATTCCATCCGGATGGTCTCTCTCATGAAGACATGAAACAGATCGCAGCCTATTACGATGCCACGTCAATGGTCGATTATTTCGGGGTCGTGGGTTCCGGTTGTGATACCCACAATACGCTGGCGAATGTGATCCCCAACATGAGTTACCCACCGGAGCCGTTCCTGCATTTGGCGGCAGGTATTAAAGAAGTGGTCAGTGTGCCGGTGATCCATGCTCAGAACATTAAAGATCCTAATCAGGCGAAACGAATCCTTGAGGCAGGGTATGTTGACTTTGTCGGCATGACCCGAGCGCATATTGCCGATCCGCATTTTATAGCCAAGATTAAAATGAATCAGGTCGATCAGATCCGGCAGTGCGTCGGAGCTAACTATTGCATCGACCGCCAATATATGGGGCTGGATGTGCTCTGTATCCAGAATGCTGCAACCTCCCGCGAATACATGGGAATGCCGCATATTATTGAAAAAACTACCGGTCCTATTCGCAACGTGGTCATTATCGGTGGTGGGCCGGGTGGTATGGAAGCGGCACGCGTGTCGGCCGAACGTGGCCATAAGGTCACACTGCTGGAGAAAGCCGAGCAGCTCGGCGGTCAGGTCAATATTGCTGCCAAAGCCCCGCAACGTGATCAGATGGCTGGGATCACCCGCTGGCTGGCGATGGAACTGGATCGGTTAGGTGTTGAAGTGTTACTCGGTCAAGAGGCAAGCGCCGAGATGATCCGGGAACTGAAGCCGGATGTGTGTATTCTGGCCACCGGTGGTCGGCCTTTCTTAGAGCAAAACCCAGCTTGGGGTGCTGAAGAGGGATTAGTGGTTTCCACTTGGGATATTCTTAACGGTACGGTTGAACCGGGTAAAAACGTGCTGATTTTTGACACGATTTGTGAATTCTCGGGGATGTCGGCTGCAGATTATTTGACTTCGAAAGGGTCATTGGTTGAGTTGGTCACAGACGATATCAAACCGGGGGTGGGTATCGGAGGTACTACCTTCCCAACCTATTACCGCAGCCTGTATGAGAAAGAGGTGATCATGACCTCCGATCTCAGTCTGGAAAAAGTCTACCGCGAAGGAGACAAGTTGGTTGCAGTATTGGAAAACGAATACACCGGGCAAAAAGAGGAGCGGGTAGTCGATCAGGTTGTCGTCGAAAATGGTACCCGGCCGAACGAAGCGCTTTACTATGAACTCAAAGCTGAATCGGTGAACAAAGGGCAAATCGATGTCGAAACCCTGTTTGCTGCCAAAGCGCAACCCGTGCTGAGTGAAGCGGCGGATGGCATGATCCTGTGGCGCTTAGGGGATTGTGTGTCGCAACGGAATACCCATGCAGCCATTTATGATGCATTACGCCTGTGTAAAGATCTGTAGGAGGTCATGATGATCCTCGATTGGCTCCTGCCGTTATTACTGGGGATAGTTTTGGTGCTATCCCTAGTTGGCATGTTGAAACGGGTCCGCTTGTGGCGGGCCGGACAGCCGGAATCGGTCCATTTGATTCGAGGCATGTTGGCAATGCCGCGCCGCTATCTGGTGGATTTGCACCATGTGGCTTCTCGCGACAAATACATGGCTCATACCCATATTGCCACGGCGGGTGGCTTTGTGTTGTCAATGGTATTGATTCTGGCGGTCCATTTGTTTGGCTTTCATAATCGAATCCTCGCTTGGGGGCTGTTGGCCGCTTTAGTGTTGATGTTCAGTGGTGCGGTGCTGGTTTGGAAACGGCGCCGCAACCCACCGGCTCGGTTATCTAAAGGGCCGTGGATGCGCTTGCCGAAGAGTTTGCTGGCGTTTACCGTCAGTTTCATTCTGGTGACACTTCCCGCCGCGGGGATCTTACCCGCTGGGACCGGCGGGTGGTTACTGGCCACGCTGTTGACGCTGGGCATCATCTGGGGTTTAGGTGAACTGGTGTTCGGGATGGCTTGGGGCGGACCGATGAAACATGCTTTTGCTGGCGCGTTGCATCTGGCCTTCCATCGCCGTCCGGAACGTTTTGGCGGGGGGCGTTCGACCGGTTTGAAATTGCTGGATCTGGATGCACCTAAGTTGGGCGTTGAGAAACCGGTCGATTTTAAATGGAATCAACTGTTAGGTTTTGATGCTTGTGTCCAATGTGGCCGCTGTGAAGCGGTTTGTCCGGCTTTTGCTGCCGGTCAGCCACTTAACCCGAAAAAATTAATTCAGGATATGGTGGTCGGTTTAGCCGGTGGCAGCGATGCTGGTTATCACGGAAGCCCTTATCCGGGCAAAACGGCTGGACAGGCGCAAGGTGCCCCCACACAACCGATTGTCGGGGCGCTCCTGAATACCGATACCTTGTGGTCCTGTACGACTTGCCGCGCCTGCGTGGAAGAGTGTCCAATGATGATCGAGCACGTCGATGCCATCGTCGATATGCGCCGTTTTCAAACGTTGGAAAAAGGCCAGACCCCCAATAAAGGGGCCGAAGTGCTGGATAATTTGATCGTTACCGATAACCCCAATGGCTTTAATCCACAGCATCGAACCAACTGGGCCGCAGACCAGAATTTGCAATTCATGCGTGACGTGAAGCAGGCTGATGTGTTGTTCTGGGTGTCGGATGGTGCCTTTGATATGCGCAGTCAGCGGATCCTCAAGTCTTTGGTTAAGATCCTGAAAACCGCCGGGGTGAATTTCGCCATCCTCGGTGATGAGGAACTCGATAGCGGTGATCTGGCCCGGCGCTTGGGGGATGATGCCACCTTCCAACGTTTGGCTAAACGCAATATCGCAACCTTGCAAAAATATCAGTTCAATACCATCGTCACTACCGACCCGCATGCTTTTCATTGCCTGAAAAATGAGTATCCGGATCTCTATCCGGCGGATGCCCGTCCTGATTATCAGGTCATGCATCACAGCACTTTCATCAACGAATTGGTGAAAAAAGGCAAGCTGAGCTTCAAAGCCTATCAGGGTAGTGACACGGTGACCTATCACGATCCGTGCTATCTGGGCCGCTATAACGGTGAATATGAAGCGCCACGTGAAGTCTTGGCGGCATTGGGGATTACCGTCGTCGAGATGGAACGTTCGAAGTTCCGTTCTCGTTGCTGTGGCGGTGGCGGTGGTGCGCCAATCACCGATATTCCCGGTGAACGACGCATCGCTGATATGCGCATGGACGATATTCGCGAAACTGGAGCTGAGCTGGTTGCTGTCGGCTGTCAACAGTGTACGGCAATGCTGGAAGGGGTCGTGGGTGAGCGCGCCGAAGTGAAAGATATTGGTGAACTGGTGGCCGAAGCACTGATCGAACAGCCTCAAACCAGCGCTCCGGCCGCAGATGATTCAGTCAAAATAGTACAACCGGAGGTAGCCTGATGAGTGATTCGATTATTCGCCGTGATCCTCGTTTAGAGTGGATTGCCCGCAATCGATTGCATCCGCTGCATCAGTCGATGACCGAGACCGGTCCGGTACGTGGACCGAGCGGATTGATTCGGCGTAATCCGCATCAGGTCGGTTTCATCGGCCCCAATGGGATTAAACGGATTGATAGATTAGGTGGCAATGGAACCATTGCTATGAGTGGTCGTCGTCAGAGTCAGGCTACGAAAGAGGCCGTGTTGCCGCTGCACCGAGTCGAACAGCCGGATTACTACATCGCGGTGGTGCCGGATATGGTCGGTGGTCAGTTAAGCTCCCATGATCGGGATGTACTCGGTATGGCGCATCAACTGATCCGTGAACTTGGCGGCAGTGGCGCGGTGTTGGCCATTGTCTTTGGTGAACACCGTGAGAGCGCCTTTGACCGGGCCGGAGTCGACCGGTTGCTACAGCTTGAGGATGATATTTTCGCTCACTACACGCCTGAGGTTAAGATCCATGCCTTAGCGCAGGTGGACGAGCAGTTTGCGCCGCGCCATTGGTTATTGCCCGACAGCATGGCCGGTGGGTTCGAGCTAGGACGACGCTTGGCGGCGCGGTTGGGACAACGTCCGGCGACTCAGGCTTGGCAAGTGTCGCCCGATGAGAGCCTCTGCCGTGGTGGTGGCGGTGCATTCGATCTGCGCCGTAGCACACCGAAGCTGCTATTACTTGCCGAAGAGTGTGCTGAACCGATTGATGAAACACGCCATGAGGTGTTGCCGCTCACCCTTGACGGGAATCTCGACAGCGCAACCACGATCGCCGATGAAGGTCAGGTGGCGGTCGATCCGAATGCGATTGCGCTGGGTGAAGCCGAGTTCATTCTTTCGGCCGGTAATGGGGTACACGATTGGTCGCTGTTCCATCAGGCCGCTGAGCAGTTGGGGGCTACGGAAGGCGCAAGCCGAGTTGCGGTTGATAATGGGGATATGCCGCGCGAGCGTCAGGTTGGTGCTACCGGTACTTGGGTGACCGCTCGGGTGTATGTGGCGGTCGGGATCTCAGGGGCTATTCAGCATCTGCAAGGGATTGAAAAGTGTGACAAGGTGATTGCCATTAATACCGATATCGGTTGTGACATGGTGAAACGAGCCGCTTTGAGTGTGATTGCTGATAGCGGGGAAGTGTTGGCCGAACTGATCCGTTTGATTGACGTTTATCGCCAGAAGGAGATGGATGATGCCGCATAAATTAAATTTGGCGAGTCTGCGGATTAGCGCACTGGTGGGAATGGGCCGTCATCCGCTTTCGGGGCGGGAGCGCCGTGCTCCAACCGATGCTCGCGCCGTTGAATTGGGGCTGAGGTTAGCCCCGCAAGCCCTAGAGGTATTGCATGTTGGCGATCCGCAGCATCCGGGGCTGAATAGTTATGCTGGGATGGGGCTTGCTACCTTGCGGGTGCTTAGCCAAAGTGAAGACGCGGATGCGGTCCCTGCGTTGGTTGACTATCTGCGAGAACAGTCACGGGATATTATCCTGACCGGCATGCAGGCCGAACGCGGGGAATCTTCAGGGATGTTGCCCTATCTGTTGGCTGAACAACTCGGCTGCCCGGTAGTGACTGGGATCACCGAGATCCGTGGGGTTGCAGACGGGGTGGCTGAAGTGCTGCAAGCTCAACCTCGAGGACAACGACGCCTATTAAAAGTGACGTTGCCTTTCGTGGCCAGTGTCGATCTGGCAGCCGCTCCTCCTCGCCAATATGCCTATGGTGTCGCGCGACGGGTTAAGATTGAAGTCTTGCCGGTGAGTGAGCCGGTATTGGACCAAGTACGTGCTGATTGGCAAGCATCTCCGGCTAAGCCGCGACCGAAACGACTCAAGGTCATCAAAGCGAAAACGGCAGCTGAACGCTTTAAAGCAGCTACGGTTCGTTCGCAAAATGAGAGCGGTAAGGTGATGCGTGATGAAAGCATTGAGGCCAAGGCTCAAGCGGTCTTTGAGTTGTTACTCGAGGAAGGCGTACTGCGTTAAAATCCTCCCTAAGAATGTATTTTTCCCTTCAAAAGCCCAGTTTAGTGGGCTTTTTTTATGATGTCGCTTTTGAGTGGCTTTCTCACCTTGTTCTGTCGCTATCGGAATAGCGGAATCATGCGTGTTCCGTAGTATGAATATCGAACAATTGTAATTTTGTGGGGAAATGTCGAACGTTACCCTGTACCGACACGTTGTTCTACTTTGCGTTCGCAGTAAAAACTGGAATGTCGAACAGAAGGTCAATACGACCCATGGGTTAAATGTCTATTCGACATATGAGGAATTAACTAATGAAGGACACAAAATGTATGAAATCAGGAGAACAGATTTCGCTGGATCAATCTTCGCTGACGGTGAATGAATACGATACGGAATATGAAGTCGGGCAAGATAATGTACGACTTTTAGGATTGGATGTGCATAACCCTGTTTTTGGTGTAAGTGCTGGGCTGATCCTATTATTTATTGCCTTGGTATTGATCTTTCCTACCGCGGCCAAGACATCTCTTTCAGACGCTAAAAACTGGTCAATTGATAACTTTGACTGGCTGTTTATGATTGCTTGTAACTTGTTTGTGGTGTTCTGTTTGGCGTTGATCGTGCTGCCGGTCGGACGTATTCGACTTGGGGGGACCGACGCCAAACCGAAATTTTCCACACTCTCCTGGTTTTCGATGTTGTTTGCCGCGGGGATGGGGATTGGGCTGATGTTCTGGAGTGTCGCTGAGCCGGTGGCCTATTATACCGATTGGTATGGCACACCACTGAGCACTCCGGCTAGAACACCGGCGGCCGCAGACATGGCACTGGGTGCAACCATGTATCACTGGGGTCTACATCCGTGGGCGATCTATGCGGTGGTCGGTTTGGCATTGGCCTTTTTTGCTTACAATAAGGGATTGCCACTCACAGTTCGTTCGGCATTCTATCCATTGTTGGGTGATCGCTGTTGGGGGTTCTTTGGCCATTTGGTGGATGTGCTGGCGGTACTGGCGACCATTTTTGGTCTGGCAACTTCATTAGGGCTAGGTGCACAACAAGCGGCCGGGGGGCTGGATTACCTGTTTGGTATTCCAAACGGTTTGCCGACACAGTTAGGTTTTATTGTGGTCGTCACGGCAATTGCGATGTTTTCGGTGGCTCGTGGCCTCGATGGTGGGGTGAAACTATTAAGTAATATCAATATGTTTATTGCCGCTGGTATGATCGCGATGATCATTGTGGTTGGTCCGACTCTGGCGATCTTTGAGTCGATGAAAACCATTGCGGTCAGCTATGCTGAAAATATCATTCCTCTGTCCAACTGGGTTGGCCGTAGTGATGAAAGCTGGTTCCATGGTTGGACAGTCTTCTACTGGGCGTGGTGGATCTCTTGGTCACCTTTCGTCGGTTCATTCATTGCGCGTGTCTCGTATGGTCGTAGTGTCCGCGAATTTATTATCGCTGTGTTGCTGGTTCCAACTCTGGTTTCTCTCATCTGGATGAGTGTGATGGGGGGCACTGCAATTGAACAGGCTACGCATGGCATTGGCGAGCTGTCCAAAGGGATCACCGATGTGTCTAAAGCGATGTTTGAAATGTTTGAACATCTGCCGATGTCATCCGTGTTATCCGTCGTTGGGATTGTGCTGGTGCTGGTCTTCTTTGTGACCTCATCGGATTCCGGTTCGCTGGTCATCGACAGCATTACTGCCGGTGGTAAGACCCACGTGCCGATGTCGCAGCGTTTATTCTGGGCGGCGCTGGAAGGTGTTATTGCTGCAACCTTGTTGGTCGGTGGTGGCTCTAAAGCGTTGACGGCGTTGCAGGCCGGGGCGGTGACGACCGGACTACCGTTTACTGTGGTGTTGATTCTGATGTGCTTTAGCCTTTATAAAGGTTTGCGCTCTGAACTTCACCTCTATAAATAAATAGTTAATTGAAACCGGCCCGACGAGGCCGGTTGGAGAAAGCTTATGATGTATGCCGATTTGATCGATCTGGAAGACTTTACCGAGCGTTTGATCCAACTAGGGTTAAGTTTACCTGCGGGGGCCGATGAGCAACGGGTAAAAAGTGAGTTGGATTGCTGGTTACATGTGGCATCCGATGATGAACTGGCGGCATTTTTGCAGCTCAGTGCGGATCTGTCGACTCATTATGAACTGCTTCCTGCCGTTGCCTCGTTGTTACATTCCGTGCAATAAATCCTACCTCATTGGGGCTCCGTTTGGGGCCCAGTTCTATTGATTTTTAGTGTTATTATTTGTTGGAAGACCGTAAACGCCGACATGCATAAATTATCCTTGGGGTTCCACCACATTGTCCTTAACGCGTAGGGGCGACTGATTGAATAGCGCCTTTCTCTGGCTGTTCTCGGTGATAACAGTAAATTAGGTCATGCTTTTTGCCTTATAAAACAAAAGGCTATCACCTGGTCTATTATACATCTCTATGCACCCGAACTTATCCATGTATCTCTATTGCATCGTTCCAACGTGGAGAGGCGATTAGTTGGTATGAACGCCGTTCTCTGGTTGTTCGAATAGAATGGCAATGTAGATAACATGTTCTTTAGCCATAAACATAGGTCACCGAGTTATTGCAAATTTCAACGCGCATGAAGTCATTTATATCGCTTCATTGAATCCTCTCTGATGCAGAAGTCTGATTTATTGGCATGGATCGGTGATGGTCTCGTGGCCAGCTGATTGAATAAGATGGGGTGGAATGAACACAAAAAAAGCAGCCAATGAGGCTGCTTATGCGAGGAAAGAGATGTTATTTCAGATTATCGATCACGGTATCGCCGTACCAATCGAGGAAATTGATCACCCCAAATTCGAAGGTTTTTGAGTAAGGGCCACTCTGATAACCGACGGAATTGATCCCGCGCTGGTTTTCTTCAGCGAGTACTCGGTCTTGATCATTGGTGGCATCCCAAACCTGACGCAGCCGTTCTGGATCGTAATCCACGCCTTCTTTCGCATCTTTATGCACAAACCATTTGGTGGTGACCAGTGATTCTTGAGCCGAGATCGGCAGAACTCGGAAGACGATGAAATGATCGCTTTGCATATGGTTCCAGGAGTTTGGCAGATGCAAGATCCGCATTGAACCCAGATTGCGATTCTGGATTCGACCAAGCAGTTTGCTACAGCCTTCGTTACCATCGATAGTCATCACCTGAGTGCCTTGTTTTAATGGCATACGGACGATACGGTTGCGGTTACCAAAACTGCAATGCTCATGAGGGATCCCTTCGGCATCCCAAGCTGCGGCCTGAGATGCATAGTAGTCAAGAAAATCCTGTGGTGCCCGAGGGTCATTGGTGTCATCCCATTCCAGCAATGTATTGAGAAGTTCGGGATGGCTGCCGTTACAGTGGTAACATTCACGGTTGTTTTCGATCACGAGTTTCCAGTTGGCCTGTTCACGGATGTTAGATTCTACCGCCAGTTTGGTGTTCTCGACGTCGTAGGGTTCCATGTAGGTATCGAGGGTTTGCAGAAATTCGTCGAAGTCTGATTCCGGGGGCTGTTCGGCAAGACAGATAAAGATGAAACCTCCGCCGGTTTTGCAATGCGCCGTTTTCAGACCATGTTTTTTCATATCGAACTCATCACCCATTTCGGTTCCGGCGAAGAGCAAATTGCCTTTAGGGTCGTAAGTCCATTGATGATATGGGCAAACCAAATTAGCGACCTTGCCACGATGTTTATTGCAAATACGAGAGCCACGGTGGCGGCAGGTATTATGGAAGGCATTGATTGAACCATCAGCCGCCCGCACAATAAGCACCGGGTTTTGGCCGATTTCGACGGTCACATAGTCACCTTTGGTTGGGATCTCGCTGGTCATACCAACGAACAGCCATTCTTTTTGAAAGATCTCTTCCATGTCGATGCGAAACATATGGGGATCGTTATAAAGCGGCCGGGGCAATGAATAATCACGGCGACGTTCTTTGAGCAGTCCGGACATCTCTTCGCGAGCTTGATCCAGGCTGGAGTAGGTGATGTTCAACAAATCATTCTGAGTCATGGTGCAGCCTTCTCCATAGGAAGTGGGTAATTGTCCCGACAATGCTGTCGAGGCCTTTGTTGTGTTGATGTTTCAATCCGCCATGTAGCGCATGCATGACGGCGGCACCTTGAGACATCAATGTGTTTAAGCACTGTGATTTTTACTAGTTAAATACCGATTGAATAATTTGTTTCATCTGAATCGCATTCAACTAACAAAGAGCAACAGCCCCTAGGCTTAATCCTGCCTTTTTGTGGGGAATTCAATATTCTGTTCACGACATCGACTGATGCTGTTTAAGACAATTCAACAAAAAATTTTTTGATTAAGTTGGTTTGAGATAATTTCGTGTCGTGAATGGATAAGCGGTGGTGCGGGGTTACTTTAACAATAACCCTAGGATCCCGTTGGGGGATAACCGCTTATATCGGTTACGAAAGAGGGCTGTCATGGACAATACAAGTGTTTCGACCGTGAATACGGATTCGTTTATTCCGGTTAATACTCAAACCTGGACCAACGGACGGCATGTCGTTCGCTGTGTGAAGATGATACAAGAGACCTGGAATGTAAAAACCTTCTGTTTTATGGCCGATCAGCCGACTATGTTTTTCTTTAAACCGGGGCAATTTGTTACACTTGAATTGAACATTCGTGGAGAGATATTGTATCGTTCCTATACGATCTCCAGTTCGCCTTCGGTGCCTTATAGTTTTTCTATCACGGTGAAACGGGTTGCGGGGGGGGTGGTGTCCAATTGGATCCACGACCATATAGAGGAAGGGGCTGAGCTTGCGGTACATGGCCCGGCTGGGCAATTCAATAGTATCGATTTTGCTTCTGATAAAGTGTTGTTTCTGTCTGGCGGAGTGGGAATTACGCCGGTGATGTCGATGGCTCGCTGGAACTACGATACTAATGCCGATGCAGATATGGTGTTTGTTCATAGTGCTCGTACGCCTCAAGATCTGATCTATCAGCACGAGCTGGAATGGATGTCATCACGGATCACTAATTTCCATCTTTATCTCATTTGTGAGCAAATTGAGTCCGGGCAGGTATGGTCTGGTTTCCGAGGCTATTTGGATGCCATTAAATTAAAAATGATGGCGCCTGACTTTTTAGAGCGAGAGATTTTCTGTTGTGGTCCGGCCATTTACATGAACGTGGTCAGAAAACTGTTGCAGGACAATGGTTTTGATATGTCGCACTATCATGAAGAGTCGTTTGGTGCTTCACCAGAAGTTGCCGATCCAGAGTTGCCAGAACCCGTCCCGGTTGGTGATCAAATTCAGGTGGTGTTTGCTAATGCCGATAAGACGGTGGATATTGCTCCGGGTGAAACGATCCATGCGGCGGCAGTGAAAGCAGGGCTCACTATCCCAAAAGCTTGTGGCATGGGGCTATGTGGCACTTGCAAGGTGAAACGTTTAGATGGTGAAGTAGAGATGTCACACAACGGCGGTATTACTGATGAGGATGTCGAAGAAGGCTATATTCTTTCTTGTTGTAGTGTTCCTAAAGGCAATGTAACGATTGAATTTTAGGATTGCTGTTTTCTGAAGCCCCGATGCGATTGAATTGCTAAATCCGGTGACGTGATGTCCCGGATTTTTTTATGGAGTAGGGATATAAAAGTGACTCTATTTATAGATAATTTGATTAGTAATGTGTAGAATCGCCTGAATTTGGTACGAAAGGATTAATTAAAAATGGCGAATGTAGCCTATTTAACGATAGAAGGACAAACTCAGGGAAATATCAGTCAGGGATGTAATACTCTGGATTCGATAGGAAATCATTATCAGAGTGCCCATCAGGATGAAATCACCGTTTTATCTTGGAATCATCAGATGAGTCGAGGGATGACCGCTCAATCACAGCAGCATCATCCATTGCAAATCGTGAAACGGATCGATAAATCATCGCCTATGTTGGCAATGGCTTGGAGCCGTGGTGAACGTTTAAATTGTACATTGAAGCTTTATCGTACGAATACCAGTGGTGTGAATGAGTGCTACTACACGATTGAGATGAAAAATGCAGAAATTTTTTCGATTAATCATTTGATGCCGCATGTGCAGATGAGTGATGCTGAAACTCAGGAAGTTATTTCATTCCGTTACCGTGATATTACTTGGAACCATAAAATTGCCGGAACCTCTGGATATGACGATTGGGATGATATGTCTTGGGCAACCCAGTAGCGAGCGCCTCAAAAATCACTCTCGGGCAGGGATTATAAAATTTTAGGATTATTTAATCTGGATATTTAGTCTTTTATATTAATAACTTTGTTTTATATAGTGATTTTATACAAATATTTAGCTTAATATTATTTTTATTAAAATTGCTATTGATTAAATTGATACTAGAAAGCAATATATAACACTATGTTACTTGTGATATTCATTTAAACAGAGTGCCCACATGATGATTCATATTGAAAAATTGTTGAGTAAATATGGGCTGGATTCCATTCGCTTTAACGATGACTATGAAAATAGTGATGCGTCTTTAAGCCTAGAAGAGCAGTTAGCTGCTGTAGGAATTATATGGGATCAATCATGTGCTGGATTTTTGTTGCTTCTCATTCAGCATCGTTCTCAACACTATGCATTAACAGACTTAATGCATTTAGTTTTTCAGCAGGCTGCTCAGCAGCTTGCTGATGAGTGGCATGGATTTTATCCTCAGCAAGCCGTTTCTGCGTTGAGTTTGGCTGCTGTGAAAATCGTTATTCAGTCTCACACAGCGGCTTGTCAGCACTGTTCAAAAGATATTGCACAAAGTTATTTAGATGATGGGAAGTCGACCTGTGAGGGTTGTATTCATGCGTCGACTTTTTCAAATGAGGCTAAGTTTCAGATTTTTAGTCAGCAGCTTCCAATGAGTCGAGCTTGTTTTGTGCAATATAATGCGCAACTGGATCGGTTAATCCGATGGCTTTATGAGCAACGAGATTCAGCCGTCTTAGCTCTAGATGAGAAAGCCGGGCGAGATAGAGGCTCTATTTCTGCTACCTTAGTGGCTTAGTTTATCCTTTTTCAATTCTCCCCAAGGGATATGATATTTCACCGATTGTAGATCACTTGTTTTAATTAAAATGGCGTGAAATAGCTTCAAATGTAATAAAATTTGAATCATGCACTGTCTTCTACTCAATTCTTATATTTTCTTGTTATCGTATTTTTTAGGCAATATATCCTCTCAATTTGTCAATATATATTTTTGAAGATCGGCATGAGATATATCTTTTAATGGTTGTCCTTCAGCGACTAGCGTATTTTGAGGTGAATATTCAAGTGCAGTGTCATCTAAACGATGTAATACTGAAACGTGAAGCCACTGATTTGGATACTGGGGATCTAAAATTTGACGGGTTACCGGTTTTCCAGCAATTTCAGCACCGTATTGCCTAACAAAAGTTTCATAAGAATTTTCGATGGGATCGGCATAGGCATTGATCGCAGCATGATAAGGGCTACTGAATTCTAATCCGACCTTTTGAGCTTTTAGATACATCCAAGCTAATGCTTCATCGGAAAGATGATTTCCAGGGTATCCACCCCCAATATTACAGTGACATCCGGCAAACCATACTTGTTCCATTTGGGTATTGGTTGGACAGTTATTCCATAATGTGGGTAAAAAAGCATACCGATGTTCATCAATAGCCAAAGCCTGATAGGCGTAATGTACGTTGTCCGATAATTTGGTATCAAAAAATTGCAGTAGATTGTGATCCAGCTGATGCATAAATTTTTCGAGTAATGTTTGATCCTGTTCAATGGGTATCCCAAGGGCACCAACCGTATCAAATACCCCTAAAAATTCAATAGGGATAGGTGTGATACAATTTTGCTGAATAAACTGTTCGGCTTCTTGTCGATAGTGGCTATTCTGTTGGATTTGATAGTAGTGAAAAGCTCTTTGTGTGAGTTGGTGAAATTTTTCTTGATCGGCTACCGCTGAAATAAGCCCACAATAGCTGATTAACCCTACTAAGCTGCGGGCCTCAAATGAACCGCGACTAAAACCAAAAATAAATAATTGGTCACCAGGCTGGTAATTTTGACAGATATATCGATAGCTCCTTAAAATTTTATGCGATACCGAGGTGCCGGTTCCACCTTCGATAGCATTGATTAATTTATTCCAGAATGTATGTCCCGGATGCGTTCCGATCCCTTTGACATAATGAATCTGTTGTGAGGGAGACTGGCCGATGAGTTGCGAAAATTTAAATATATTACTGTCACTTTCGGGGTCATCCCATGTTCCATCCAAAAGTAGTGCGATTCGTTTTGTCATTGGTATTCCTTTGAGGGTTTGAACGATCCTTGCTGTAAAGTAGATTATAGATAATGATGAAAATAATATTAATGAATTTTAAAACACTTATTCACTGATTTTCATAAAGTTATTGGATTAAGTATAGGAGCGTTTTTCGTTTTAATCATGAAGAGTGTTAAATATATCAATATATATGTTCGAGAGCGCTACCGGAGCGAATGAGGTAGCGCTATAAATTGTGCCAATAAAACACTCGAAAACTCTACTGAGTTAAGTGCAGATAAAAACTCTGACAACTCCCATTTAGGCCTTCTGTCATCGAAAGGGGGGCATTATCGGCCAGACTACAATCGGTATTTGTTAACAGCCGTTGCGCTAGCGTATTTTGAACAGCAAATCCTCCGGAAAGTTGGGGTATGAGTAGCCACTGACTTGAGCTTGCTCCGCAGTTAGATATTGCAAAATTAGAACCATTTGCAATTAAACAACGTTGATTTTCAACAGATTTTATGCTCAATGCACCATTACTACCGGCCTTTAAGCTCCATTTCTGTGAATTACTATTGTTCCACGGTTGTTGCTGGGGCTGTGAATGATTCAGTGTAAGTACTTTCCCACTATGACGATTGACGATGGCAAGATCTTTTTCAAATGATAAGCGCCATTGAGAGCACTGATTGGAACCACACAAGGTGAGGGGAGTCTGAGTTTTTACATTTATCAATTGGTAAGTATGTGCGGTGGTTGTTGCAAGCGTCCATTTTTGGCAATCGCTGTTTTGCCATTGACTCCATTGGTCTAATCCACATTGAGGATTGGTGAGGACTAATCCACTGGAGTTGGTAAAACGGAATTGATTTTGGGGCAAAAAATCTAATGTGGCGGTCAATGTCGTTGTATTTTGCGCGACGGCGGTAAGTTTAATATTAACGCCATTGGGATGGATCGGCATCGGACCATTTTCTCCGGAAGGAACTGAAAGTACCTGGCTTGATGCAACGGGTTCTCCGAAATTTGGGATCCCATCGGACGTCCATGTAAAGGGTTGAGCTCGCAGTGCTCTCAAACTTCCACAACCATCACCCGGATGAGCATTGCCATGATAAGCCAGCCAGTCTTCACTGCCATCGGGTGATTTAAAAAAGCTGTTGTGTCCCGGGCCATACACGCCATTGGCTTGGCTGAAAACAGGTTGAGTAAACTTCGTCCATGATCCGGTTGCTAGCGGATTAGTGCCGGTTAACTCCAACATGCCTAATTTGTAATCATCGCTTTCACAGTAACTTGCTGAATAGACGACAAAGACATGTCCGTGACTGACTAAGCTTTCCGGTCCTTCATTCACATACCGACCTACGCGCTCCCAATCATATTGGGGACGGGTGAGTACAACGGGACTACTGCTAAGTGTCCAGGGATTACTCATTTCTGCGATAAAATTAGTTTGTTCGTTTCCGACCCACTGCGAATAAAGTAAATACAGTTTGCCATTATAACTGAGATAGTCGCCATCAATATTCCAAGTATCAGGCATCGGAGAGCCCTTGTATTGGTAAGGCCCCATAGGATCATCTCCGGCACTTTCCAATACTGAAAGGTGCTGATGATCTAGATTTACGTTATCTCCGGAGGTAAATAGCATATACCATCGCCAACCATTCGGACCATTTAAGCGATGAAATTCAAATGCCCAAAAATTACAGCAACGTTCTGGATTTGTTTCTGACCAAACCGTAATTGGGTCTGCCTGAGCCAGCCCTGCTAAAGTGGGGGATTTTCGCATAATTAATTGCGAACTCCAGGTGGTAGTCGCTGCATAATAGTTTCCGTGATAATAGGTAATCCAAGGATCCGCTCCATTTTCATAAACAGGATTTTGAAAGGTGGTTGCTGCCTGAGCATAGATAATGAATAACCCTAAGCCTAATACAACAGTATGTCGTATTTTTTTTAACCAATTTTTCATACGCTCTCCTGATTAAATGATGTGATAACCGCTTATCGAAAAGAATACTAATTGATTGATTTATCAGAAATGGTGATCATTCTCTTGTTTGTAATGATTTATTTATAAAATTACTAATAATATTAAATTGGTGCTTGGCGGGAGTTTAAATAATTATTCGCTTGATTTATCAATATATTATCGGTAGAAAAAGAATTTTCATGGGAGTAGATAGATGGAATGTCGGATTTAACGCATCTCTATATAGGCTTACCAATGTGGTCGCATGATTCGTGGCAAACGGGTATTTATGGTGACGGATGTCCAACTTCAGAACGATTGCGCCGCTATGGCAAAATATTTAATACGGTTGAAGGAAATACGACGTTTTATGCGATACCTTCTCCCGCTATTGTTCGCCGATGGGCCAATACGGTTCCTGATTCATTTAAATATACGTTTAAACTTCCACAGACTATAACTCACCGAGATAAGCTCAGACACTGTGCGGCTGAATTAACGTCGTTTTTAAATGTAATGGAGCCCCTATTTGCGGCAACGGGGCAGTGGATGATCCAGCTGCCACCCTCTTTTTCAGCTGAATCATTACCTGTCCTAGAGACTTTCTTAAATCAAATTCCACAGGCTCTCACTGTGGCTGTCGAAGTTCGTCATCCTATGTTTTATTCAAAAGGTGGGGAGGAATTACGGTTAAATCAAATGTTGCATCAATATCATGCTAACCGGGTGATGTTCGATAGCCGAGCTTTATTTAGTACGATACCTGCTAGTGCTGTCGTTGCCGATGCGCAGCAGAAAAAACCTAAGTTACCCGTTCATGTCGTGGCAACTGCTCAGCAACCTTTGATCCGATTTATAGGTACTGCAGATTTGCAGGCCAATCAGCGTTTTTTCCATCCCTGGCTGATTCAACTAACGACTTGGATTGAACAAGGAATAACACCTTATGTAATGGTCCATACGCCTGATAACGCTCTAGCTCCGCAATTGGCCATCATGATTTATCAGTGGTTAAATAGTTATTGGCTTGGATCTCATGATTTCTCGTTGCGGCCTCAGCCATCATTATTACCGATATTAGAAGATCCACAATTGGGTTTTTTCTGACATGAGCCTAACGGTCTTTTTATATGATGTTATGGCCGAAACGAGTATCGCTTCGAGGTATGGTGAGACGATATTATTGAGCTGTTATGATGACAAGGGAACATGCGAAATCGGATTGATAACAAAAAGGAAAATTGTACAGAAAGCTCAATTTTCCTTGATCGGTATAAAGTAAAAGTTAACCGGAATTACTCGTCAATTAATGCACTTTCAATGGCTTGTGTGATTCGCTCATCCAGAGGAGTGATATCCGGTGCAAATCGGCTAATGACTTCACCTTGTTCACTAATGAGAAATTTTTCAAAATTCCATTGAATATCATTTTCTTGGCCACTGATGAGGCCTTTATCATGGAGCAGTTTTTCGAAATCACTATCAGGGTTACGAACCGCATGAGGTTGTGCCGTGATTAATGCTGAATAGAGGGGGTGAATGTCATCACCTTTAACTGAAATTTTAGCGGCCATAGGAAAATCAACGCCGTAGGTGGCGCTACAAAAGGTTGCAATATCCTGATTTGTTCCAGGTTCTTGTCCTAAAAAATTGTTGGCAGGAAAGCCCAATATGGTGAAGCCTCGATCTTTATACTGATCATATAGTTTCACAAGTTCTTCATATTGAGCGGTTAAACCACATTTGGATGCAACATTTACAATGAGAACAACTTTTCCGGCATAGTCTGCCAGAGAGCTTTGTTGACCGGTGATAGTGTCAAAGGTGATCGTTTGAAGAGCTGGATACATGAATAATCCTACCCGTTTAAAAGATGAAATGAAGCTTAAACATAGCATGTAATGGATGTTAAGTTAAATATAAGTAAAAATTTTTAGCATCAATTGTTTTGTAATGAATTAATTTGTGTTGATTTTATATAAAAGATCATTTTGTATCATCTTGGTGAATATTTTTAACAACATATTCTTGACCCTACTCATTTCAGGGAGTAATTTTACGCTCCATCAAATGGAGTGAGTACTCCTTCTCGTGATCTGCATGATATAAACTTCGAATTTTTAAACTATTAATCATTATCTTGATTGAGATTGTAGCGAATCACTGGCTATTGAATTTATTATTTGTGCTCGCAGTTTTCGTCATAGATGTTAACTAACATAATAAATTTTATTACAAGGTATTTACAATATGCCAGCGCGGATTGATACTTCAGAAACTGAAATGTTGAGTTCTTTAGCTCGTCAGCGATTTTCACTGGAAAGTGGAATTACGCTTGAGACTGATTATCTCGCGGTTGAAGAACCTCTTCAGATCAGTTTGCAGTGGGATGAAGATTCATTGCAGCAACAAAGAGAATGGAGTTTAACTATGCGAACTCCTGGGGATGATAAAGCTTTGATTAAAGGCTTGTTGCTGACTCAACAGGTGATTGAACAACTGGAGTGTATTGAATCCATCGAACCTTTTGATTGCCAGCGGCGTCATGAGGAAAACCACATGTTGGTTAGTTTAAAGTCAGGCTGTATTCCTAAATTGGAAGATAACCAGCGCAGCTATATGAGTCAGTCAAGTTGTGGTATCTGTGGTTTAACGTCGCTTCGGGCATTGAGCCTGCAATGCGAAGTTCATCTTGATCAGGCCACGCACTGGCTTGAGCCAGCTCTGGTTTTAAGCTATCCCGAACAATTACGCCAACAGCAATCATTGTTTAAGCAAACCGGAGCTGTGCATGGTGCCGGATATGCGGTTGATGGACAAATTATTGCTATCGCTGAAGATGTGGGTCGTCATAATGCCGTCGATAAATTGATTGGTCATATTAAAACCGATGGCTGGCATCCTCAGGGGGTTTTAGTGCTGAGTGGTCGGGTTAGCTTTGAGTTGATTCAGAAAGCCGTGATCGCTGGAATATCGACCATTGTTGCGGTCGGTGCTCCTTCTAATTTAGCGGTAACGATGGCAAAACAGTTTGGCGTAACCCTGATTGGTTTTACGAAGGTTCGCCAATTTAATATTTATCATGGGCATTGGCGCTTAAAAAGCGAATAGAAAAATTAGGTCGTACGATTATATGAGCATCAAACAGTATAACGGTTCAGCCGGTGGGTGGGGCGCATTGCGCGCTACTACAGAGCATCTTTTTAAAAGTCAGAATGTTGCTAAAAATATTTCTAACTTGCTAAGGACCAATCAGGATCACGGATTTGACTGTCCGGGATGTGCTTGGGGGGAAAAAGGTGTGCCCGGGCGATTTCGTTTCTGTGAAAATGGTGCTAAAGCGGTGAACTGGGAAGCGACAACTCGGCGTGTGGACGGGAGTTTTTTTGCTGAACATAGTGTCAGCTGGCTGAATCAGCAAACCGATTACTTTTTAGAGTTTCAAGGGCGTTTAGCTGAACCAGTTCGCTATAATCCGAAAACAGATCATTATGAGCCCATCAGTTGGGATGACGCGTTTGCATTGATTGCACGTGAATTAAATCAGTTAGATGATCCTAGTCAGGCTGAATTCTATACGTCGGGACGCGCGAGCAATGAAGCGGCTTTTTTATATCAGCTTTTTGCGCGGCGATTTGGGACCAATAATTTCCCGGATTGTTCCAACATGTGCCACGAAGCCACTAGCCACGCACTCGTGGAATCGATAGGAATTGGTAAAGGCACGGTAACAATTCATGATTTTGAAAAAGCCGATGCCATTTTTTTATTTGGACAAAACCCTGGAACGAATCATCCGCGAATGCTGGAAACACTAAGCCACTGTTATAAACGGGGGGCTCGAGTTGTTGCATTCAATAATCTGAAAGAACGAGGATTGCAGCGTTTTACCAATCCACAAAAGCCATTGGAAATGTTGCGTAATGGCTATACCCCTACCACCAGCGATTACTTCACTCCGAAGCTAGGGGGCGATATGGCGGCAGTTCGGGGGATGGTTAAGATTTTATACGAACGTCATCAGCAAGCGGTGCAACAGGGCGGTTCAGTATTTGATCTGGCTTTTATTCAGCAGCATACACAGGGAATGAATGAGTATTTAGCGCAAGTCGAAGCCACTTCATGGGAACAAATAACATCCCAATCGGGTTTGAGTTACGAGCAAATTGAAAAAGCCGCCGATATTTATCAAAACGCGGATCGTGTGATCGTGACTTGGGCTATGGGAGTAACTCAGCATAAGCATTCTGTGGCAACCATCCAGGAATTAGTTAATTTACAGTTGTTGTTTGGTCAAATTGGTAAAGAAGGCGCGGGTGTCTGTCCTGTTCGTGGGCATTCTAATGTTCAAGGCGATCGGACGGTAGGCATTAATGAAAAACCAAATCAGGCGTTTTTGGATAAAATTGAGCAGGTGTTTGGGTTCAAGCCGCCCCAAGCTCACGGTCATAATGTGGTTCAGGCATTAGAAGCGCTAGGGCAGGGAAGTAGTAAGATTTTTATCGGACTGGGTGGCAATATGGTTGCCGCGGCACCGGATACACAACGGGTTGCCGACGCTATGCATCGAGCTCGTTTAACAGTAAATATCGCCACCAAACTGAACCGTACTCATGTTAATCCGGGACAGGAATCAATTATTTTACCTTGCCTAGGTCGAACTGATATTGATATGCAGGCTTTTGGTCCTCAAAAAGTAACGGTGGAAGATTCGTTTTCGATGGTTCATGCTTCTTCCGGGCGTGTAGATATGAGTCGGGAACAAATTCTTTCAGAACCCGCGATTGTGGCTCGTATGGCTCATGCCACATTAGGTGAACATAATCCAGTAGATTGGCTGTCGTTAATTGATAATTATGATCGGATCCGTGATCTTATTGAGCAAACTTTTGCTGGTTTTGATGATTTTAACCAGCGTTTGGATCTTCCCGGCGGGTTCTATCTTGGAAATTCCGCACGCGATTTAAACTGGAAAACCACATCCGGTAAAGCTCAGTTGAAGGCTCATGCGCTTCCCGAGATGATTGTTCCTGTTGATGTGTCTAAAACCTCAGAAAGAGTGTTTGTGATGCAAACGTTACGTTCCCATGATCAATATAATACGACCGTATATGGCTATGATGATCGCTACCGTGGGGTTTTTGGGGAACGGAAGGTTGTATTTTTAAATGCTCGTGATATAGCGGCTTTGGGACTGGTTGATGGTGACCTTGTCGATCTAGAAACAATTTGGCATGATGGCATTAAACGAGAAATCAATGCGTTTAAACTGGTTTCTTATGATATTCCTGAAGGCAATGTGGCAGCCTATTTTCCTGAAGCGAATGCACTTATTCCACTGAGCAGTAAGGGTGATTATAGTGACACCCCTACCTCTAAATCAGTGGCCGTTGTGATTCGCAAGGCGGCTGGTACTGAATTGAAGATCAAATCAGCCTAACCACTATGTACAGCCCTTTGAATCCTATTGAAGGGCTGTTAGTTTCCATCCAAATTATCGCTGATTGATTTATTAAGCTTCGTTAATAAATCGGCTAATGATACTTTTTCCTCATCATCCCAATCTGAAAAGATTTTTTCAGTATTGGCACAACGTTGTTTTTTCATTATCTCAAATTTTTCCTGACCTAGAGCGGTGGCATTAATCAAGCATCCGCGGCGATCGGAAGGATCCGGGAGTCGATCGATTAGCTGCTGTTCCATCATGGCTTTTAGCTGCCGAGTGACTGTGGATGAATCCAAACCTAACTGTACCGCTAATATACCTGACGATTGTGGTGATTCCTGAGTGAGTAGTCGAAGGATAAGGTAGTGCGCTCGCTCCAATGGATAATTCCGTCTTCGATGATTGGCTTCAAGCCATCGAACAAGATATGACAAATTCAATTCAATTCGATGAATAGATGAATCATGATTGGTATCACTCACGACTGGGATTCCCCTATAATATTAATTTATGTCCATGTTTGATATCTGACACGCTAACTGCAGGCAAGCCTTTGCCTAAGATGACAGATACATTTTGCTTGTTAAATGCTAGTTCAAAATAACTATAGCCAGCCTGGTCATAGCCGAATTTACTTAGCACGGCGAATTGTAACCAACAATACTTAATAAAGTAACATTTTTTGCAAAATTGTGTGTTTTTACTTTTATTTGACAGTCTTGTCTATTATCTAAATTGTAACTTATGATCAGGAATGAAGTAGTACTAAAAAACTTTTATTGGAATATGTGTGGCGGTAAGAGCTCTATTTTGTTGAGTTTCATTTTAAAAATTATTTAAAAACAATATATTATGTTTTTAAATTAAAATAAATGACCAGCAATTTATTCCTAAGTGGAAACTATAGTTTACGAACCTGCTTCAGTTGTATTTTACATGGTTGCGTTTAGTGGGATTGCACGATTAAATAGGCCATCACATCAATATCCTTATAGTGATTATGATCGAGATCCCATATTTCTGCCCATTGTTGGGTCTCGTGATTTTGCGTAGCTCGTATTCGCAGCATTTGGGATGGAATTGAGCATCGGTTGATTCCATCCTGCTTTCTTCTTTAGTGGCACACCTTGTTTTTCTGATGTTTATCTCTCATCAATTCGATGACGTTTGGCTTTTCATTTTCATGTAAATTGATAGTGTGTCAATTTAGGAAATTCATATCGACTTTAGCTTTCGGGATGGATTTTATGTCAAGCAAACGCGTATTGAACAAAACGTTCTCGGTGAAGCTTAATCTTAATGAATTAAGTACACTGGATGCACATCGTTCCAATAGCTTAAGTGAACCCGAAAGGGTGTTTGAGTTTGCTTTATGTCATGTTAGACGTCATTGTAGAGAATAATGACACTGAGCAACGTTTGTTTTGTCTAAATCAGCGTCAGAAGGCGGCAAAATAATCACGGTTGATCAACAGTTCATCGCCTTGGTAATTGTATCTCCGACTTGAGAAATAAGTCGTCTAAGTGTACATTCTACGGCTTTCCAGAACATTATTGTTGAGAAAGGACTAGCGTTATGCGCATTATTTTACTGGGTGCACCTGGTGCGGGAAAAGGGACTCAAGCCCAATTCATTATGGAGCGTTATGGGATCCCTCAGATTTCTACCGGGGATATGTTACGGGCTGCTGTGAAAGCTGGAACTGAATTAGGTAAGCAAGCTAAAGCAGTGATGGATGCAGGCCAGTTAGTTAGTGATGAATTAATTATCGCATTGGTAAAAGAACGGGTTGCACAAGATGATTGTGCAAAAGGCTTTTTATTGGATGGCTTTCCCCGGACCATTCCACAAGCTGATGCAATGAAAGAAAACAATATCGATGTTGATGTTGTATTAGAATTTGATGTCCCTGATGATGAAATCGTGCAGCGTATGAGTGGTCGTCGTGTTCATCCGGGTTCAGGTCGTGTTTATCATATCGTGTATAATCCGCCTAAAGTTGAAGGTAAAGATGATGTGACTGGCGAAGATTTAATGGTCCGTCCAGATGATGAAGAAACAACCGTTCGTAAACGGTTGACCATCTATCATGAAACGACTCAACCATTAGTTGATTATTACAGTCATGATGCGAAGCAAGGTTTAAATAAATATTATCGTATTGATGGTACATTACCAGTTGCTGATGTGAGTAAACAATTAGCAGATTTACTGGATTAGTCTAAAATATCATAAGGTTGATTGGCTTCAGCCTTATGCATCATGCATGACAAGCGAGTTGCTTTAAATAGCATTTAATACCGTAATAAATGGCAAACGTTGACGTTATGATTCAGTATCAGGACCAACCGTCTATGGATAAATCCTCTGTTGTGGCGATTTTAGTCAATTTGGGAACTCCTGAACAACCTACCTCATCGGCTGTTAGAGCTTTTTTAAATCGATTCTTATCGGATCCACGGGTTGTCCCTATATCACCTTGGCTATGGCAGCCTTTGTTGAAAGGCGTTATTTTGCCGTTGCGGAGTCCTAAAGTAGCCCGACTGTACCAGCAAATTTGGATGGATGGTGGATCTCCGCTGCAGGTGTATTCTGAAAAATTAGCGGAAAAAGTTTCTTCATGTATTCAAGGTCGATGTCGTGTTCGTCTAGCGATGAATTATAGTCATCCTTCTCTTGAAACGGTGATCCATGAAGAGATTGAACAGGGCGTTGAGACGCTCATTGTTTTACCTCTTTATCCCCAATATTCCGTTTCAACGAGTGCTTCTGTTTTTGATGCGTGTGCTCGAGCCCTTCAATCAGAATATACATTACCCAATGTGCAGTTTATTCGACAATATTATGATTGGCCCGGATATTGTGAGCTTTTGGCAGAACAGATTCAAAAACGCCATATTCAGTATAGTGCCTCTTACCCATTAATTTTTTCTTATCATGGTATTCCAGAACGTTATGTACAGGCGGGAGATCCATATGCGAGGCAATGTGAGCAAACAACGCGGCGGATCGTCGACTTATTGGCATTGCCGGATGATGCATGGAAAATGAGCTATCAAAGTCGTTTTGGACGAGAACCGTGGGTTCAGCCCTATACCGATGAACTTTTAACATCGCTGGCTGCTGATGGTGTTAAAGCCGTTGACATTATTAGCCCTGCATTTTCCGTAGATTGTTTGGAAACTTTGGAGGAAATTAGTTGCCAATTAAAATTGCTATTTTTCCGTCAGGGTGGGGTAGAATTTAATTATATTCCTGCCCTTAATGCTCAGGACCAGCATGCACAAATATTAAGTGAAATTATTTTAGAGCATATTCGTTAGGCATTTATGCTGTATTATAAGATGAATAGAATATTTATTCTACATATTGATGATTTATTATACGAATTTGTGTGGAACTTTATATAGCAACAGTATTCGTTATCGTTGGGAAAATAGTTGTATTACGAAGAGTCGGTTATTATCACTAGAGAGTGAATAACCGCTGGATATTGAACCCAGCGGTTTATTTTAACTTTCTGTTTTGGCGTTTTTGATTTTACGGGCAAGTTCCCGGCGTTCTTTTGATAATTCAGCATTGGTAATCGTATATTCATCTACACGATCTTCATAATCACCGCGCATATTTTCAATGATTGCCATAATTTCACGCACAGACATACCTTCTTGAATATAATCAGATAAATTGCTGAGTAACTCTACGCGTTTACGGTTATCACGAATTTTTTTCGCAACGTCAATCATTTCTCGTTTTAATTTATTGCGACGACGAGCAATTGACACTAGCTCTAAAACTTGGGCCATATGTTGTTGGGTGTTTGGTTTTTCCATGAGAACTCCAATACAAAATAAAAAGTCGGTCATTAGACGCTGATGTCATAATGTACCTTTTCTTGCCCCTCAGGCAAAGCGTTGATGGAATATTTTATTGATATTGAACAATTCTCAACAAAATTATTACCCAGGTGATTCTGTTTCAATGAAATAGCTAATACGCCAATTGGCGAGCAACATGGTGACGGATTCGGGGAGTTGTTCTGATGGTACAGAATGGTGGATCGATAGCTCTAACATGGATAGGTCTTCAAAAGATAAATCATCGATAAATCGGTCACTTCCAAAGCGTTTGATATAGGGTTTTAAGCGGTTTTGGGGATTGCTTCCGGCTACGATTGCTAATTGTTGGTTGGACAGTTCAACGATTGTTCCCGGAGGATAAATTCCGAGAGCGTTGGCCAATGCTTCCACAATAACCTGATTAAATTTATCCGGGGAATTTTTTAATAAAAAAGCAATCGCAAGTTGTGGTGACAACGGCTTTTGCCAGGGGAATGGATTGATAAGCCAGTCATAATAGTCTGCGACCTGGAGAATTTGAGCGGCTCTGGGAAATTCATCTTTAGTT
The DNA here is from genome assembly GCF_046054165.1 of Celerinatantimonas marina. NCBI lineage: Bacteria > Pseudomonadati > Pseudomonadota > Gammaproteobacteria > Celerinatantimonadaceae > Celerinatantimonas > Celerinatantimonas marina. The sequence goes on along the minus strand of NZ_JBFNXK010000001.1, from coordinate 8,980 downwards.
AGACCTTTTGGATAACCACTCCCATCTCTTCGTTCATGATGCACGGCAACAAGTGTTAATACTTCGTTCGGAATGGATTGAGCTTTACGGAGTTGGTCAATGCTATATCCCACATGAGCCTGAAGGAAGCTGAGTTCTGCCTTAGTAAGCGGCTGAGATTTAGAGCGAATTTGGTGGGGGATCCGTAGTAAACCAATATCGGAGATCATAGCGGCTAGCGCTAAGGTCTCCGTTTCTTTTTGTGAATAGTGAAGAATTTTGGCCATTAACAATACGAGCCCCATGACATTCATTGAATGCGAAAAGAGTACGTCACTGCCTTTATCATTGAGAATGAGATATACCTGAGGGATTTGATTTGTCTGGTTAAATACGGCTTGACTGACATGAGTAATCAGATCCTTAAGTAGCCCATATATGGCTCCTGGATCAGAATTAAATTGGGCAAAAGTATCCCGATACTGGCTAATGCATTGGTAGTAGGATGACTCGGATTTTCGTTGACTGTTTTTCTGTTGTGTCTGAAATAAAGCTTCGGGTGTTGCCGTTCGTTTCAGGGTTGCACTCGGCTGTCCGTAGTTTTTGGGTGTGGAGGGACGGCCTCCCGATAAATCTGATTTTTCAGGATCAATATCAATCCATTCGAGCGATAATGTTTTTAATACAGTTAACTCATCACTGCTGCGAATTTTAAAGTTATTTCGTAGAAACGGATGGCTTTTCCATTCTATAGGAAGACAGACATAGTGCCCTAATCGGAGTTCTCTCAGCGGTATTTTTAATAGTGACATTACCACTCCAGTTATTCACGAGTATCCTCGATTTCTCGTAACGACAGCCAGATTTTTGATTTAAGTATGTTCATATATGTTAAATTAAATGATAATTGATTAAATTTTAGTAGAAAAATCATCGTTTTTCTAAGCTTATAGATACATCATTTGATGACAAATTATTGATATTGTCTTCATAATACCGAGATTTAAAGGGATAGCGATATCTATATGAATAATAATCCTCAGCAATCACCGTTATCTGGAATTACCTTGGCCATTACCGGAGCTTCCGGAGCCCCTTATGCACTTCGATTATTAGAGACACTTATCGCCACGGGACGCCCTATTTTTTTATTGATATCAGGGGCGGCTAAAGTTGTTTTAGCCACTGAAACTGAACAAAATTGGCCCGCTTGCGAGCAAGCATTTGATGCGTATATGGTTCAGCATTATGCAGCTCAACCCGGGCAAGTGGTTCGGTTGGGGCGGGAACAGTGGTTTTCGCCGGTTGCTTCAGGATCCTCTGCGCCCAAGCAAATGGTCATTTGCCCTTGTAGTATGGGGACATTAGCAGCCATTCGCCACGGGCTTTCTGACAATCTGATCGAAAGGGCTGCTGATGTGGTGATTAAAGAAAAAGGGCAGTTGATTATTGTGCCAAGGGAGATGCCATTTTCGGTGATTCATTTAGAAAATATGCTGGAATTGGCTCGTCTCGGAGTCGATATCATGCCGGCTGCACCTGGGTTCTATCATCATCCGACAACAATTCAGGATCTATTGGATCAAGTGGTGGGTCGTATATTGGATCATTTAGGGATTGAACAATCGATTATGCCCGCCTGGGGCTATACTGGATGTAGTCGTTTCTAAATTGATCAGAGGTTACATGGTTGAATCGCTTCCCGAAATGTTATATCCGCCTATTCGCTTGGGGGTGAGTGCATGTACGATTGGCGAGAAAGTTAGGTTTGATGGTGGGCATAAGCGATCTGCTTTTTTGTTGGATGAATTATCACCTTGGGTTGAGTTTGTTCCTGTTTGTCCTGAAGTTTCGGCTGGTTTAGGGATCCCCAGACCGGCTATTCGGCTGGTGCTTGTTGATGAACAATTAAAAGTTATAGAAAGTGGTGGCTTACAACGTGACCATACTTCAGCATTGAAGGCTTCGGTACAACAGTTGACACTACAAAATGATCAGTTAACAGGGTTTGTTTTTTGTGCGAAGTCACCCAGTTGCGGAATGGAGCGGGTGAAGGTTTATACGGCGGCTGGACATCCTTTGCCTCAAATGAGTTCGGGAATTTTTGCCGAATCATTGATGACTCAGTATCCCTATTTACCTTGTGAAGAGACTGGACGCCTTCACGATCGATTGATTCGAGAAAGTTTTTTAGTCCGACTTTTTTGTTATGCTCGTTGGCAGCAATTATGTCAGGATGGATTAACATTTCATCGGATTATTGAGTTTCATAGCCGGTATAAATTGTTATTAATGGCTCATTCTCCTGAATGTTACCGTAATTTGGGGCAAATGCTTGCTCAGACTAAAGGTTGTGATGTAACGATATTTGCAAATGACTATATTCGCAAATTGATGGCTGGATTAGCTCAGGTGGCTACCCGAAAAAAACATACAAATGTTTTGATGCATATTCAAGGGTATTTTAAACGCCAGTTAGCTGCTTCAGATAAAGCGGCATTAACACAACTCATCCTTCGTTATCAGCAGAAAATGTTACCCCTAGCGACGCCCCTTGAAATGTTATTGCATTATTTACGGCATTATCCAGATCAGTATTTACAAGTGCAGTATTATTTTCAACCTTATCCGGAGAGCTTATCTGTCAAGAGTGTCATTTGAGTTCTGAAGATGCAACCTGTATCTGTGTTTCCACAGGTTGCAGTGGCGGGGGATTTAATCTTTATTATGATCGGGGCAACTTTCATCAGTGCAATTACCATACAGATACAAACTGTGGTTGGTTAGCTTGATATGGTATTGTTCAGCAATAGCACGTTGCCGTTCTTCGATGATTTCGTCACGAAATTCAATGACTTTCCCGCAATCTAAACAGACCAAGTGATCATGATGATGCTGACTGTTTAACTCAAACACAGATTTACCGCCTTCAAAGTGATGACGTGTGACGATCCCGGCATCATCAAACTGGTTGAGCACACGATAAACTGTAGCCAAGCCAATTTCTTCACCTTGGTCAATCAGTTTTTTGTAGAGTTCTTCAGCACTAATGTGAGCTGACTCTGGTTGCTGCATTAAATCGAGAATTTTAATCCGAGGTAATGTAACTTTAAGCCCGGCTTTTTTAAGTGCTTGATTGTTATCTGGCATATTTGAACTTTTCACTTATTTTAATGAAACGATCAGGTACTGAATGCTAGCATTATAATACTTACCTGAGTTTTATGTTGATGGCTTTTCTCTATCAACTAAAACGATTTAACCAATTTAACACGAAATTTCATGAATACCTATCAATTTTCCTGAATACATCGGTAGCACGAATAATGGATTAAATAGATCGGAGGCATGATTAATTCAGTAATGCCATGACTTTGTCTATATATTGACGTGTTTCTGAATAGGGGGGAATACCTTGATAACGACGGACCGCGTTTTCACCAGCATTATAGGCCGCTAAAGCTAATTTAACAGAATGGAATTCATTGAGTAATGTTTTCAGATATCGGCTTCCGGCATCGATATTTTCCGCAGGTTCAAAGGGATCTTCAACATTAAATCGTCTGGCGGTACTTGGCATCAGTTGCATCAACCCCATTGCGCCGGCTTTGGATACTGCATGATGTTGATAACTTGATTCAACTTGTATCACGGCATCGACTAGCTTAACCGGAAGATCATAGCGTTGGGCAACCTGGCGGATTAAATGTTCAAATCGACGTGATTGCAGCTTCTGAGCTGATGATGTATTCAACCGGCTTCGGGCGATAAATTGACTATCAATGGTGTATTGAGAAGGGGAATTTTTAATTTGAAAGCGCTTGGGTAATTGGCTTTGGCCGTATGTTTGAAGTAAGAGCTTCCAGTTAGGATTCATCTGAGTTTTGGCAAAGTGCATTTCGCCTTGAGCATCTTGAAAGAACCAGATGTCAGCATGGGCCGGTAGTGAATTAAAACCGATCCCTATTAGGAATAAGAAAAATAAGACTTTAGCCTGCACTTTATAATCGTTGCCTTAACTCATCAATCATGTTTATAAGTTAACGGCCACTGCTTTGAAAAATTGAGTCGATTGTATCAATGAGGCGCCCATAAAAAACCCCAATGATTGATAATTCAACAATTGGGGCAGTTTTCATTATGTTTTGATGACAAACTTTTATCAATCTTCTAATTCGGAAAGGTACATTTCCTCGTGAATTTGTTTGCACCAGTCTTTAACACGCTGTTCAGTTAGTTCAGGTTGGCGATCTTCATCGATACCTAAGCCTACAAAGTGGTTTTCATCAACTAATGCTTTAGAGGCTTCAAATTCATAACCTTCGGTCGACCAGTTGCCCACAATGGTTGCTCCACGAGCTTCGATGATGTCTCGAACGGTGCCCATTGCATCCAGAAAATATTCGGCATAATCTTCTTGGTCTCCACAACCAAAAATAGCTACGAGTTTTTCTGAAAAATCAATTTTTTCTAACTCAGGATAAAAATCATCCCAATCACACTGAGATTCTCCATAATACCAAGTAGGAATACCAATCAGAATGAGTGAGTAATTCTCAATATCTTCACGTGTCGATTTGGCGATATCATATACATCGACCATATCTTTGCCCAATTCTTTCTGGATCATCTGGGCGACTGCTTCGGTATTACCGGTATCACTACCGAAGAACAATCCTACACTTGCCATAACTTTACCTGTTTCTATCGTTGCGGTTCTGTAGTTGAAACTGTCAAGTACTCTCTGAGTACTTGTTCGATTAGTTCGCTGCGACTGACGCCTTTCCCCGACGCAAGTTCATTAAGGGCTTCAAACAATGAACTCTCCACTTTCAGCTCAACACGCTTTAAACCTTTCTGACGGTCTCTGCGGAGCTGATTCCGTTTATTAACCCGGAGCTGCTCTTTTCGAGGTAGAGGATTCGTTTTAGGCCTGCCAGCACGCTTTTCAGTTGCAAACAGATCGATCGTTGTCCGATCCGTATTTTGTTTTGCCATAAACCTACATACTAGCAATTATCCAAAACCTGAGAGTTCTCAGGTGAAATTACATGACCCCAGTAACCACGATCCCAGCTTGGGGATATCTAACAAATGGTTAGGGTGTTTAAAACACTGCGGACTATAGCACAAAGGCTGGCATCGTGTTAATTATCCTGTATCAAATATTCTACGACAATCCGATTGAATAAGCGGGGTTTTTCTGCATGCAGCCAGTGCCCACAGTCAGCAATGATCTTGAGTGAAGCTGAAGGAAACTGTTGCTGAATAGCCTGTTGGTATTGTGTGGATATATAATCAGAGCGTTGGGCTTTGATAAATAGGGTTGGATGATTGAACTGCATGGCTTCAAAAGGCCAGTCAACAATATCCGGATAATTATCTTCCAGTTCCTTGAGTGCGAATTTCCAATGCCAGCCCGTTTGATCTTTGAGCAGTGATTTGAGTAGAAACTGGCGAATTTGCTCCACTTTAATATATTTAGATAACTGATGATCGGCTTCTCGTCGGGAGTTTATTCGGGTCAATTCAACATGATTCAACCCTTGAAATTCAGCATGATGTCCGTGTGAATAACGCACTGGAGCCATATCAGCAACGACCAGATTTTCGACCCGTTCCGGGGCTATCAACGCAGTTGCCATCGCAATTTTCCCACCCATAGAATGGCCGAGAATCGATGCTTTGACGATGCCTAGAGCATTCATAGTTTCGATGAGTGACTGAGCTTGAAGCATATAGTTCATACTATCAATATGAGGGGAGTTGCCATGATTGAGTGCATCAACCAGATAGACATGCGCGTATTGGCTTAATTCTTTCCCAAGGGACGTTAAATTATCAGCACTTCCAAATAAACCGTGAATTAAAAAAATAGTGGCAGCAGTCGGCTTAGCCTGAGACGGTAGGGCAATGGTGCTTAAAATAGGCATAATAAAACCATATTGAGGGCCAAGTTGTCATTTTGCAATTAAAGATGGAGCTTCTCAAGAGTCAGTCGCGTGGATAGCCCGTTGTAAAATCACTGCTAATCAGCAGTCGAGAATTTTCTGTCGATATGTATAATAAATGAAGTATTTAATGGTAATGTGGTTAATGATTAAAAGATGAAGTCCATCGAAATCGACGACGAACTTTATCACTATATTGCAAGTCAAACGCAATATATTGGTGAAAGCGCATCAGAAATTTTACGTAGATTGTTAAAATTTGAACAATCGGAATTAGTGGCTAGCTCTGATGAAAACCGGTCAAGTGCAGTGGTTGAACAAATTCTAACCAGTCAGGAGTTTATGCGGCAATCCAGGGCTGTAAAACGGTTTATGGTATTACTAAGCCATTTATATCAGCATAGCCCGGATGCATTTACACAGGCTAGTCGTATTAAAGGCAGTAAACGTGTTTATTTTGCAACCAGTAGAGATGCATTATTAGCCAGTGGAAAAACGACCAAACCACAGGCGATTCCGAATACCCCTTTTTGGGTGATTACGAATACGAATACCGGGCGGAAACGACTTATTATTTCTCAGTTGATGGAGACAATGGGATATTCTCAACACGACATATCCCTCGTTTCGGAAGCAATATAAGTTCTATACTTAGTGTCTGTTCATTTATTTTACGTTAGATCATGATATAGATATAGTGATTGTACTCATGATCTTATTATTTAAATAAACGGCAAACGGCTGTAGAAGTATCATCAATGATCAACAGCCCCTGGTAATTTGCTGTACGAATACATTAATGTGGAGAAATTTTTATTATGGCTTTACATCCTCGAGCAGGACAGCCCGCAACCCCGCAGGATTTAACCAATATTCCTCGATTAGTTTCTGATTACTATTTACTTCAGCCCGATCCAGACAATAGTTCTCAGCAGGTTAGTTTTGGAACGTCGGGTCATAGGGGATGTGCCAGCGATGGCTCATTTAATGAACAGCATATTTTAGCAATTAGTCAGGCAATTGCCGAATATCGTATGCAACAAGGCTATCAGGGGCCCTTGTTTATCGGTAAAGATACGCATGCCTTATCTGAAAGTGCTTTTTGTTCTGCAATTGAAGTTTTCGCCGCTCATGGTATTGACGTTCGGTATCAGTCTGGCTTGGGATATACTCCCACACCAGTAATTTCTCATGCGATTCTAACCTATAATGCGGTCCATTCTGATTTAGCTGATGGAGTCGTGATTACACCTTCGCATAATCCACCTCGGGATGGCGGATTTAAATATAATCCACCCAATGGTGGGCCAGCTGATACGAGTGTTACACAAATTATTCAGGATCGAGCCAATGCAATTTTGGCTGATGGTTTGAAAGATGTTAAACGAATTGCCTATTCGCAAGCGATGCAACTGCCGAGTGTGCAAGCGTATGACTACATTAAACCGTATGTGGATGATCTGAAAAACGTCATTGATTTTAATGCAATAGCTAAAGCGAAAGTCAAAATAGGCGTGGATACTCTTGGGGGTTCCGGTGTGGCCTATTGGCCGGTTATCGCTGAAACTTATGGATTAGATATTAACGTAGTGAACGATAAGATCGATCCAACGTTCTCATTTATGAGTTTGGATAAAGATGGAAAAATCCGAATGGATTGTTCATCACCTTATGCGATGGCTGGGTTGATCCAATATAAAGATCAGTTTGATATTGCTGTAGGGAATGATCCTGATTATGACCGACATGGTATCGTGACCAAAACCGCTGGGTTGATGAATCCCAATCATTATTTGGCGGTCGCTATTGAGTACCTGTTTACACATCGAACTCAATGGCCTGCATCGGCTGCGATCGGTAAAACGTTGGTATCCAGTTCCATGATTGATCATGTCGCTAAGCAACTTAGTCGCAAATTAAATGAAGTTCCTGTCGGCTTTAAATGGTTTGTTGATGGTCTTTATGATGGCTCTTTTGGTTTTGGCGGTGAAGAGAGTGCCGGGGCTTCATTTTTAAGATTTGACGGGACGGTTTGGAGTACCGATAAAGACGGTATTATTTTAGCGTTATTGGCGGCTGAAATCTTAGCTGTGACTGGACATGATCCTGCTTGGCATTATCAACAATTGGTGGCTCAATATGGTGATCCTATTTATCGCCGTATTGAAGCACCTGCGAATAAGCAACAGAAATCGGTATTGAAAAAGCTCGATTCTCAGTTGGTTGAAGCGGATACGTTGGCTGGAGATCCCATATTAGCCAAACTCACTCGGGCACCAGGAAATGATGCCGAAATTGGGGGCTTAAAAGTTGTGACAGCTAATGGATGGTTTGCTGCTCGTCCTTCCGGAACTGAAGATATCTATAAAATTTATCTGGAAAGTTTTAAAGGTGAAGCGCATCTGGCTCAAATCGAGCAAGAAGCACAGCAGATCGTTTCTGCGGCATTTAAAAAAGCGGGCTTGTAATTTTTACATTGACTTATTGTTTATAGAAACCCGCTTTATGCCTGTCTCTTGATCACAAGTCCTGTTCAAGAGACAAAGCGAGTTCATAGCCTTCAAGGATGGCTTGTAGTTTGAGCCATCCTTCCCAGAGCGTTTTAACTGCCGCTCTTCCATTTCTTTTACTGTCTTTCCAACCGCCAAGCCGTGCGAGATGTTCATAAGCCCATTTTGCTGTGGGAACTTCCTCTGGAAGCGGCGTCTTTATCCTTTTCACCCAAAGCAGCTTCCAGGCTCTTGAGGACAAGATTTTCTCACAGCTGATATCTTCGACTTGCTCATTGGCAAATTTTAACTGGAAGATCCTTACGGCTAAAAAGGCAAAAATAGTCGCTAATCTATCTAAGTTGCCTTTACTCTGTACCCGAAGCCCTTCAACTCCGGTTCCTTCACTCTTCCAGACCTTGTGATATTCCTCTATCAGCCAACGTTTCTCGTAATACGTGATAATTTTTAAAGCCTCTTCCGCACTGTTTACGGGTTCATTCGTCAGAATGTGCCAATTCAGTTTCTTGTCCTCATCTCCGACCTCAGAGCAACCTACAT